>CAZERE010000117.1:0-9817 GCA_964515365.1 uncultured Phenylobacterium sp. | reverse complement strand
GATTCCATAGCTTCCATCTCGAACAGCAACCCGCGACTCGGCCCAAGAGGCGAGGCGGGTGGCGGACGATGAAGGAGGTCCGAGCATGGCGATCAGCGTTCACACCAACAAGTCGGCGTTGGTCGCACTGCAGAATCTGAACAAGACCAACGACGAATTGTCGAATGTTCAGAACCGGATCAACACTGGCCTACGGATCGGCAACGCCAAGGACAACGCCTCGGTCTGGGCCATCGCCCAGGGGCAGCGGGCCGATATCGGCGCCCTCGGCGCCGTTAAGATGAGCCTTAACCGGGCCCAGTCCATCTCCGAAGTCTCCATGGCCGCCGGCGAATCGGTCTCCGACCTGCTGGTCCAGCTGAAGGAGAAGGTGGTTTCGGCCATGGACACCTCGCTGGATTCCTCATCCCGCATCGCCCTGGACTCGGACTTCAAGTCGATCCTCCGGCAGATCACCCAGGTGGTTGAAAACTCGGAATTCGACGGCGCCAACATCCTGGACGGTTCGGTCGCGGGCTCGATCCGCTTCCTGGCCAACGCCGACGCCAACGCCTACATCACGCTGTCGACCCAGAACCTGTCGCTGGGCGGCGGCATCATCACCATGGCCGGCAACGCCTCGATCACCACCAGCACCCTGGCCAGCGGCATCCTCACCCAGCTGGACGCCTCGATCGCCAATGTGAACCAGTCCCTGGGCAGCCTCGGCGCCCAGGCCAAGCAGATCGAAGCGCACAACAAGTTCGTCGATAAGCTGACCGACGTGCTCACCGCCGGGGTGGGCAATCTGGTCGACGCCGACCTCGCCAAGGAGAGCGCCAGGCTGCAGGCCCTGCAGGTGCAGCAGCAGCTGGGCGCCCAGGCCCTGTCGATCGCCAACCAGGCGCCGCAGGTCATCCTGTCGCTCTTCAAGTAGGTCTTTGAAGTTCCAGGTCTTGCCGGGGCGTCGTGATGGCCCGGAGCGCACAGGTGTTCCGGGCCACTCATTTGGCGCAGCTTAACCGGCTGTAAGGCTTGTGACCCGATGGTGCATGGGCAGGCATAGGTCTGCGTTGAGGGGCCGCCGTGATTGGGTTCGATTCCAATCTGCTGATGAACTACTACCAGGCCAAGCTGGGCGGGGTTGGTGGAAGCTCGTCATCCTCGTCGGGAAGCTCGGTCACCCAGAAATACGCCCCTACAGCGCCCTGGGCGACGCAGGCGACGCCGATCGACTCCTCGGCCCTGCTGAAGAGCGCCCTGCAGGGGGGGCGGATCATCGATGAGTCCGCTGCGACCCTCGACCTGTCCGGCGCCAGCTCCGACTACAAGAAACTCTTCGCCCTCTATCAGGGCCTCGGCACGCTGTCCGCGCTGGCCGAGAAGATGAACACCAAGAACCTCACCAGCTTCGACACCAATCGGATCACCACGGCCTTCACCAAGGGGATGGCCGAGCTGAGCGGCTATGTGGACAAGGCCAAGTTCGACGACGTGCGCCTTGGCCTCGCCGAGGTGGCCGACACCGCCCGGGCCAAGGTCGGAATCTCCCGGGGCAAGAGCGAGTATGTGACGGCGCCCCTGGTGTCGGGCACGGCCAGCAGCGCCGTCCCCGCCTTCGAAGGCGACGTGAAGTTCAACATCGCGATCAAGCAGATCAACACCAACATCAATATCGCCATCGATCTGTCGCAGATGGGCGCCCAGACCCGCACGCTGCCCAATGTGATCAATCACATCAATTCCAAGCTGGAAGCCGCCGGCGTTACGACGCGTTTCGCCCAGGAGCGTATTCCGGGCGAGGAACGGACCTTCACCTCGGCCGGCCGGACCATCAAGCTGCCGCCCGCGCCCGATCAGTGGGCGATGAAGATCAAGACCGACATCACCGAACAGGTGACCTTCACGGCTGTGGACACCGCGCCGGCGATCTACATGACCCAGAAGGTCGGCGATCCTGACCCGGACGGCAAGGTCGACACCGACGACGGCGTGCAGACGAACCAGCTGCTGAAATTCCAGACTGAAACCGGCGCGGTGAGCGCGCCCCTGCAGCCGTCCGGCGAGGCTCACTGGGTCGAAGGCCGCATCTTCGCCAATCCTCTGGAAGGCAAGATCGAGACTGTGCGCGCCACCCAGGCGGGGACCGACGGCTCGGTCTATGTCCTGGCCGACGTCAATGGCGACATCTCCGGCCAGTCGATCAAGGGCGAGCGCGACGTGGCGCTCCTCAAGTACGATTCGGCCGGCAAGCTGATCTATTCCCGCGTCCTGGGGGCTTCCGAAGACGCCAAGGGCCTGGCCCTGGCGGTTTCTGCGGACGGCCAGGTGGCCGTGGCCGGCTCGGTCATCGGGCAGTTGAACGGCGCCGTGGATGGGCCGCTGAACTCGGGCGACTCGCCCGCCCTGGCCGAGCTGAGCGACAGCTTCGTCACCGTCTTCAACGCCAAGGGCGAGGAAGTCTGGACCGCCCGCCGCGGCTCGCGGCAGGAGGACGAGGCGACGCACATCGCCTTCGGCGCCGATGGCGAGGTCTATGTCTCCGGGCGCTCCAAGTCGTCGATGCCGGGCGCGACGGCCCTGGGCGGCACGGATTCCTACATCCAGGGCTTTGGGCTCAACGCCAAGGGCGAGCCCGTGTCGCTGTTCACCCAGTCCTTCGGCACGGCCTTGGACGACAAGCCGGCCGGCCTGGTGGTGGATGGCGACGCCCTGGTCACCGCCAGTATGGAGAATGGCCGCGCCGTCGTGCGGCGGTTCGATATCTCCGGCGCCGCACCGGTGCAGGTGGCCCAGCGCGATCTGGGCGATCTGGAAGGGGGAACCATTACGGGCCTCGCCCTCGACAACGGCAATCTTGTGGTCGCCGGCTCGACCCGCAACACCGCCCTGAACGCCGGAACGGTGACCCGCGCCCACGCCGGCGGCATGGACGCCTTCGCCGCGCAAATCTCGGCGAATCTGACCGCCAATCCCGCGGATGCTGTCGCCTATTATGGCGGAGCGGGCGACGACAAGGCCGCGGGCCTGGCTGTTTCCGGCGGCCAGGTCTGGCTGACGGGGCAGGCGGGCGCCGGGGACCTGCCGGGCCAGATCCCCAAGGGCGAGGCCGACGGCTTCCTGGCGCGCCTGGATGTGGCGGCCGGGGCCGTGGTCTGGTCCCAGCGCTTCACGGGCAAGGACGGTTTCGCCACCCCAGGTTCGATCGCCATCGCCGACCAGGGCGCCAGCGTCCTGGATCGCCTGGGTCTGCCGACCGGCCAGCTGACCTTCAAGGACTCGTCCAATCTGACGGCGGTCAGCGGCCTGCGGGCCGGCGATGAGTTCAACATCAGCGCCAATGGCGGGCGCCCCAAGACGGTGACCATCGCCGTCGACGAGACCCTTGAGAGCCTCATGCTCAAGATCCGGCGCGCGACGGGCTTCAAGGTCAAGGTCGACACCGCCGTCACCGACGGCGTGCGCCGCCTGCAGATCAAGCCGTTGAACGAACGCTCGGTCATCGAGCTCACCCCCGGCAAGGAGGGGCAGGACGCCCTGGGCGTGCTGGGTCTCGCCGAAGGCGTGATCCGCGCCACCAAGCTTGAGGAGGGCAAGACGGTCTCGGCCGACGGCAAGGGGGACTTCTATGGCCTGGGGCTACACTCGCAGCTCAATCTCGACACGCCTGAACAGATTCGCCACGCGATTTCCGAGCTGACCCAGGCCCAAGGGGTGATCCGCAAGATCTATACCGCCCTGCGCGACGCCGCGACGCCGGAGAGCGTCCGGAAGCAGCAGGAGGCGGCCGCCGCCATTGGCAAGGCGCCGGCCTATATGACCAACCAGATCGCCAATTATCAGGCCGCCCTCGACCGGTTGACCGGCGGCGGGTGAGCCCCGTCTTGCCACGGTCACAGGCCCGGTCTAGAGGCCTTGCCCTGAGGATGGCGCGGGCATGGCTGGCGCATCGCTGATCGGATTTCGTGGAGGCGCCGGGCGCTTCGATGTGATCTTTGGCAGGACCCCCGCGTGCGAGGCCCCATGGATTTTCTGAACGACCGTCGAATTGTGCTGGCCCTGGCCGGCGGCGCGCTCGCCCTCCTGGCTGGAATGGGGATCGCCGTCGGGCTGTTGGCGCGGGGCGATGACGCGGCCCCGGACGCCCCGCCGGCGGCCTCCCAGGGCGGCCTCGTGGTCGAGACGACGGATCTCGACGACGGCCGGATGGATCCGGCTCGACCCCTGCGGTGCTTCGTGGGGGGGCAGTTCGTCGGCGAGGTGACCCTGAGCGAGTGCGCCGAGCGCAATGGCGTGGCTACGGGCGCGCTGGATGTGGGCGTGGATGAGACCGGCGCCCTGGCCGCCGCAGACGAAGCCGGAACGGTCCTTACCCCGCTGCCGCCGCCGGTGGAGACCGCCGCTGCCCCGCCCCCTGGCCCCGTCGAGGGGGTGACCGCCCCCAACCTGCCGAGCCAGGTGGCCCAGCCGGCCCCGGCCGGCGCCTGCTGGCGCTATGCCGGCGCCGAATGGCGTCGCCTGCCGGGCGACCTGACCCTCGACTCCTGCGTTCAGACCCTGTTCGCCGGCCGCTGCGAGCCGGCGGGCTCGGCCACCTATGGCCGCTGGATGCAGCAGACCCTTCGTCTGGTGCCCGGCCGGGTCGAGGTTTCGGCCGACAATCGGCGCTTCCGGACCCTGGCCGATCAGGGCGCCGGCTGCGCGATCAACCCGATCGGCTGACGCCTCGCCCTGGCCACGAACCCGGTGTAGGATTTGCCGATGTTGAGAACCGTGATCCTGCTGGGCGCCTGCGCCCTGGCGCTCGCCGCCTGCCAGAAGCGAACCCTGCCGCCGGGCGATCGCGAGATCTGCTACCAGGTGGTCCGCGAGGACGGCGAACTGAAGTACAACAAGCTGCCCGGAACCCAGCCGGACCTGGAAAACTGCGCCGCCGCCCTCGAGGCGATCCGCGTGCGGTTCCTGCAGATGGGCGGTTCGACCCGCACCATGGTCGGCGCCTACCAGGGCAACTTCATCTTCCTGCAGCGGGAAGGCATCTTTACCGCGCCCTCCATGGAGCAGAATCGGTATCTGGCCCTGGTCCGCACCGGCGACGGGCGGCTGGCGATTCCCGGGGCCATGCCGCGGGAGCCGGCGCGCTAAGACCACAGGCCTGAGAACACAGGCAGAACATCTCATTGATCGCGCCGCGTCCGGGGGTTAGCCTGGGCGGGGCTTCGACTTCCATTCTTTCGGCACTTCAAGGACATCGACATGGCGGGCAGCGTCAACAAGGTCATTCTGGTGGGCAATCTGGGCGCTGATCCCGAGATCCGCGCGCTCTCGTCCGGCGACCGGGTGGCCAATCTGCGGATCGCCACCTCGGAGACCTGGCGCGACCGCTCTTCGGGCGAGCGCAAGGAGCGCACCGAATGGCACCGGGTGGTCATCTTCAACGAGAACCTGGTGAAGGTGGCCGAGAGCTATCTGCGCAAGGGCTCCAAGGTCTATATCGAAGGCGCCATCCAGACCCGCAAATGGACCGACCAGAGCGGCGTCGAGAAATACTCCACCGAGATCGTGCTTCAGAAGTTCCGCGGTGAGCTGACCATGCTCGACGGCCGCGGCGGCGACAGCGACGAGGGCGGCGGCTCCGGCGGCGGCTTCTCGTCCAGCGGGCCGCGCAGCCAGCCCTCCGGTCCCCGCGAGGATTTCTCGGCCGATCTGGACGACGAAATCCCCTTCTGATCCCAGGCCAGGCCCGGTTTCGACGTCATGGCCAGTCCCCCAGGGGCTGGCCATTTTCGTTGGTCCCTGCGTCACCGCGTCCCTCCGGGCGCGTACCTAGGGAGATGCGCGGAATTTTGGTCGGGCGGGCCGCGGGCTATTCCTCGGTCATCGGATGAACGCCCCGTCTGGGCGAACCAAGGATGACCGCCATGACCGCCCCCCTCGTCGACCTCTCGGTTCACCACGCCCCCCGCGGCGTTTCGGACAGGGTGGCCTTCGGCTTCACCAAGGTTCTGCGCTTCTGCGCCGACACCTTCTTCGCCAAGCGCTACGGCCATCGGGCCGTGGTCCTGGAGACGGTGGCCGCGGTGCCGGGCATGGTCGGCGCCACCATCAACCACCTGACCTGCCTGCGCCGCATGTGCGACGACAAGGGCTGGATCAAGACGCTGATGGACGAGGCCGAGAACGAACGCATGCACCTGATGACCTTCATCGAGGTGGCCAAGCCGACCCTGTTCGAGCGCTTCGTGATCGTCGCCGTGCAGTGGGTCTTCTATCTGGCCTTCTTCGCCCTCTACCTGATCTCGGCCAAGACCGCCCACCGGGTGGTGGGCTATTTCGAGGAAGAGGCGGTGATCAGCTACACCAACTACCTGGCCGAACTGGATGAGGGACGCTCGCCCAACCTGCCGGCGCCGGCCATCGCCCTGAAGTACTGGGGTCTGCCCGAGACCGCGACCCTGCGCGACGTGGTCCTGGTGGTCCGCGCCGACGAGGCCCACCACCGCGATGTGAACCACGGCTTCGCCAACGAACTGGGCGGCCTGCCCGTCGGCGAGGTGGCGCCTTGTCCGCCGCACCAGGAGCTCCAGCCCACCTGGAAGACGGCGGCCTGAGCGCCCGCCGCCAAGGAACGATCAAAGGGCGGCGCCGTGGGCGTCGCCCTTTTTATTGGTGCTCAGCCAGGCTGGCGGGGCGTGAGGCGCCAGACCTCGGCCAGGACGTGATAGATCGGGGTCGGCATGATCAGGGCCGACACCCAGCGGGCCAGCAGCGAGGTCAGCATCAGGGGCGCCACCAGGCCGGGATCCCGGGTCATCTCCATCAGGATCACCGCGCTGGTCAGGGGCGCCTGGACCACCCCCGACAGATAGCCCGCCATGCCAAGCACCACCGCCTCGCGGCCCGCAAAGGCCAGATAGGTCTCCGAAAGCGCGCTGCCCATGCCGGCCCCGATCGCCAGGGAGGGGGCGAAGATGCCGCCCGGCGCGCCGGACACCGCCGCGGCCAGGGTGGCCACGAACTTCCAGCTGGCCAGATTCAACCCGCCGCCGGCGTCGTCGTGCAGCAGGGCGCGGGCCTCCAGATAGCCGGCGCCGAAGGTGACGCCCCCTGAGGCCAGGGCCGCGCCGGCCGCCGCCAGGCCGCAGAGGAAGGCGAACAGCACCGGACGGGCGCGTCGCCACCGGGTCAGGGGATTGTCCCGGGGGCCGATCACCCAGGCCAGGGCCCGGGAGAACAGGCCGCCGCTCAGGCCGCCGATCACGCCCAGCACGGGCGCGGCCAGCCAGGCGGCGCGCAGGTCGGAATCTCGCCCCAGCGCGCCGAAATAGGCGTAGTCGCCCTGCAGGGCATAGGCGGTGAAGCCCGCCACCACCACGACAAGGATCACCGTGGTGTGGGTGCGCCGCTCGAAGCTGCGGCCCAGCTCCTCAAAGGCGAAGACGACCCCGGCGATCGGGGTGTTGAAGGCCGCCGCCACGCCGGCCGCGCCGCCGGCGATGATCATGGCGCGACGGCCAGGCCCGCCCCGCAGGCCGCGGGTGAGGGTCCGGGTGATGCCGGCGGCCACCTGGACCGTCGGGCCTTCACGGCCGATGGAGGCGCCGCAGATCAGCATCCAGGCGGCCAGCACGACCTTCCAGGCTGCGGTGCGCAGGGTGACGCGGCGTCCGCCCCAGCGACCCCGCCACCTCTGTTCGGCTGCGGCGATGACCTGGGGAATACCGCTGCCCGCGGCCTCCGGGGCGAAGCGCCGCGTGATCCAGACCGCCAGGGCGAAGCCGATGGGCAGCAGCATGACGGCGAAGGCTGGCCGGGCGGCGTACAGGCCTGCGTGGGTCTCCATGGCCCAGTCGCAGAGGCGCGCGAAATAGGCCGCCGCCAGGCCCGCCAGCACCGAGACGACGACGATCACCGCCATTCGCCAGGCATGCCTGGCCTGAAGTTGGGCCGCGATCAGCCGGCGTCGGCCAGTCAGACGTCGAAGGGAGGGGGGCAGGGGCCAGCGCACAGGGCCTTATGCCCGCCGCCCGACCGCCGAACAACGGGCCGGCTATTCCGAAGTGTTGGCGTCCTTGGGCGGACACACGTCGGCGATCCGCCGCGCCTCCGTGCTGGCCTTTCCAGAGAGGGGGATGCCGGCGAAGGTGGTGGCGATATTGGCCGTCAGGTTGAAGCTGGTGGGGGTGAAGGCGCCCTCGCCGGACACCGCCACTTGGCGGCCCTTCTTGCTGACACAGGTGCCCTTCAGGAGGATCTTGCCGTCGGCGAAGGAGCGGGTGGGATAGGTGCAGGTATAGTGCCGATTGCTCGGCCCCATCATGAACTTCTCGACGTCGGCCGGCGTGATGCAGCGCTTCTCCACATCCGTCGTCCGGATGGGGGAGAGCAGCCGATTGGTGCTCTCCCAATAGCCGGGAAGGATCGCCTGGGCGGCCGAGGCCGGCCCGGCGAGGGCCGTCGTCAGGGCGAGGGCGGCCAGGACAGGGGATGCGAAACGCTTCATTCCAGTCTTCCTTAAAGACGTACAGATCGCCTTCTAAAGGGTTGAACCTGAACGGAAGCTGTCCTGGCCGCCATATTTAGCCGCCGAAGCTTAGCTTCCGATGACGGCGCAGGCCACCCGGGCGCCGGCCCCGCCGATCGGCTGGGTCATATGGTCGTCCGGCGACGCGTGGATCACGATGGCCGAGCCGTCGTCATCCTGCAGGGCGGCGCGGCCGCCCTGGCCGTCGAGAGACACATAGGTGGTGAAGACCTCGGTCGCACCCGTGCCATCGGCGCCGACATAGAGGTTGGGCAGGTCGCCGGATTCGTTGGCGTCGGGATTCAGCAGGCCGTGGACCATGCTGGCCTCCGTATGGACGTGGCCGCCGGCCGAGGTGAAGTCGGACTTCGAGCAGTCGCCCTTTTCGTGGAAGTGCAGGCCATGCCAGCCCGGCGTCAGGCCCTTGACCTCCACCCGCATGACCACGCCCTTGGGCGCTTCGGTCAGGGTGGCCGAGCCGACCATCTGGCCCTGGTTACCTTTCAGCTCGGCCTTGGTCGACTGGCCGATATCGGCGGCCTGGGCGGCCAGACCGCTGAGGGCCAGCAGGGCGATGGAGGAGGCGAGGAGTTTCATCGATGGACCTTCCGCAGACGCAAGAGACGACAGATGCCGAGCCGGCGTTGGCTCAGCCTTTCGGGAATGCTAACACCTGACTTCGCGTTTTGTGTCCGATTCTGACGGTTTTTCCCTGCTTTGACCGACGATCTTCATAACCCACCGGATGATGGCCGGCGCGGGGGCATCGCCCCTATCGCCATTGAGGACGAGCTGAAGCGCTCGTATCTCGACTACGCCATGAGCGTCATTGTCAGCCGCGCGCTGCCGGACGCCCGCGACGGGCTCAAACCCGTTCACCGCCGGATCCTGTTCTCGATGAGCGAGCAGGGGCATACGCCCGACCGGAGCTATGTGAAGTCCGCCCGGGTCGTCGGTGACGTCATGGGTAAGTACCATCCGCACGGGGACTCGGCGATCTACATGACCCTGGTGCGGCTGGCCCAGCCGTTCTCCATGGGGCTGCTGCTGATCGATGGTCAGGGCAATTTCGGCTCGGTGGACAACGATCCGCCGGCGGCCATGCGCTACACCGAA
Organism: uncultured Phenylobacterium sp.; assembly: GCA_964515365.1. Lineage (GTDB taxonomy): Bacteria > Pseudomonadota > Alphaproteobacteria > Caulobacterales > Caulobacteraceae > Phenylobacterium. Next base: position 198 of record CAZERE010000117.1, on the reverse strand, counting down.
TGCCGCCTGACCAAGGCGTCCATGTCGGTCCTGGCCGACCTCGACAAGGACACGGTCGACTTCAAGCCCAACTATGACGGCTCTGAGCACGAGCCGGCCGTCCTGCCGTCGCGGATTCCGAACCTGCTGGTCAACGGCGCCGGCGGCATCGCCGTGGGCATGGCGACCAATATTCCCCCCCACAATCTGGGCGAGGTG
>CAZERE010000116.1:665-9851 GCA_964515365.1 uncultured Phenylobacterium sp. | reverse complement strand
AACCGGGACGCGAGGAGAAGGTGTCCGGATCAGGAACGGGAAGGCCTTGCGCCTCGGCGGCCTGAATGATGGCGCGGGCGATGGGGTGCTCCGAGCGCGTCTCCAGCCCGGCGACCAGGCTCAGCACCTCGTCCTCGATGAAGCCCTCGGCCACGGTGAGGTCGGTTAGTTCCGGCCGCCCCTCGGTCAGGGTGCCCGTCTTGTCGAAGGCGACGACCTCGACGCCCTGAAGCGCCTGAAGCGCCTCGCCCTTGCGGAACAGGACGCCGAGTTCGGCGGCGCGGCCGGTCCCGACCATGATCGAGGTCGGGGTGGCCAGTCCCATGGCGCAGGGGCAGGCGATGATGAGCACGGCGACGGCGTTGACCAGGGCGAAGCCCAGCGCCGGCTGCGGTCCGAACACCACCCAGACGCCGAAGGTCACGACAGCGATGGCGATGACAGCGGGAACGAACCAGCCGGTCACCTTGTCGACCAGCGCCTGGATCGGCAGCTTGGCGCCCTGGGCCGCCTCGACCATGCGCACGATCTGCGCCAGCACGGTCTCGGAACCCACCTTCTCGGCCCGGAAACGGAAGGCACCCGTCGTATTGATCGTGCCGCCGACGACCTTGGCGCCCTCGACCTTCTCCACCGGGATCGGCTCGCCGGTGAGCATGGACTCGTCAACGAAGGAGGCGCCGGACAGCACCGAGCCGTCGACCGGAACGCGCTCACCGGGCCGAACCACGATCACGTCGCCTGGCGTGACCTGATCGATCGGCAGCTCGATCTCAGACCCGTCCCGCTCCACGCGCGCCGTCTTGGCTTGGAGCGTCATCAGGCGACGAATGGCCTGGCTGGTCTGCCCTTTGGCGCGGGCCTCGAACCAGCGGCCGACAAGGATCAGCGTGACGATCACGGCGGCGGCTTCGAAATAGACGTTGGCGGTTCCGGCCGGCAGCCACTGAGGGACGAAGGTGGCGACCGTCGAGAAGGCCCAGGCGGCGGTGGCGCCCAGCACGACGAGCGAGTTCATGTCCGGCGTCAGCCGGATCAGGTTGGGCACGCCCTTTCGATAGAAGCGCAGACCCGGGACGAAGAGCACGAAGGTCGCCAGCAGGAAGCTGACGATCCGCCAGGGCGTCATGCCAATCGAGTCCATAAGCCAGGCGTGGGCGCCCGGAACGAAGTGCAGCGCCATCTCGATGACGAACAGCGGCAGGGTCGCGGCGCCCGCGATGGCGACGGCACGACCGAGACTAAGGATTTCCGCCGCCCGCGACGCCTGCTCCCGATCCTCGCTGGTCGTGTCCGGCGCGGACGCCGCCTCGGCGGTGTAGCCCGCCTTGGCCACTGCATCCGTCAAGGCGCGCGCATCAGCGGCGCCCTCCAGCACCCGGACCGTGGCTCTCTCGGTCGCCAGGTTGACGCTGGCGTCCAGAACGCCCGGCGTGGCCTTCAGCGCGCGCTCGACCCGGCCGACGCAACTCGCGCACGTCATGCCGCCGATCTTCAGTTCGATAATGCGTTCGATCGGTTCGTAGCCGGCGGAGCGGATCGCCTGGGTCACGGCCGCCGCAGACCCCACGTCATCCAGTTCCACCCGCGCACGTTCGGCGGCGAGGTTCACCGTGGCGCTTCTGACGCCGGGGGCTGCCCGGATAGCTTTCTCGACCCGCCCCACACAACTGGCGCAGGTCATGCCGAGCACGGGAATATCGAGCGTTCGCAGGGATGTGGCGGTCATCGGGATGTCTCCAGGATGGAAGTCCCTCTCCTGATGAACGTTCCAGTCATGGGAAGGTCAAGGCCCTTTTGGGAACCTCGCGCCACGCCGCCGGTTCGCTAGGCTTCACCATTGGAGAACCACCCATGTCGATAAGACTTAAGACGGGCCTTGCCGGCGTCGCCCTAGCCGCACTGCTGATGGCCTGCACTCCGGCTGAGGACCCCGAGACGAACGATGGCGATACGGCGGCTACGTCGTCCGATCCCGCAATGGCCGCCGGCCCGAGCGGTATGCCGGCCGGCCCTGATACGCCTTACTCTGCGGCTGAGCAGCAGATGCATCTCGCCATGAGCCGGGCGAACGGCGCGGACCCGTCGGAAACGTTCGCCCTCAAGATGATCGAGCACCACCGTGGCGGCATGGCCATATCGGAGGTGCTGATGCAGCAGAACCCCGACCCGGAGCTCCGCCAGATGGCGGAGAAGACCATGACCATGCAGCGGCAGGAGATCGCCGAACTGGAGCAATGGGTGGCCGAGCACCGCTCGGGCGCGGCCGCTCAAGCGCCGGGAACGGGTCAGCCGACTGGCTGATCAAACTCACGTCAGCGAAATCGCACGGGAGTCGAAACTCCCGTGCGAACTCGTCTCGCTGGTGGCTAGGCGGAAGAGCGCAACAGTTCGGAGGGGCCGTTCTTACCGAACCGCTTCTCGAATCTTCGGCTGCATCTCCGGGGTTAGAACGGCCGGGCGCGGAGGAAGGGGGCGCTCGCCGCGCTTCCCATCACGCTCAATCTCAGCGATGAGCAACTTCATTTCCTCGATCTCGCGGACCTGGCTGGCGATGATTTCGTCGGCCAGTTCCCTGACTCGGGGGTCGCTGATCTGCGAGTTGCTGGCGTTGTTGATGGCGATGGAGTGGTGCGGGATCATGGCGCGCATGAAGGTGGTGTCATCCACCAGGGTCTGTGCACGGTTCATATAGAGCATCAGGGCGCCGAGAATTGCGGCCGCCACGACGATGGCCACCTTCGTGCGTCTGCCCTCATACATGCTCCACATGAATCCCAGCATGATCATCGCCATGACGCAGCCCATGATGAGCGACGCCATCAGGCGGTTGAGGCTGAACAGTGCATGGTCGAGGCTGTAGACCAGCTGATACATCAAGAAGAACATCACGACCGTCGAGGTCGCGATCATCGCCGCGAAGCGGCCCCAGCTCATTTTCATCTTCCACGCTCCCGGAATATCGCTGTCGTCCGGCCAACGCGAACAAACGTGGCCTGTTCCAGAAAGCCCCAGCCGACAGGGCCGGGGTAGGTGGCGCCCCCGCCGGCCCAGGTCGGATCAATGCGCATGACGCCTGTGCACCACCGCGTGCCCCTTGCCTCGCGAAATCAGCCAGCGATTGACGGGGAAGGCGACGGCGCCCGCAATCACGAGCGCGGCTCCGAGGCTGCCCCAGAACAGAAACGAGTCCAGATGTGCGTCCATCGCGCCGGGAATGACCAGCATGATGGCGTTGTCGACGATCTCCATGATGGCGATCGAGACAGTGTCCGCCGCCAGAGCCAGCTTCAGAACCGCCCCGAACGCCAGTCCGGCCCGCAGCAACGGGATCATGGTGAAGGCATAGCCGAAGAGGAAGGCGAGCCCCACGGCCAGGCCGATGGTCGACAGGGCGCTCCATCCGAGCGCCGTTCCAATAACCATCCCCAGCACCTCTCCCACGGCGCAGCCTGAAAGGCAGTGCAGCGTAGCGGTAAAGGCGAGACGGTTCAGCGAGGTGCCGTGGGCTTGGACCTGCCCGGCAGGCGTCGTCGAATGGCTGTGGTGTTCATGATACATCATCGTTCTCCTCCGCGCCTCTGCTGCCCCTTCCCATCATGGCAAGGGTCAAGTCCGTAGTTGCCCCTTGACCCTCCCACGCTGGGAAACCCCACCTGCCTCATCGTCGATCAATAAAGGAGATGACGATGATCGAGCTAAAGGTTGAACGCATGAGATGCGGCGGCTGCGCCGCGACGGTGAGGGCCGCCGTGGCCGAGGTGGCGCCAAAAGCCCGGATGGAGATCGAGATCGCCACCGGGACGCTGCGGGTGGAAGGCGAGGCCGACGAAGCCCGCGTCCGGGCCGCTATCGAGCGAGCCGGCTACGGCGTCGCATAAGGGTGTCGCGGCCGGTCCTTGGATCGGCCGCGATCCTCCCTCACGAGGGAAGCGCCCGTATCGCGCGTAGTGAAGCACAGGGCCGGAAGCGGCCGAATGTCTGGAGACTGAGTATGCGTAACTTCAATTCCGCGCCCTTCATCGCCGTCGCGGCGGCCGCGGCCTTCATCGCTGGGCCGGCGGCGGCCCACGCCCGTCTCGTCAGCGCGACGCCCGCGCCCAACTCGGCTGTGGCGTCGACCCGAACGCTCACCCTGACCTTTAGCGAGCGCACGGTTCCCGCCTTCTCCGGCTTCGACGTCGTCAATGCGGCGGGGGACAAGGTCGCGATCCGCACTTTGGTCGGCGAGGACGGCAAGACACTGACCGGCACTCTCGCCCGTCCGCTGGCCGCCGGCGCCTATCGCGTCGATTGGCGCATCGCATCGAGCGACGGGCACCGCATGACGGGTTCCTACACCTTCTCGGTGCGTTGACGCCGTGCTCGAAGTCGCGGTCATCGCCCTCCGCTGGCTTCAATACAGCGGCGCTGTCGTCTTGCTCGGCGCGCCGCTGTTCCTGCTCTACAGCTTCAGGCGGGACGACGGTCCGAACCTGACCTGGGCGCGGCAGACGCTGGCCTTCGCCGCGATCGTGGTCGGACTTGGATCGCTTGCTGCCTTGGTGGCCCAGACCGCCGTCATGGCGGGTTCCCTGAGCGAAGCGGTCAAGCCAGCGTCCCTGTCCTTCATGATCACCGGGACCGGACTTGGCATGGCCATGGTGGCGCGGGCCGCGATCGCCCTCCTTGGCCTTGTCGTGGTTGTCGCCTTGACGCCTGGCAGGGCGATCTGGTGGCTGATGGTGGTCCTTGGACTCCTTGTCGCCGCCAGCTTTGCCTGGACCGGCCACGGCGCGGCGACCGAAGGACCGGGCGGCGTCATCCATCTCGTCGCCGACGTCATCCACACGGTCGCAGCAGCCTTGTGGTTGGGAGCCTTGGCCGCCCTGACGATCCTGCTGCTGCGCCGAACCGCGCCGGACGATCTCGCGATTCATAGAGCCCTGCACGGGTTCGCCGGGTTGGGGACCCTCGCCGTTGCTCTGTTAGTGGTGACGGGCTTGGCGAACAGCTGGTTCCTGGTCGGCCCGGAGCGGCTCGAAGGCCTGGGAACCAGCCTCTATGGGCAGTTGCTGATCGCCAAGCTGGTGCTGTTCGTCCTGATGCTGGCGTTGGCGGCGGACAATCGCTACCGCCTCACGCCCTCGCTCGGGCTGAAGCTGCAGGGCGCGGAAGATCCAGTCGCGGCCCTCCAGCGGCTTCGACGCAGCATCGCGGTGGAGGCCGCGCTTGGCGCCGCCATCCTCGGCGTCGTCGCCGTCATGGGAACGCTCCCGCCGCCAGCCGCGCTTTAGCGCCTCTACGCAGGCGCGCCCGACTCCCCTCGCGCTGCCCTCCTCACTTTTATGTTCCGGAACCGCCCGAACGACGACGGGTTGGCTTCGCATCCCCAGCCAAGGAGAGCGCCATGCACGCCCAAGAGATGATAAGCACCCACCCGCACGTCAGGGGTTCGGTCAACACCGCCCTCGCCCGGTGCATCGACGAATGTTATGACTGCGCCCAATCCTGCGTGATCTGCGCTGACGCCTGTCTCGGCGAGGAGATGGTGCAAAGCCTGCTCCAGTGCATTCGACTGAACCAGGACTGTGCTGACATCTGCACTGCGGCTGGCGCCGTCGCCTCTCGCCGGACGGGCTCGAACGAGGGAGTCATTCGGCTGACCTTGCAGGCGTGCGCCGAAGCTTGCCGGCTGTGCGCCGAGGAGTGTGAGCGCCACGCGGACATGCATGAACACTGCCGCATCTGCGCCGAGTCTTGCCGCCGCTGCGAAGAGGCCTGCAACGCCGCCTTCCAGAGCGTTCAGTAGGGCGAGCCAGGCGGCGGCTGGCAGGCCTTCGGTGACGAGCCTTCACGCGTCGTCGTATCCTCGTCTAGCGAGGCGCGCGTGACGACCAGTGGATGTGGTGGATGCGCCAGCCGTGGGCGTGCCGCTTGAGGACCATCGTCTCCGTCGTGAGTCGATCCACGGCGCGGCCGTTGAACTGGCCAGTCGTGCGGCCCTCGCTGGTGATCCACGCGATGTCGCCGTCGGCCCAGCCCGATCTGCGCGCCACCGTCGCCTCCGAGGCGGCGGCGAAGGCGGCGTCCGATCCCAGGTGATGGGACGCATATTCGTCGCGCGACCGCTCCGCGCCGCCTTCTTCGAAGATCATCACATCGGGCGCCAGAAGCGTCAGCGCGCCGACCGTGTCGCCGGCCTTGAGCGCGGCGTGGAAAGCATCGACGGCGGTGGCCGCGTCCGCCGCTTCCGCAGCGACCGAGCCTGGGTCGGAGTGGCCGTGGGCGTGGTCCTGGGCGAAAGCGGGTGTCGCCGAGAGCACAGCGAACGACAGGACGAGGGCAAGGGGTGTGCGAGACATGGCAAGCTCCGGATTGTGGATCACCTGAATGGCCTGAGCATCAGGCCGGTCGGTTGTGGCGATTGAACACGCGGGTGGCTCCTGATCGGAGCACCAGCAAAGTGTCGTAAGGTTCCTTTTGCCCCTGGGGCGTCTCCATGCCGGGCGAACCGAGCGGCATGGCCGGCACGGCGATGCCTACCGCCGTCGGTCGCTCGGCCAGCAGACGGACGACGTCAGCAGCCGGCACATGACCCTCGACGAGATAGCCGTCGATCAGCCCAGTATGACAGGAGGCCAAGGCGTCCGGCATTCCTCGACTGCTGCGGACTGACTGGAGGCTCGGAAGAACCGTGATGGTGGTGCTGAAGCCTGCCTCGCGCATGTGCCCGATCCACGCGTCGCAGCAAGCGCAGGTCGGCGTCTTGAAGACCGTCAGGTTCCTCGACGGGCGCGTCTGGGTACAGGCCGTTCCGCTCAAGCCGATGAGGCCCCCCCCGCCCAGGAACAGGCGACGGTTCAGGTTCGCAGGGTTCAAAAGGGTTCTCCCTGATCGCTGTGAACGGATCGTTTGGCTTCGATGGGATCGGCGCGCTGCGGCGCCATCCGCCCCCGGAGCCAGCGGCGGCCGGGCTGCTCGACGAGGACATGGATGGCGGCGGCGACGACGAGCGTCAACACCAGCATGGCGATGAGTTCAACTACGCCCATCCGGTAATCTCCGGGCCAACCCGCGACGGCCTGCGCCGCATTGCGCCAGACCATCAGGATGGGGATGTGGACGAGGTAGAGCGCGAACGAGGCTTCGCCGGCGAACAGGGCGACGGGGTGGGACAGGAAGGTCCGAACGTCCGCCTTGGCCAACAACGCGAGCGACAGGATGAAGGGCCCAGCGGCCGCCACGATGATGCGATCGTCGGCCCCGATCTGCATCAAGGCGAGCAGCGCGACCGTGGCGGCGAGAGCACCTATGACCGACACGCGCGCTGAAGGCGTCCAGCGCTGCCCGAGGTAGTAGAGACCGATGCCGTAGAGGAATTCAGGGATGATCCGCAGGATGCCCATGCTGTCTTCGGCCCGAGGCAGCACGCGTCCGAACTGCACGCGATAGATCGCATCCAGCGCGACGAACAGTATCGCGGCGAGCGCGATCAGCACCCATGGTCGGGCCCGCAGTCGTAACGCCAAGGCGGCGTAGGCGGGAAACGCGAGATAGGCGAACCACTCCGCAGACAGCGACCAGGAGGGACCATTCCAGAGCACCAGGGTCTCACGCGGAAACCAGGCCTGAACAAGAAGGAGGGTGCCGGCGAAATCGACCGGATTGAAACGGCCCTGCTCCAGGCCGACGCCGAACAGGGGCGCCGCAAGCACGAGCCCCAGCATGGCCAGAAGGATGAACAGGTGGGCCGGATAAATGCGCGCGAACCGCGCCGCCAGGAACCGCCGATAGTCCAGCGGCCGGTCCCCTTGCAGATAGACGTGCGTCAGGATGAAGCCCGACAGGATGAAAAAGACGTCCACACCCAAGCGGGCGCGGTTCAACAAGCCTGCGCTCTCCGGCGGCAGCGTCCAGTAGAGTTGGTAATGGAACAGGACGACGCCGAGCGCGAGGAAGAACCTGACGCCGGTGAGCGGATCGAGCACGTCGGGAAACGGTGCCCTCGCGGGGCCTGACCAGGCGCTCACATCGCTTCCCCCGGACGACAGGGCCGTTCCCGGTCGTTCTCTGGTATCTACGCGGGCGACGGCTCGCCCCCTCGCGAGGGAAAGATTCAGCGGGCGCGTATGGGAGAGGGGGCGTGACGCAGGTGCGCAATGACTGACGACATAGACAGATTGATCGGCCAGGTCGCGCCGGGCGACATCGCCGGGCTCGCAGGCGTGGAGGAAGAGGTCTGGGCGCGGATCAGCGAACGCGGAGCGCGGGCTCGTATGGGGCAGGTCCGGCTCGCCGCCATCGCCTTCGCCCTGGTGATCGGCATCGCAAACGGAGGTTTGATGCTCGTGGCGCCCCGACCGGGGCCGTCCGAGTTGCGGGTTTTCACCGTGTCGGCCGGGCTCTCACCCTTCGCCGGTTTGGAGGCTCGCGGATGAGGGCGACGTGGAAGGCCATCGTCATGACCGCGGTTTTGGCGGCCCTGGCCAGCGGCGCGGCGACCTGGGCAAGCGCGGCCTGGATCATGCGCGAGCGCCAACCGCCGAGTCTGCACAGCGTCCTTCATGAAAAGCTCGATCTGAGCGCCGAGCAGGATCGCCGGCTCGACGTCATCGAGGCCCGCTTCGCCGCGAGGCGACCAGCGTTAGAGGCGGAAGTCCGCGCCGCCAATCGCGAACTGTCGGCTGCGATCGCAGCCAGCGATGGCGATACGCCCCAGGTCCAGGCCGCAGTCGATCATTTCCACGCCGCCATGGGAGATCTGCAGAAGGCGACCATCGCCCATGTCTTCGAGATGCGATCGGTGTTGACACCGGCTCAGGCCGAGGTGTTCGACGCCGCGGTGGTCGACGCCCTGCGCGACGACGCCGGCTAAGCGCGGCGCGTGGGGGCCGAAGACAGCATAGAGGCCCGTGCGGCGCGCGGCGATGCAGCCGCGTTCACCGCCCTGATGACCGCGTCGAAGGCCGAGCTCTACCGGTTCGTTCGCCGCTATGTCGGCGACGAGGCCGAGGCTCACGACGTGCTTCAGGAAGCCTTCGCCTCCGCCTGGCTGGCCTTGCGGCGGTATGATCCGGCGCGGCCATTCGACGTCTGGCTCCGCTCCATCGCCCTGAACAAATGCCGCGATTGGAGCCGTCGGCGTGCGGTGCGCCGTGTCGTGCGAGGGGTCATGGGACTGGATGCGCCCGAGGCGACCGCGGT
>CAZERE010000116.1:0-655 GCA_964515365.1 uncultured Phenylobacterium sp. | reverse complement strand
CCGGAGACCCGTCTGGACGACCGGCGCAGGGCCGAGGCCCTGCAACGGGCGCTGTCCGACCTGCCGGACGCCCTCAAGGCGCCGCTCCTGCTCGCCACGCTGGAAGGCCGGTCTCATGCCGAGATCGCCTCTATCCTGCGCATCACGCCCAAGGCCGTGGAGACCCGCGTGGCTCGCGCCCGCAGGAAACTGGCGGAGGCGCTGGCCTGGTCACCGAACGCAGACGCTTGACCTTACCACGCTGGGAAGGTGCACAAGGCCACGATCCCATGGGCTGTGGCGTCCTGACGCAAGGGGCGCGCCGCCGGGATGCGTATCTAAACGAACGGCCGAACAGCCGACCAAGGATTCAATCGCCCATGTCGACCCCAAGTCTCGATCGCCGAACGCTTCTCCGTGGCGCCGCCGCCGGCGGTGGGCTGCTGGGGCTGCAGGGCCTGCTGCCGGCCTGGGCGCAGACCGGCTCGGCAGGCCTGCGGGCGGACATGCCGACGCTGACCGGGCCGAATGTCGATCTCACGGTCGGTCACACGCCGTTCACCGTCGGAGGTCGAACGGGGCACGCGATTACCATCAACGGCGTCCTGCCGGCGCCGCTGCTTCGAGAACGGCTTTGGCTACGCGGTCCACGCGACTGGCGTGGCTGGTCAGGCCG
>CAZERE010000115.1:0-9923 GCA_964515365.1 uncultured Phenylobacterium sp. | reverse complement strand
CCGGAACGGCGGCCAGCTGCAGGACCGCCTCGGGCGCGGCCCGCATCAGAAACCGGTCGGGGCCGGCCCGGCCGATCACCACCTCGAACTCGCGCGCCCCGATCTGGACGATGGCGTGGCCCGGCTCGCCCCGCCGCGCCTGGGCGAAGGCCATATAGAGGGCCTGGGCCGACTTGCCGCGGGGCAGGGCGGTGGTGGCGCCGTTGGCCTCGGCCCAGGCGCCGTTGACGGCCAGGACCTGGCCCGTCTCCCACACCAGGGCGGCCGGCTCGGCCATGGCGTCCAGCCGTTCCACCGCCACGTCGCTGGACGGCTGGACCGTCTCGGCCCGGCGGAAACCGAACAGGGCGATCAGGGCGATCAGCCCCACGGTGACGATCAGGATCAGGCCCGGGGCCGAGGTCGGATTGGCCCGAAAGGCCGGATAGGCCAGGGCGGCGACCGTCGCCACCGCCCCGAAAGCCATCACGGCCGAGAGCAGGTCGAACGGAAGACGGCGTTTGGGCGTCATGCGGCCTCGCGAATCAGTAGGCTGATCATACGCTGAAATCGGGCGGCAAGCCTTACGGCGGCGTTACCGACGTTTTCGCGATTGGAAGACGAAGCCGATGATCTTGGCGGCGGCCTCGAAATGCTCCTTCGGGATCACCTCGTCCACCTCGACCGTGGCGTAGAGCGCGCGCGCCAGAGGCACGTTCTCGACGATGGGCACGTCGTGTTCCTTGGCCACCTCGCGGATGCGCAGGGCCAGGGCGTCCACCCCCTTGGCGACGCAGACCGGCGCCCCGTCCCCCTGATCCGGCTCATAGCGCAGGGCCACCGAATAGTGGGTCGGGTTGGTCACGATCACCGTGGCCTTGGGCACATTGGCCATCATCCGCTGGCGGCTGCGCTGCATGCGGATCTGCTTCAGCTTGGCCTTGACGTGCGGGTCGCCCTCGGTCTGCTTATAGTCTTCCTTCAGCTCTTCCTTGGTCATCCGCATCCGTTTGGCGAAGCGCATCTTCTGCCAGATGAAGTCGGCGCCGGCGGTGGCTCCCAACAGGATGATGGCCGCCACGAACAGGGCCAGGGCCATGTCCCGCGCCAGGGGCAACAGGGCCAGGGGGCTCACCGTCACGAGGTTCTCGAACTCGCGCGTGTGGGGCTTCAGCACCATCCAGCACACCACGCATACGGCGATCAGCTTGATCAGGGTCTTGACGAACTGCATCAGGCCGTCAGGCCCGAAGATGCGTTTGAACCCCGACAGGGGGTTCACCGCCGACCACTGCGGCTTCAGCTTCTCGCCGGTGAAGATCAGGCCGGACTGCGCCAGATGCCCGCCCGCCCCGCCGATGATGGTGGCCAGCATGACGGCCCCCAGAAACGGGGTCATGGCCCACAGGGCGCGGGCCAACACTTGCGTCCCCGCTCCGGAATCCAGCATGCCCAGCATCTGGTGCGGGGCGGCGATGAAGGGCAGGAGCTGTTCGGCCATGGACCCGGCGAACCAGCCCCCGGCCCCCAGGATCACCGAGGCCGCCCCGGCGAGCGCCAGCACCTGACCCACGTCCTGGGACTTGGCGACATCGCCCTTCTTGCGGGCTTCCTCAAGTTTTCGGGGTGTCGCCTCTTCGGTTTTCGACTCGGGATCGGCGCCTTCAGCCACCGGCGCCTCCCATCACCCCGGCGGCGAACAGCTCGCCCAGGCGTCGATAGCGGTCGATGAAGACGGTCCCCAGCGCCCCCAGGCTGAGGGCGAAGATCGAAAGACCCAGGATCACGCTCAGGGGCGCGGCGGCGAAATAGACCTGGAACGACGGCATGACCCGCGCCACCAGGCCCGAGGCCAGGTTGAAGATCAGGGCGAAGACCAGAACCGGCGCCGACAGCTGAACCCCCAACAGGAAGCTGTCCCCCACGGTCCGCACCGCCATGGCGGTGAAGTCGTTCATCATCAGCGGCTGGGCCGGGGCGATCAGCTTGTAGGAGCCGACCATGCCGGCGATGAACAGATGGTGGGTGTCGGTGGCGAAGATCAGCGTCACCCCGAACAGCATCAGAAACGAGGCGATGGTCGATCCCGGCTGGGCCTGAAGCGGATTGGCCGTCTGGGCGAAGCTGAGGGTGGTCTGCAGGGAGACGATCTCGCCCGCCGTGGTCAGGGCCGTCATCAACAGGCGCAGCAACAGGCCGATCATCAGGCCGGTCGTCACCTCGCGGATGATCCAGCCCACCATGCCGCCCAGGCCGTCGGGCAGGCCGGGCAGGCCCGCCCGCACCACGGGCCACAGGACCAGGCTGATCAACAGGGCCAGGGACAGGCGGATGCGCGGCGGCACATAGGCCTCGCCGAAGCCGGGCATGACCATCAGGATCGCCCCGATCCGGGCGAAGATCAGCCCGCCGGCCCAGACTTGGTCGGCGGTGGCCCAGCCGTCCATCAGACGCCCCGCGTCTCGGACCCGCCCACCCTACATGCCCGCGATGCGGGCGGCGATCTGGCGCATGAAGCCGCCCAACAGGGCGCCCATCAGCGGCAGGAACAGCAGCAGGGAGACGAAGATGGCGATGATCTTGGGCGCATAGATCAGGGTCTGTTCCTGAATCTGCGTCAGGGCCTGAAACAGACCGATCACCACGCCCACCACCAGGCCCACGATCAGCACCGGCAGGCACAGCTGGATCGTCAGCCAGATGGCGTCACGCCCCACATCCAGAACTTCCGCGCCGTTCATCGGCCGAGACTCCCGCAAAACACTGGGCAGAAAATGCCGGGAGGATGGTTAACGGGGAGATAACGGTGGCGGATCTCCTGAACCCCAGCCTCTCTTGTCTGTTCTATCATGGGTTGCGATATTGGGGCGCGCTGTCATCGAGGAGGGGCGATATGAAGAGGGAGGTGATCGCTCATCTGACCGAGACCTTCGAAGGTCACGCACAACAGACGGACGCGGGCGTGGACTATTGGCTTGGGCGAGACGTTCAACATCTGCTCGGATACGCCGAGTGGCGGAATTTCCAGAACGTCCTGTCAAAGGCCAAGACGGCCTGTGAGCTCTCGGGACACGAGATCGGGCACCATTTTGTTGACGTCAACAAAATGGTCGACCTGGGGTCGGGCGGGCGACGCCAGATCGATGACGTGATGCTCACACGGTTCGCATGTTATCTGGTGGCTCAGAACGGCGATTCTGCGAAACCTGAGATCGCTTTTGCGCAAAGCTACTTCGCCATTCAAACTCGTCGAGCCGAGTTGGTGGAACAGCGCATGCTCGAAGTGGAGCGTTTGCTTGCTCGCCGCAAGTTGACGCAGACGGAGAAAGAGCTGTCCGGAATTATCTATGAACAAACCGGCGAGAACCAGAACTTCGCTCTAATCCGTAGCAAGGGCGACGGCGCGTTGTTCGGCCGATCAACGCAGGCGATGAAGGCGACATGGAAGGTGCCGGACAGCCGTCCCCTCGCGGATTTTGCGCCCACCATCATCTTGAAGGCCAAGGATTTCGCGACAGAAATCACCATCTTCAACGCCCGCGCCCACGCCATGAGAACGGAAGGCGCCATTTCTTCCGAACATGTCACCAACAACAAGGCAGTCCGAAAAACCCTTTTGGACCGCGGCATTCGGCCGGAAGCCCTGCCTGCTGCGGAAGACATAAAGAAGGTTGAGCGCAGAGTGGCGCCGCACGATCGCAAGTCGCTCCAGAATCCAGATCGAATCGACGAGTAGATGGACGGCTGTTCCTGACCTTCTGCGGAAGGCGCTCCTATGGACCAGATGCGGCGCGCAACTTGGATACATCGGACAGATCGGACACATTTTTTCGCGCCCGCCGCCGATTTCCGGACACATCGGACACATCGGACACTGTTTTTCCCGGTCCGGCGTCTGACCGCGTCGCCGCAGCGTAAGGGGTAGGATTTTTGCTTTTCGTGTTCGGCTCGCTATAGGCCCTGTCATGACCGACGTCCCCCCCAAGACCGCCCGCGCCTCCCGTCTGACCCAGGCCGACGCCGAGGCGGCGGTGCGCACCCTGATCGAATGGGCGGGGGACGATCCCGACCGCGAGGGTCTCCTGGAGACCCCGGCGCGGGTGGCGCGCAGCTATCGCGAGCTGTTCTCGGGCTATGAGACCGACCCCCTGTCCTATCTGGAGAAGACCTTCGAGGAGACGGGCGGCTATGATCAGCTGGTGGTGCTGAAGGACATCCGCTTCGTCAGCTTCTGCGAACACCATATGCTGCCGGTCGTGGGCCGGGCCCATGTGGCCTATCTGCCGACCGACCGGGTGGTGGGCATCTCCAAACTGGCGCGGGTGGTGCGCGGCATCGCGCGGCGCCTGCAGATCCAGGAGGAGATGACCGCCGAGATCGCCGAGGCCATCAATACGCAGCTGGAGCCGCACGGCGGCGGGGGGGTGATCGAGGCCGAGCACAGCTGCATGACCCTGCGCGGGGTCAATGCGCCGGGCGCCAGCCTGTCGACCAGCCATCTGATCGGCGTGGTCCGCGACGATCCGCGCACCCGCGAAGAGTTCCTGAGGCTGGTCCGGGGCTGAACCCGGCCCGTCTCTTGCGGGGGAGGGGGCCAAGGAGGCCTTCCCCGTGCCCTGGACCCTGATTTCGACCCGGAATGAGACAACCCCGATCGCTCGGGGCGGCTGGCTCGACGCCCTGCGTTTCATTGTGGCCTTCCTGATCATTCTGCACCACTTCCAGGCGGCCGGCCCGGTCCCGCTGGCCGAGGCGGTTCATCCGGTGTTCGAACGCGGCGGCTTCCTGCTGACCAACTTCTTCCTGATCGATTCCGGCTATGTGCTGATGCGGGTCTATGGGGCGGCGGTCGGCGGTGGACGGATGTCGCACGGCGACTTCGTCCTGAAGCGGGTGTTGCGGGTCGTCCCGGCCCATCTGATCATGGGCCTGTCTCTGGTCGCCCTGGTGCTGCTCAGCGCCTCGGTCGGGATCGCGCCCCGCAATCCCGAATGGTTCCGCTGGGACCAGCTGCCGGCCCAGCTGCTGCTGGTTCAGTCCTATGGGGTGTACGGCGGCCTGGGCTGGAACGCGCCGACCTGGTCGATCTCGGCCCTGATCGGCTGCTATCTGTGCTTCCCCTGGATCCTGCGCGGCCTGACGCGGCTGGGGCCGTGGAGCGCCCTGGCCCTGGGGATCGGCGGCTATCTGGTCGCCAACCAGCTGTGCTGGAGCCTTCTGGCCTATCCCGTCTATCAGATGCCCATGGGTTACGGCTTCATCCGGGCCCTGCCCCTGTTCGTCCTGGGCATGAGCCTGGCCTGGTTCGCCCAGTCGGTGTGGATCCATCCGCGCTTCGCCGGCTGGATCGGGATCGCGGCCTTCTGCGGCCTGGTCGTGGCCCAAGCCTTCGGCAAGACCGCCCTGGTCTCGCTGGCGATGATCTCGCTGATCATCCTGGCCGCCGGCGCCGTGCCGGTGCGCCGCCCGTCCAGGCTGGTGGAGACCGCAGCCCTGGTCTCCTTCTCCATGTTCATCTCCAACGAGGTGGTTCGCATCGCCTGGTTCGGCGTGGTAAATGCGGCGACGGCGCGCTTCGCCCTGTCTGAGCCGGTCCAGTGGGTCCTGTGGGGCTGCGGCGTCCTGGCGGCCGTGGCCTTCGCCTTCGCCTTCCACTTCGCCGTCGACGACAGGATCCAGTCGCGCGTCCGCGCCTGGCTGAAGCGTCGGCGCGGCGGACGGCGGTCCGCCCCGGTCGAGGCCGGGCCGGTCATCTCCCTGGAAGGCTGAACCCTCCCTCAGTCCTCGTCGTCGTCCTCGGCGGCGTCGGGGATTTCGGGCGTGACCACCGTCGGGGCGATCGTCTTGATCTCGCCCAACTGGGCGCCGGGGAAGGCCAGCAGCACGGCCTTGATGAAGGGATCGGCCTCGATCTTCTCGCGCTCGGCGGCCCGTTCCTTCCTCTGGCGTTCGATCAGGGTGTCGCCGCCGCCCTGGCCGTTGGCGGCGATCAGCCAGGTGCGGCCGGTCCATTCCTTCAGCCGGCCGGCCAGGCGCCGGGCCAGTTCGACCGGCGCGCCCTCGACGCTCTCATAGACGATGGCGCCGGGCTTGAACGAGACGGGTTTGACGAACCGCTCCACGTCCATCTGCAGCCCGACCTCGCGCTTCTCGCCGATCAGGGCCACGACCTGTTCGAAGGTCTGCGGATCGGGCAGGGCCGGCGCCATCACGGGCCGCGCGGCCAGCTGGGCCGAGGTCCCGCCCCCGCCGCCAGAGCCGCCGCCACGCGGGGCCGATCCGCCGCCGAAGGGTTCGCCCGACTGAAGCCGCTTCAACGCCTCCTCCGGTCCCGGCAGGTCGGCGGCGTAGGCCAGGCGGACGATGGCCATCTCGACCGCATCGGCGGGATTGGGCGCGCGGCGCACCTCGTCCAGGGCCTTCAGCAGCATCTGCCAGGTGCGCGACAGGGTGGCGGCCGGGATGGCGGCGCCCAGGGCGGCCAGCTTCTGCGCCTGGTCATTGGGCAGTCGGGTCGCGTTCGGGCCCAGCATCTTGGCCACCGAGGCGGCGTGGCAGTGTTCCAAGAGGTCGTTGGTCACCTGCACCGGGTCGGCGCCGAAGCCGTAAAGGGTGCGGAAGCTCTCCAGGGCCTCGGGCGTGCGGCCGGCCATGACGCTCTCGAACAGGGCGATGGTCTGGCTGCGGTCGGCCAAGCCCAGCATATCGCGCACCGTCTCGGTCTTGACCGTCTGGCCGCGCTCGGCCTGGACCAGGGCCTGGTCCAGCAGGGACAGGCCGTCGCGCACCGAGCCTTCGGCGGCGCGGGAGATCAGGGCCAGGGCGTCCTGCTCGATCTTCATCCCCTCGCGTTCGGCGATCCGGCCCAGGTGATCGACCAGGATCTCGGGCTCGACCCGACGCAGGTCGAAGCGCTGGCAGCGGCTCAGAATGGTCACCGGCACCTTGCGGATCTCGGTGGTGGCGAAGATGAATTTGGCGTGGGGCGGCGGCTCCTCCAGCGTCTTCAGCAGGGCGTTGAAGGCCTGCGTCGACAGCATATGGACCTCGTCCAGCACATAGACCTTGTAGCGCGCCTCGACGGGGGCGTAGCGGACGCTCTCCAGGATGTCGCGGATGTCGTTGACGCCGGTGTGGGAGGCGGCGTCCATCTCCATCACGTCCATATGCTGGCCGGCCATGATGGCGGCGTCGTGCCGGCCGTGGGCGGTCAGGGTCAGGGACGGACGGTCGATCGTCTCCGTCTCATTGTTCAGGGCGCGGGCCAGGAGGCGGGCGGTGGTCGTCTTGCCGACGCCCCGCACCCCGGTCAGCATGAAGGCGTGGGCGATCCGGCCGGTGGCGAAGGCGTTGGTCAGGGTCCTCACCATCGCCTCCTGACCGATCAGATCCTCGAAGGTGCGCGGCCGGTATTTGCGCGCCAGCACCTGATAGGCGGCGCCGTCGGCGGCCGGATCCTCGCTGACGGCGGCGACAGGCGGCGGCGCGGGCGGCGCAGGCGCGACGACGGGCCCGGCCGCCGGGACGGGGGCGCCGAACATGTCGTCGGTGTTCTCGTCGCGCTCGACGACGTCGTCCCCTTCCCAGGGCGGGCCGTCGAGATTCGGGTCGTTGTCCGTCATGGGCGAAGTCTTACAGCGGGTGAGCGGCGGGGCGAAGGGCTTCCTTCGGACCTTCCCCCGCTTGCGCGGGAAGTGTCAGGTCGTGGCGCGCAGCGACACGCCTGACGATGGGGGAAGTCTTCTGTTCAAACGAGACTCCCCTCTCCGACCCTGGTCCGCTGCGCGGACGCCGGGCCACCTCTCCCGCAAGCGGGAGAGGGACACGAACACACGCGCTCAAGCAGCGAGCGACCGCGTCGCGAGCGTTAGCGCACAAAAAGACAAGGAAGTAGAGACCGCGACCCGAAGGGGAATTCGTTGTGGCTGCTGCCTTCCGGCCCTGACCAGGTTGGCGAAGCCTTCGCCCGCGATCTCCAAGCGGGGATATGACGGGTGCGGCCGGCGGAATCAAGAGCTACAAGGCGGCATGGCTCATCAGAACGTCTTCTCCGGCAATCCGCTCGACCGCGCGGGCGACCTGCGCAACGACCCCGACTGGCTGGCCGAACAGGAGGCGAACCCGGAGGCCCTGTGCATGGTGTTGTGGGAGGGGCGGCCCCTGGTCGAGGAGACGGCGGACGGGCCGCGCCTGGCCTGGCTGTCGCTGAAACACGCCCGCGACATGGTCCCGGATCGCGACGTCTTTCTCGGCCTCTGGAAGGCGGTGCCGGTCTTCGCCGTCGAGTTCGAAGGCTCGATTGATCCGGCCGAGGGGCCGGTGAAGGGCTTGGGGGCCTTTCATGAGATGCGCGCCGCGGCGGCCATCCTGCCGGCCCAGGACGCGGCCATGGCGGGCGGGGCCAAGAGCCTGTTCGACTGGCGCCGCAAACACGGTTTCTGCGCCAATTGCGGCACGCTGAGCGAGACGGCCTCGGGCGGGTGGAAGCGGCGCTGCCCGGCCTGCGGGACCGAGCATTTTCCGCGCGTCGATCCGGTCACCATCATGCTGCCGGTCTACAAGGGCGGGGCCGAGCCGGTCTGTCTGCTGGGCCGCCAGGCGGCCTGGCCGGCGGGGCGGATGTCGGCCCTGGCGGGCTTTTTGGAGCCCGGCGAGTCGATCGAGGAGGCCTGCGCCCGCGAGGTCAAGGAAGAGGCGGGCCTGACGGTGGTCGAGGCCGTCTATCACTCCAGCCAGCCCTGGCCCTTCCCGTCGCAGCTGATGATCGGCCTGATCGCCGAGGTGTCGGACGACCAGGCCCGGCCGGATCAGACCGAGCTGGAGAGCGTGGCCTGGCTGACGCGGGCCGAGGCGAGGGCGGTTCTGGCCGGCGCCCACCCGACCATTCAGGCCCCGCCGCCCTTCGCCATCGCCCACAGCCTGATCAAGGCCTGGGCGGAGGAGGCGTAGGGTAGAGACGTTATCTGCCCTCAGACCAGCGCCCGCGCCGCCTCCAGGTCGGCGGGATTGTCGACCGACAGGGGCGCCTCGTCGATCACGGCGGCCCAGATCTGCATCCCCATCTCCAGGGCCCGCAGCTGTTCCAGCTTCTCGCGCTTCTCCAGCGGCGACTGGGGTGCGGCGCAGAAGCGGTTCAGGGCCGCGCGGCGATAGCCGTAGACGCCGATATGGCGCCAGATCGGCGCATCGCCATACAGGGTCGAACGGGTGAAATAGAGGGCGCGGCCCTGACGCTCGGCCTCGCCCCATTCGTTGCTTTTCAGGGCCAGGACCGCCTTGACCACATCGGGATTGGCCCGGTCCGACGGATCGGCCTCTGCGGCGACCAGGGTGGCGATGTCGCAGGCCGGCTCGCCGTGCAGCACGGCCGCGCAGGCGGTCGCCAGGCCCGGATCGGCGAAGGGCATGTCGCCCTGGACGTTGATCACGGCGTCGAAATCGCCTTCGGGGTCGATGGCGTCGACGGCGGCGCGGATGCGGTCAGAGCCGGACGGCAGGTCGGGGTCGGTCAGGATCGCCCGGCCGCCCGCCGCCTCGACCACGGCCACGATCTCGGGATCGCCGGCGGCGACCACGACGGGCAGGCCCGAGGCGGCGGCCTGTTCATAGGCCCGCACGATCATCGGCCGGCCGCCGATGTCGGCCAGGGGCTTGTTCGGCAGGCGGGTGGCGGCCATGCGAGCCGGTATCATTATCAGGGGATTCATGGGTCTGGCGGGGCCTGTCCTGGTCGAGCGGCGCCGTCGCGATCGTCGCGCCGGTTGCGAACCCTGCGCTACCGTGCAAGACGTGATCGGGCAAGGAAGGCTTCTCTGCGTAAGACGGGGAAGTTGGGAAACCTAGGGACGGGTGAGACGACGCGCATGAGCGGCGATCTGAAGTGGAACAAGATTTTCGGCGCGGCTCTGGGGACGGCCTTCGTCATCCTGGTCGTTCAACAGGCG
>CAZERE010000114.1:0-9930 GCA_964515365.1 uncultured Phenylobacterium sp. | reverse complement strand
ACCGCGAACTGCACGTTCGACCCGCCGGTCTCGACGCCGATCTCGCGCAGCACCGCGATCGAGGCGCGGCGCATCCACTGATATTCCTTGTCGGTCAGGGTCAGCGCCGGGGCGACCGTGATGGAGTCGCCGGTGTGGACGCCCATCGGGTCGATGTTCTCGATCGAGCAGATGATGATGCAGTTGTCCGCCTTGTCGCGGACGACCTCCATCTCGTACTCCTTCCAGCCGAGCACGCTCTCCTCGATGAGCACCTCGGTGGTGGGGGAGAGGTCGAGGCCGCGCTCGACGATCTCGCGGAACTCCTCGACATTGTAGGCGATGCCGCCGCCGGTGCCGGCCAGGGTGAAGGACGGCCGGATGATCGCCGGCAGGCCGACGAACTCCAGGCCCTCCAGGGCCTCGTCCATGGTGTGGGCGGCCTTGGACTTGGGGCTCTCCAGCCCGATCTTGTCCATGGCGTCGCGGAATTTCTGGCGGTCCTCGGCCTTGTCGATCACGTCGGCCCGGGCGCCGATCATCTCCACATTGTATTTGGCCAGGGCGCCGGAGGCCTCCAGCGCCAGCGCGGTGTTCAGCGCCGTCTGGCCGCCCATGGTCGGCAGCAGGGCGTCGGGGCGTTCCTTGGCGATGATCTTCTCGACCATCTCCGGGGTGATGGGCTCGATATAGGTCGCATCGGCCACGTCCGGGTCGGTCATGATCGTGGCCGGGTTCGAATTGACCAGGATGATCCGATAGCCTTCGGCCCGCAGGGCCTTGCAGGCCTGGACGCCGGAATAGTCGAACTCGCAGGCCTGGCCGATGACGATCGGGCCGGCGCCGATGATGAGGATCGAGGAGATGTCGGAGCGTTTGGGCATGTTTCTTCCGCGCGCAAGGACGGCCGCGCACATCAGCGCGCCCGACACCGGTCAGAATGCAGGTTAAGTCGCCCGTTTAGAGAGGGAGTCGGAGGCGCGCAAGCGCGACCTTCGCCGCCACCGTTAATGGCCGTGCACGGCGGGCTATGCCGGACCCGAAACGCAAAGGGGGCCGACGCATTCGCGCCGGCCCCCAGAAAGTCTTGTGCCTTAAAGCCTGCGGCTCGCGGCGCTTAGACCTGCAGGTTGGAGGCGGCCATCTTGCCGCTGCGGCGGTCGCGCTCGAGTTCGAAGGTGATCTTGTCGCCTTCATTCAGGGTCCGCAGCCCGGCGCGCTCAACCGCCGAGATGTGGACGAAGACGTCCGGGCCGCCTTCGTCAGGCGTAATGAAACCAAAGCCCTTTTGGCCGTTGAACCATTTTACGGTGCCGGTAGACATGGAGAGTATCAGTCCTTGGAGGTCGGTCAGCCACCCGCAACCTTCATCGCGGGGGATCAAGCATCGATGGGGGTTCGGGAGAGCAAATCCGGGGCCGGATAAGGCTGGAGAGTTCGACCGTGCCCTTGCGAGATTGACCTACTCAGAGTGGCCGAACTTCGGTGAAATCGCAAGTTGAATCCCGGTCCGGCCAGCGTCCTCGCCCCCTCGGGACTGTCATCGTCCTTCGCCGTCTCTGATGGACCGCCATGGGGTCTGGCGCGTTGCTCTCTCGGCGCCTGATCTGCGCCAAATTGGGTTAGCGGGCTTGGCGCCCTGCGTGCTACGGCAGGATGAGGGAGGATCATTATGAGAAAATTAACCCTTGCTGTGAGCGTCGCGCTTCTGGCGATCCCGGCCCTGGCCGTCGCCGCGCCCGGCCAGGCCCCGGCGTTCGCCGCCGCCGCCCCGGCGCCCATGACGCTGGCCCTGCCGCAGACCGAGGACCCGATCGAGGGTGAGAAGGTCCGCATGACGGTGGTCCAGGCCACCCTGGCGCCCGGCGAGAGCCTGCCCGACAACGCCCGCACGGCCCTGCGCTACATCTATGTGAAGTCCGGCCGTCTGCAGGTCTCCAACCTGGTCACCGGCGACGAACAGGAAATCCTGGCTGGCGAATTCGCCGTGGAGTCGGCCGGGCAGTGGCATACGGGGCGCGCCATGGGCGTGGAGCCCGCAGAGGTCCTCCTGATCGAACAGACGCCGTCCACCGACTTCTGATCCTCGCCGCGCGCCCAGGGGGCCAGCCTTGCCCCCGCGCAACAGCCTTGCTCCGGCCCGCCCGGGTGGGCAGGCTGGACCCGCGTAGATTCTCGCATCCGCTGAACCCAAGAGCCGCCGTGCCCGCTGTGACCGCCGACGACCTTTCAGCTCTCATGGCCCAGGTGGCCGCAGGCGACCGTGAGGCCCTGCGACAGCTTTACCAGGCCACCTCCTCGAAGCTATTCGGCGTCTGCCTGCGTATCCTCTCCGACAAGGATGAGAGTGAGGACGTGTTGCAGGAGGTCTATGTCACCATCTGGCGTCGGGCCGACCGGTTCGACGGCAGTCGGGCCAGCGTCATGACCTGGATCTCGACGATCGCCCGCAATCGGGCCATCGATCGCCTGCGCGCCCGCGGCCCCCTGGCGCGCGCCGAGCAGATCGACGAGATGGAGATCGCCGACGGGGCGCCCAGCGCCACGAGCCTGCTGGAATCGGCCGAACGGGCCGGCGCCCTGCAGCGCTGCCTCTCTGAACTCGACGAGCGGACGGAGAAGGCGATCCGCACGGCCTTCTTCGAAGGCGTCACCTATGAGGCCCTGGCCCAGCGGCTGGATACGCCGCTCGGCACGGTCAAGAGCTGGATTCGGCGGGGGCTGATGAAGCTGAAAGGGTGCCTGGAGCCATGAGCGACACGGGTCCTGAAATGGTCGAGCCGGAAGCCCTGGCCGCCGAACACGCCCTGGGCGTCCTGACGGCGCCCGAGCGGGCCGCCGCCGAGCGCCGCATGGCCAGTGACGCCAGCTTCGCCCAGGCCGTCGACGCCTGGCGTGTGCGCCTGGGTCCCCTGGCCAGCGAAGTTCCCGCCGTGGCCCCCTCCGATGAGGTCTGGCCGCGGATCGAGCGGGCCCTGCCGGTCAATGACAACAATCCGCAACTGGCGCGGCGTCTGGCCTTCTGGCGTGGCGCGACGGTGGGCGCCATGGGCCTGGCCGCCGCCAGCCTGATGGTCGCGGTCTATCTGGGCAGCCGCCCGCCTGTGGTTCTCCCGGCGCCCGCGACGGCGGCTCCGCCGATGCTGAACGCCAGCCTGAGCACCGAAGGGGGCCAGGCCCTGTTCGTGGCCTCCTATGACCCACAGCGCCAGGCCCTGATCATCACCTCCCTGGTGCCGCCGGGGACCGATCCCCTGCATGTGCACCAGCTGTGGCTGATCCCGCCGGAGGACGGCGTGCCGCGGTCGCTCGGCATGGTGGAGCCGGGCACGGCCAAGACCATGCCGCTGGACGCCTCCCTGTCCCAGATGGCCCACGAAGGCTCGCAGCTGGCGGTGTCGGTCGAGCCCTTGGGCGGGTCGCCCCAGGCGGGGCCCAGCGGCCCTGTGGCGGCCGTGGGCGCCCTAGGCGAGATCTAGCCCGCAGCGTCCATCATCTTGGCGAAGCGGTCGAACAGATAGAGGGAGTCCGTCGGACCCGGCGAGGCCTCCGGATGGTGCTGGACCGAGAACACCGGCCGGTCCTTCAGGGCGATCCCGGCGTTGGTGCCGTCGAACAGGGAGACATGGGTCTCCGTCACCGGCGCCGGCAGGCTGTCGCGGTCCACCGTGAAGCCGTGGTTCATGGAGACGATCTCCACCTTGCCGGTGGTCAGGTCCTTGACCGGGTGATTGGCGCCGTGGTGGCCCTGGTCCATCTTCACCGTGCGGGCGCCGAGCGCCAGGGACAGCATCTGGTGGCCCAGGCAGATGCCGAAGACCGGCACGCCGCTCTCCACCAGCTTGCGAATCTCCGGGACGGCGTAGGCGCCGGTGGCCGAGGGATCTCCCGGCCCGTTGGACAGCAGGACGCCCTGCGGCTTGCGGGCCAGGACATCCTCGGCCGAGGTGGAGGCGGGCACGACCGTGGCCCGCGCGCCGACGCTGGTCAGGGCGCGCAGGATGTTGCGCTTGATCCCATAGTCCATGACCACGACGTCGAACTTCGCTTCGGGCGCCGGCTGGGCGTAGCCCTCGGGCCAGTTCCACAGGCCTTCCCCATAGGTGAAGGGCTGCAGGCAGGAGGCGTCCTTGGCCAGGTCCAGGCCCACCAGGCCGTTCCAGGCCTTGGCCTTGGCCACCAGGGCCTCAAGGTCGAAGCGGCCCTGCGGATCGTGGGCGATCACCGCGTGGGGCATGCCGCGCTCGCGGATGCGGCGGGTGAGCGCCCGGGTGTCGACGCCGGCCAGGCCGATGACGCCGCGCCGGGCCATCCAGCTGGCCAGATCGGAGTCTGCGCGCCAGTTGGCCGGCGCCGTGGGCACGCCGCGGAAGATGGCGCCCCGGGCCGAGGTCTCGGCCGCGCCGGACATCTGCTCCACGTCGTCGATATTGGTCCCCACATTGCCCACGTGGGGGAAGGTGAAGGCGATGATCTGGGCCATGTAGGAGGGATCGGTGAGGATCTCCTGATAGCCGGTCATGGCGGTGTTGAAGCAGACCTCGCCGACGGCGTCGCCTGCGGCGCCGACGCCGATCCCCTGCAGGACGGTCCCATCGGCCAGGACCAGCACGCCGGTCGCGCCGGAGAGAAGTTGGCTCGTCATGGGAGACTCCTTTGAAGGCGGGCTATGGTCGCAAAAAGGCGGGCGAGGGTGAACCCCGCCCGCCGTGCAAACGGCGGCGTAGGTAATGAGTCCCGCCGCCCGGGTCAATGCAAGGTGACCCCGCCAGCGCGTCGGACTAGGCTTTCCACCCAGAAGACCACCAAAAGCAAGGGGAACCCGTGTCGCAGCCTGGCCATATCGATCCCGACCGCGAGGCGTGGGGCGTGTTCAAGTCCCTGCCCAGGGATCAGCCCATCCATATGCTGAACCTCGTTCGCCTCCGGCCCCTGGCGGCCTATCCCGAGGATCATCCTGATCACGGCAAGGGGCTGACGGGTTTGCAGGCCTATCAGGCCTATGGGCGGACCACCGCGCCGATCTTCCGACGCCTGGGCGGCGCACAGGTCTGGGTGGGCCGGCCGCAGGTGACGCTGACCGGTCCGCAGGACGAGGCCTGGGACCTCGCCTTCATTGCGGCCTATCCCAATGCCGAGGCCTTCATCGCCATGGTCCGCGATCCGGAATACCAGGTGCTGGTCGCCCATCGCACGGCCGCGGTGGCCGACTCCCGCCTGATTCGCATGGCGCCGGTCGAGAAACCCGGCGAAGGTTTCGGCGAATAGGGGGCGGGCGCTCAGCCCCCCAGCACGTCGGAAATGGCGCCGAACAGGGTTTCGGCGCGGATCGGCTTGGCGATGTGGCGGTCGGCGCCCGCCTCGGCGCTGGCTTCGCGGTCCTCAGGCCCGGCATTGGCTGACAGCACGATGATCGGCAGGCGTCCGTCGGCCCCGCCCTCATGGGCGCGGATCGCACGGATGGCTTCAAACCCGTCCATCACCGGCATCCGCAGATCCATCAGGACCAGGTCGAAGGCCTGCTCGCGCAGGGCCTCCAGGGCCTGGGCCCCGTCCTCCACGCTCACCACCTCGATCCCCGCAGCGGCGAGCATCAGCTCCACCACCCGCCGATTGGTCGGATTGTCGTCCGCCAGCAGGACGCGCAGCTCGCCCGCGGCCGAGGCCGCGTCGGCGACCGCCTTCACCGTGGCCTGGGGGTGGGGGGCGTGATGGGTTTCGTATTTCAGCAGGCCGCCCACCAAGGCCTCGAGGCGCAGGCCAGAGGCCACCAGGTCGCTGACAATGGCCTGCTGAGCCTCATTCAGGTCTGTGGCCCCCAGCGCCTGGGCTAGGCCCATGACCCCGTTCAGCGGCGTGCGCAGCTCGTGGCTCATATCGGCCAGGAATTCACTCTTGGCCCGGCTGGCTGCGGCCTCGCGGTCAAGCGCGCCTTCCAGGGCGGCGGCCTGGCGCTTCATCTCGGTGATGTCGACCCGCAGGCCGATCAGCCCGCCATCGGCGGTTCGACGATCCTCGACCATCAGCCAGCGGCCGTCGGAAAGCTGTTGCTCCAGGCGTTCCCCATCGGGGTTGGCGAGCTTGGCCAGACGCTCCGCGATCCAGGCTTCTTCCTGGCCGAGCGCCTCGGGATAGTCGCCCCGCTCGACGCCGATGCGAAGGGTCTCGGCCAGGGCGCGTCCCGGGGCGAAGAGATCGGCCGAGCGGTGGTAGATCTCGGCGTAGCGATCATTCCAGAGGATGTAACGGCCCTCGCGGTCCAGGAAGACCACGCCCTCGGGAAAGGCGTCGATCGCCGCGCGCAGACGGTCTCGAGCGGCCTTGGTTTCGGCCTGGGCGCGCAGCAGCGCTCGCCCGCCGATCAATCGATCCAAGGCGCGGACTATGGCTCGGCCGACGGCGCCGATCCCCACCCGTGACATGAAATACTCCACCCCGCCTGCCCGGGGAGAGCAAAGCCCAGCATGTGTTGCCGAAGTCCTGCCAGGGCCGGAATTCCTTGGCCGGCCAGGGAATTGATCAGATTCAGGGCGTGTGGTTCGCAAACATCTTCGATGGCGCTATCAGGACCCATGACCATCACGACCCTTGGCTTGGACGCCGACGACACCCTTTGGCACAACGAGACGATCTTCCGCCTGACCCAGGCGCGGCTGTTCGATCTCCTGTCCGACGTGGCCGACACCGACACCCTGGGCGCGCGCCTGGCCGAGGTGGAGGGGCGCAACCTGCGGCTCTACGGCTATGGGGTGAAGGGCTTCACCCTCTCGATGATCGAGACGGCCATGGAGCTGACCGGCGGCGAGGCGCCGCCGCATATCGTGCGCGAGATCCTGGCCGCCGGCCGGGCCATGCTGACCGAACCGGTGGAGCCCCTTCCGGGCGTGGACCAGGCCCTGGCGGCGCTGTCCGAGCGCTATCGCCTGGTGCTGATCACCAAGGGCGACCTGCTGCACCAGGAGCAGAAGCTGGCGGCCTCTGGCCTGGGCGATCTGTTCGCCGCCGTGGAGATCGTCAGCGAGAAGGACGCCTCCACCTATGAGCGGGTCTTCGCCCGCCACGGGACCGGTGCGGCGCAGGGCGCCATGGTGGGCAACTCCCTGCGCTCCGACATCCTCCCGGCCCTGGAGGCGGGCGCCTGGGCTGCTCACGTGCCCTATCCGGTGACCTGGGCCCATGAGATGGCCGACGCGCCCACGGGCCATCCCCGGTTCGCCGAACTGGCCACCATTTCGGAATTGCCGGCCTGGCTCGACCGTATCAGCTGAGCTGGCTGATGATTTTGTCAGCTCCCTGGCGCATATGTCGGGGGTGAAGTTCGACGAACGCTTCCTCGACGAGATCAAGGCCCGCCTGCGCCCCTCCGACGTGATCGGGCGCACGGTGAAGCTGCGCAAGCAGGGCCGCGAGTTCGTCGGCCTCTCGCCCTTCACCAAGGAGCGGAGCCCGTCCTTCTTCGTCAATGACGACAAGGGCCAGTTCTTCGACTTCTCCTCCGGCAAGAACGGCGACCTGATCACCTTCCTGCAGGAGACCGAACGCCTGACCTTCATGGAGGCGGTGGAGCGTTTGGCCGCCGAGGCCGGCGTGCCCATGCCGACGCCGGACCCCCAGTCGGCCGAGCGCGACCGGGTGCGCCAGGGCCTGGCCGAGTGGCTGGAGCAGGCCGGCGCCTGGTTCCAGGCCGAACTGCGTCGCCCGGTGGGCCGGGAGGCGCGGGACTATCTGGCCGCCCGGGGTCTGCCGGAGGCGGAATGGGCGCGGTTCGGCATCGGCTATGCGCCGGGTGGGCGCACCGCGCTGAAGGACTATCTGGTCGCCAAGGGCGCGCGGCCCGGCGAGCTGGTGGAGGCCGGCCTGCTGATCGCGCCGGAGGACGGCGGCGCGCCCTATGACCGCTTCCGCGACCGGATCATGTTCCCCATCGCCGACGGGCGAGGGCGGTTCGTCTCCTTCGGCGGCCGGGCCATGGATCCCAAGGCCCGGGCCAAGTACCTGAACGGCCCGGAGACCTCGGTCTTCCACAAGGGCCACGTGCTCTACGGCATGGGCGAGGCCCGCAAGATCCTGGGGGCGGCGCCGTCGGGCGAGAGCCCGCCCCTGGTGGTGGTCGAGGGCTATATGGACGCCATCGCCTGCCATCGGGCGGGCGTCGCGGCGGTGGCGCCCATGGGCACGGCGCTCACCGAGGCGCCGATGGAGATGCTCTGGCGCCTGCACCCCGCGCCGACCTTGTGTCCCGATGGCGACCGGGCGGGCCGCCAGGCCGCCTTCCGCGCCATGGACCGCGCCCTGCCGATCCTCAAGCCCGGCAAGAGTTTCCAGTTCTCGCTGGTCGAGGGGGGCAAGGACCCCGACGACGTCCTGCGCGAACAGGGCCCGGTCGCCCTGCGCCAGCAGCTGGCGACGACGACGCCCTTCGCCCAGGCCCTGTTTGAACGCGAACGTGATCTGGAGCCCCTGGATACGCCGGAGCGGCGGGCGGGCCTGAAGGGCCGGCTGCGGCAGGCGGCGGCCGCCATCGCCGACAACGACCTGCAGCAGGCCTACCGCCAGGATCTGCTGGAACGCTATGACGGCCTGTTCCGCAAGGCCGACGGCGGCCAGGGCGCCCGGCCGCCGTGGCGTCCGCAGGCGCGCCGCAACGGCCGCTGGAAGGGGCCCGGCGAGGCCTGGGCGGACGCTCAGCCCCCGACGGCCCAGGGCAAGGCGGCCGCCGGACGGCTGGCCGCGGGGCTCGATCCGGCGCCGGCGGCCCTGGCGGCCTACGCCCTGTCGCGACCGACCGTTCTGGACGACCACCTGGAGGATCTTTTCGCAACCGAAGGTTTCGGCGAACCGGCCCTATGTGAATTGGTGAGGGAAATCATTCGCCTGCGCCTGGAGTCCGACCATCTTGACTCTGACAGCCTGACGCGCCATCTCCGATCCTGCGGGTTTAATGCGCTGCTGACAGACATCGACCGGGCCGCTGCGAAATCGGGCGCGCCCTTTTTGAAACAGGATGTCTCCCTCGAAGCCGCGAATTCGCAGTGGTCGCAAGCCTTCGCCAGCCTTTCCAGGCTGGCGTCGCTCGACAAGGCGCTCGACGCCTCGAAGGGAAACCTTCGGGAGCGATCGGATATGGAAGCCTTCGAGCGTCTAAAGGGGGAACGCGACGCACTCAGACGCGCGACCAGAGAGTGGAACGATTAGAGCCGGTTACGGGTCGTGTTCATACGGCCGTCCCGGCCCCTGTTAGTCATGATCGGCCCGTTCCTTGCAGGAGAGGCGGCGGACCGAACCGGAGAATTCGATGAGCACCAATACGGCCGAAGCGGAAACGACCGAAGCCCAGACCAGTGATGGTCCGCTGCTCGACCTGACGGACGCCGCGGTCAAGAAGTTCATCAAGCAGGCCAAGACCCGCGGCTACGTCACCATGGACGAGCTGAACAAGGTCCTGCCGTCTGAAGAGGTGACCTCCGAGGCCATCGAAGACACGCTCGCCATGCTGTCGGAGATGGGCGTCAACGTCGTCGAGGCCGAAGAGGACGCCGAGGGCGGCGAGGTCGCGGTCCGCGAGGAGACGGCCGTCGTCGAGACGACCAAGGAGCCGGCCTACGACCGCACCGACGACCCCGTGCGCATGTATCTGCGCGAGATGGGTTCGGTGGAGCTGCTGTCGCGCGAGGGCGAGATCGCCATCGCCAAGCGCATCGAGGCCGGCCGCGACACCATGATCCGCGGTCTGTGCGAAAGCGCCCTGACCTTCGAAGCCATCATGGTCTGGCGCGAGGAGCTGGCCTCGGGCCGCATCCTGCTGCGCGAGGTCATCGACCTCGAACAGACCTATGGCGGCCAGAACACCGGAACCGAGGAAACCGCCGAGGCCAAGCCCGAGCCGGGCGCCGAAGGCGCCGAAGGCGGCGAGGCCAAGGCCGAAGGCGAGGGCGACGACGACGACGACGA
>CAZERE010000113.1:8760-9984 GCA_964515365.1 uncultured Phenylobacterium sp. | reverse complement strand
AGGAGGAGGACGAGGGGGGTCCACCATCACCCAGCAGCTGGCCAAGAACCTGTTCCTGACCCCCGACCAGAACATGCGCCGCAAGGTGCAGGAGCTGATGCTCGCGGTGTGGCTGGAGATGAAATTCTCCAAGGACGAGATCCTCGCCCTGTATCTGAACCGGGTCTATTTCGGCGCCGGCGCCTACGGCATCGAGGCGGCGTCCCAGCGCTATTTCGACAAGTCGGCCGACGAACTGACCGTGGGCGAGGCCGCCCTGCTGGCGGGCCTGCTGAAGGCGCCGTCCCGCTACAGCCCGCTGGGCGAAAGCGAACGGGCCGCCGGCCGCGCCACCGTGGTGCTGGACGAGATGGAAGAATCCGGGGTCATCACCGCCGAGCAGCGTAACGCCGCCGTGCTGGAGCCCGTGCGCGTGTCGCGGACCCTGGCGACCCAGCATGCCCAGTACTTCGTGGACTGGCTGGACCAGGACATCCGCCGCCTGGTGGGCGAACCCACCGAGGACCTGATCGTAGAGACGACCCTGGACCTGACGCTTCAGACCGCGGCCGAGCGCTCGGTGCGATCCATCCTTGATCGGGACGCCTCGCGCGGCGTGGAACAGGCGGCTCTGGTGGCGGTGGACGGCGACGGCCGGGTGCGGGCCATGATCGGCGGGGCGTCCTACGCCGACAGCCAGTTCAACCGCGCCGTGGACGCGCGGCGTCAGGCGGGCTCGGCCTGGAAGCCGGTCGTCTATCTGGCGGCGCTGGAGGCGGGCTACACCCCCGACACCCCGGTGATCGACCAGCCCATCACCATCGGCAACTGGTCGCCGCGCAACTATTCCGGCAACCACATCGGCCAGACGACCCTGGCCAATGCGGTGGCCCAGTCCACCAACACCATCGCCGCGGGCATCGCCGACCAGATCGGCCGCGACAGCGTGGCCCGCGCCGCGCGGCGGCTGGGCATCACCTCGCGCGTCGGACTGGAGCCCGCCATGGCGCTGGGGGCCGTGGAGGTCAGTCCGCTGGAAATGGCCGGCGCCTACGCCGCCTTCTCCAACGGGGGCCGCCGCGCCGAGACCCACGGCATCACCCGCATCCGCACGCCCCAGGGCCGGGTGATCTATCAGCGTCAGGTGGAGGACCGCCGCGCCGATCAGGTGATCCAGAACCCGTCGCTCTACTACCTGAACCAGATGCTGCGCGGGGTCATCACCTCGGGCACGGCGCGCTCGGT
>CAZERE010000113.1:318-8750 GCA_964515365.1 uncultured Phenylobacterium sp. | reverse complement strand
CAAGGACGCCTGGTTCGCCGGCTACACCGGCGGCTTCGTCACCGTGGTGTGGGTCGGCAAGGACGACAACACCGCTATGCGCGGCGTCACCGGCGGCTCTTCGCCGGCGGCCATCTGGCGCGGCTTCATGCAGGCCGCCCTGCCGCGCCTGAACGTGCGGGACATCCCCAACGGCCCGCCCCTGCCCGAAGGCTGGATTCCGCCGACGCCGCCGGGCGCCGATCCGGCCGGTGATCTTCTGGGCGGTCTGGGCGACCTGTTCGGCGAGGACGAACTGCCGCCTCTGGGGGATGATCCCTTGGCCGGGTCGCCCGCCAACCCCCGCCCGGCCCAGCCCGCGCCGGAGCGGCCCAGCGTGCGCCCGCCCGAGCCGATCCAGACCGACCCCCCGGCCCAGAATCCGGAGCCGGACCGCGAGGCGGAGCGCCGACCGGATCCGCTGTTCTTCTAGAGCGTGCGGGTCTACGCCTTGCCCGCCGCGTGCAGGGCCGGGCCGTGGTCGCGCAGCCATTTGCGGAACGGGCGGTGATCGCCCACCAGCCCGTGCACCACGGACCAGTAGGCCGGGCTGTGGTCCGCATGCACCAGATGCGCCACCTCGTGGGCGGCCAGATAGTCCAGCACCTCGGGCGGGGCCATGACCACGCGCCAGGAGTAGCGGATCGAGCGATTGTGCGGGCTGCATGAGCCCCAGCGCGAGGCCGGGTCGCCGATGCTGACGCGCACCGGCTTCAGGCCCAGGCGATCCAGATGCACCTGGGTGCGGGCGGTCAGGGCCGCCTTGGCCTCGGCGCGCAGCAGGCGCTCGATGCGGCGATGGAAGGCCTCGTGCTCGCCGCCGGAGATGATGGCCGGGCCGCCCGGGTGATCCGGGACCAGCCGCGCGGCGGCGGCGTTGCCCGAGGCGATCAGGCGGACGGGGCGGCCGTGCAGCAGGATCTCGGCGCCCGGGGCGAAGGGCGCGCTGTCGGGCCGTTTCGACAGATGCTCGGCGATCCAGTCGCGGCGGCTGAGGGCGAAGTCGATGGCCTGGGGCATGGCCCGCTCGCTGGGGGCGGTGACCACCGCCTCGCCGGCGCGGGCGTCGATGCGGACGCTGACCCGCCGCGCCCGCCGGTTCACCGACAGGCGCAAGCGAAGGCCGTCAATCTCCAGCTTTTCGCCGTGCCTTGGGCGCGGTTTTGCGAACAACGCGGGCCTCATTGGCGGTGATGAAGTCGCGGGCGCGGGTGTAGATCTCTTCGCGGAACCGGCGGCCGTTGAAGACCCCGTAGTGCCCCACCTGCGGCTGGACGTAAAGCAGGCGCTGATCCTCGGGGATGTTGGGGCACAGGCCGTGGGCGGCCTGGGTCTGGCCGACGCCGGAGATGTCGTCGTTCTCGCCCTCCACTGTCATCAGGCCGATGTCGGTGATGGCTTCGGGGCGCACCAGCCGGTCGCCGTGCTTGAGCAGGCCGCGCGGCAACAGGTGGCTCTGGAACACGATGTCGATGGTCTGGAGATAGAATTCCTCGGTCAGGTCCAGCACCGACAGGTATTCGTCGTAGAATTCCTCGTGCTTGTCGACCCCGTCGCCGTCGCCGTCGATCAGGCTGTTGAAATAGTCCCAGTGGGCGTCGCGGTGACGCTCCTGGTTCATCGACATGAAGCTGTAGAGCTGGACAAAGCCCGGATAGACCCGCCGTCCGAACCCCGGATAGGGCAGGGGCACGGTGTGGATCATGTTCGACTTGAACCAGGTGAAGGGCTTCTCCTCCGCCAGCTGGTTGGTCACGGTCGGCGACAGGCGGGCGTCGATGGGCGAACCCATGAAGGTCATCGAGGCGGGGCGGTTCTCGTCGCCGTCCTCGGCCATGATCGCACAGGCCGCCAGGACGGGCGGGCCGGGCTGGCAGACCCCGACGACGTGGGGCCGCCCGCCGATCTCGGCCAGCATCCGCCGGACATGGTCGATATAGTCGAAGAAGTCGAACCGCCCCTCCAGCACCGGAACCTGGCGGGCGTTGATCCAGTCGGTCACATAGACGTCGTGGTCCTGCAGAAAGGCCTCGACCGTGCCGCGCAGCAGGGTGGCGTAATGGCCGGACAGGGGGGCGACGATCAGGACGGCGGGACCGGACGCGGGTTTTTTGGCGCGCTTCAGATCGCCGATGTTGCGGGCGAAGCGGACTAGGCGGCACCAGGGGCTCTGCCAGATCACCTGTTCGACCGTGCGGACCGGCTTGCCGCCGATCTCGAGGGTCTCCAGCCGCCAGTCGGGCTTGCCGTAGCGGCGGGTGACGCTCTCGAACAGTTCGGCCGAGGCGTAGGCGGTGCGGGCCAGGGCCGTGTCCGCCGCCGGATTCAACGGCGAGCTCCAGAACCGGCGCGCCATCTGGGCGCCGAAGCGCCAGGGCAGGGCCGACTGATAGGCGAGTTCATGAAGGGCGTAGAGCATGACCATCCGTTGGGCTGCGCCGCGACCGGCGTCGGCGGGCCTCTTGCTGCACGGCAGCATACAGGGTTTCGCCCTTCGCGTCAGTTAATCGCAAAGGGGTGTAAATGGGGCGCAGTTCGACCTTCTCGCCGCCGCATGAACATGATCTGATAGGGCCGACGTTCGGGGCCGTCCCTTCGGAACCGTCTCTATCGGAAAGGTCTTGGAGCATTCGATGTGGGTCTCGCTGACCATCGCCGGCCTGATGCTGCAACAGGCGCCCGCTGCGGGTCTGGTCTCCTATGAGGAATCGGTGCGTTGCGCCGGCCTGACCCAGGCGGCGTCCGAGCTGGAGGGCGGTGAAAGCGCCGAGGGGCGCAGCCTCTATGACGCGGCCCTGTTCTGGTCCCTGGCGGCCATGCAGGCGGCGACGGCCGCCGGCAAGCCCGCCCGCGCGGCCGAGGCGGATCAGACCCGCGCCCGTATCGAGGCGGTGCGCCAGCTCAGCGCCGACGCCCCCGCCGCCCGCGCCGCCCTGCAGCGGTGCCGGCGCAAGACGCCGAACCTGAACTGAGGCCGAAATGTCGGCTTGCGGCGGGGCTGAACGTTCGTGGCGGCGCTGCGTTTGCAGGAGACCGACGGCAAGGGACGTCTTTCGTCCCGATCCGGGATTTTAAGGCGTTCAACCCTATGTTCGAGTTCGGTCGTGATCTTCGCAAACTCTTCGCCCAGGCTCGTGAGAGCGAGGATCTGGGCTGGGTCGAACTGATCGGGGTCGATCTCCTGGCCGCCGAGGCCCGGCGCGAGGCCACCGACGCGGGCCGCGTCTCCTGCGCCCGCCCCTTCGACACCGAAGTCCGCGCCGCCGCCCTGTGGCGCGAGCACGCCCGCCGCAGCGGGGCGGCCGACAGCCTGACCCGCGCCGACCGTTGCGCCGACAGCCTGATCCGCAACGCCCAGGGCGACGACCAGGCCGCCCGCGCCGCCGGCGCCAAGGCGCAAGGGTTGATGCTGCGCTTCGACCTGTGCGGCGATCCGGCTCATCTGGACCGCGCCCTGGCCCTTGTGGCGGGGGCGGGGCGTCCGCGCCGATCCAAGACGGCCGCCGACCTGGCGGCGACCCACGCCCGGCTGAAGGCGCGCAAGGCCCGCCTCTCCGGCGATGCGAAGGCGCTGATGGACGCCGCCGCCCTGATGGATGCGGCCCAGCACGACCTGTCCGGCGAGGATGTGGACCTTCGTCTGGATCAGGCCGCCTTCGCGCTCGAGGCCGGGGTGATTCAGCGCGACCCCCGCCTGCTGGACCACGCCGGGCGCGACCTGGGCATATTGGTCGAGGGCGCCTCGCCCGATCACCGTCCCCTGACCCGGGCCCGCGCCCTGGCCATGTGCGGCGCCGGCCTGTCCGCCCTGGCGACCCTGGCCGACCACGCCGAGGCCCAGGACCAGGGCCGCTCCATGTTTGAAGCCGCCGCCGACCAGTTCACCCCCGATCACAGCCCGCTGGACTGGGCGGCGATCCAGGTTCTGCGCTCCGGCGGCGACGCCCTGCCGCTGATGGTGCTGAACCAGGCCGAAGTCCTGACCCAGGGCCAGGGGCTGATCATCGGCGCCCTGGTCCGCGAGCGCCGGCTGGCGCGCGAGATCGCCCTGGTCGAAGCCATGGAAGACCGCGCCGGCCTGGACGTGCTGGAGGATCGGCTGCGCCGTCGTCTGGCCGCCGCCGCCCCGCTCGATTGGGCGGCCGACCAGATCAGCCTGGCCGGTGTGGCCCTGGCGCGTCGGCGCCTTGGCGGCCCAGAACCGCGCCGCCTGAACCTGATCCTGAACGAGGCCGTCCTGACGGCCCGCGAAATGGGCGTCCCCGCCCTGGCCGAACGCGCGGGCCTGCTGCTGTTGCAGTCGGGCCTTTGAAGCCTCAGCCGCCCATGGCCACGAAGGGGCCGTTCAGGAAGCGGGGCTTGCCGTAGGACAGAGGCTGGCCGTCGTCGGCCAGGACGCGCCCTCCGGCGGCCTCCAGCACGGCCTGACCGGCTGCGGTGTCCCACTCTGAGGTCGGACCCGAGCGCGGATAGGCGTCGAACCGGCCCTCGGCGATCAGGCAGAACTTCAGCGAGGAGTCCGTGCCCTGCCAGCGGGTGCAGCCGTGCCGGGCGGCGAGACGCGCCGCCTCCTCATCGGTGACGCTGTGGCTCAACAGGGCCATCCCCTCGGCCGGCCGGTCGCGCACCTTGATCGGCCGCCATTCGGCGCCGGAATGGGCCTCGCCCTCCTGCTGTTCGCCGAACTGGCGGCGGAAGGCGCCCTGGCCGGGGGCGTCGGTGCGCCAGGTGGTCGCCGTCGCCGGCGCCGTGACCACCCCCGCGACCGGACGGCCGGCGTGGATCAGGGCGATGTTGACGGTGAAGGCTTCGCCGCCGCGCACGAACCCTTTGGTCCCGTCCAGCGGATCGATCAGCCAGAACCAGTCCTCGGCTTGGGCCGGGGCGCCGCTTTCGGCGACGGCCTCTTCCGCCACCGTCTGGACGCCCGGATAGAGGGCGGCCAGCCGTTCCAAGATCAGGGCCTCGGCGGCGCGGTCGGCCTGGGTCACGGGACTGTCGTCAGACTTGGTCTCGACGGCGGTGTCGCTGCGCCAATAGGGCAGGATCAGGCGGGCGGCGTCTTCGGCGATCTCGGCGATCGCCAGGGCCAGGGCGCCGGAGGCCAGATCGCGCGAAAGGGTCTTGTCGGGTGTCGCGGGGGAGGGGGAGGTCGTCATTGCGGGCTCGATAGACCATTGAGCCGGTTCCATGAACCGGCAAATCACGTCAGCTTCTCTTGCGCCTCCTGACTGTGACCTGAACGCCGACGAGAGTATGCAGGCTCAATGATCCCGACCGACGCCGAAAACGCCGCCCCGCCCGCCCTGGACCTGCCGTTCGAGGGGACGGAGCTGGCGACCTATGTGGCCGCCAAACTGTGCCACGACTTCATCAGCCCCTCGGGCGCGATCGTCTCGGGCCTGGATCTGATGAAGGACCCTTCGGCCCAGGACATGCGCGACGACGCCCTGGCCCTCATCGAACAGAGCGCCAACAAGATGGTGGCCCTGGTCCATTTCGCGCGGGTGGCCTTCGGCGCGGCGACCAGCAGCGAGCGGTTCACCGCGCGCGAGCTGCGCGATCTGGTGGTCGGCATGACGGCGGGCGGTCGCGCCTCTCTGGACTGGCGGATCGAGGAGCAGGAGTTCTCCAAGCCCCAGGCGCGGGCTCTCACCAACCTGGCCTATCTGACGGTCGGGGCTCTGCCCCTGGGCGGCAATGCGGTGATCCAGTCGCGGGTCGCACAGGGTGCCCTCTTCCTTGAAGGATTCGCCGAGGGCGCCCGGGCCCGGCTGAAGCCCGAGGCCGTCGTCGGCCTGACCGGCCGGCGCCTGACCGAGGGTCTGGCGGGCCAATGGATTCAGCCCTATTGGCTGTGGCTGACGGTCAAGGAGGCGGGCGGAACCCTGCGCGTGGCGGTGCAGGAAGAGCGGATCGCCCTGGTCGCGCGCATGCCCCACTAGGTCGCCCTGGAGGCGTTTCCCAACGACTCGTTAACTGGCGATCTGCCATATTGAGCGACGCACATCGGCCGACCGTCTCCGCCTGGGAGCCCGCCTTGAACTTCAAAACCTGCCTGATCGTCGACGACAGCCGCATCATCCGCAAGGTGGCGCGTCGGATCGTCGAAGGCTTCGGCTATGAGGTGGATGAGGCGGCGGACGGGGCCGAGGCCCTGTCCTACTGCACCGGCGTCATGCCCGACATGATCCTGGTCGATTGGAACATGCCGGTGATGGACGGGCTGACCTTTCTGCGGCGTCTGCGCGCCCTGCCCGAGGGCGGACGGCCCAAGGTGCTGTTCTGCACCATCGAAACCCGGCCCGAACGCATCGCGGAGGCTCTTGCGGCCGGCGCCGATGACTATGTGATGAAGCCGTTCGACGGCGAGATCCTTCAATCTAAGCTGACGGAGGTCGGCGCGATCGCGGCATGACTCCCCAGGACTTCGACAAGCTCCAGGGACTCTTGGCCACCCGCGCCGGCTACAGGCTGACGCGGGATCGCATGAATTTGGCCGAGCATCGGCTGGGGCCGATCGCGCGGCGCGAAGGCTACGCCAATGTCGAGGCCCTGCTGGCCAATCTGTGGGCCCATCCGGTCGCCTCCCTCGGCTGGGCGGTGATCGAGTCCCTGCTGAACCCCGAAACCTGGTTCCGCCGCGACCGCGCCCCCTTCGACGTCCTGGAACAGGAGCTTCTGCCTGCCCTGGCCAAGGCGCGGCCCGGCGGGCGGGTCAGCCTCTGGTCGGCGGGCTGCTCCACTGGGCAGGAGGCCTGGTCCATCGCCATGGCGGCCAAGGCGTCCGGCGCTGCGGCCGAGATCGTCGCCACCGACCTGTCGCAGCGTGCGATCGATAAGGCCCGCGCGGGCCTCTACACCGGTTTCGAGATTCAGCGCGGCCTGAACGCGCGGGCCATGCTGCGCTGGTTCGAACCGGACGAGGAGAACTGGCGGGTGCGTCCCGAACTGGCGGAGATCGTCCGGTTCGGCCGGGCCAATCTGCTGGACGAGCCGACGGACGAGATGCGGTTCGACGTCATCTTCTGCCGCAACGTCCTGACCCATATGGAGCCGTCGCGCCGCGCCCGGCTGCTGGACGGGCTGGAGCGCCGCCTGGTCGATGACGGCTGTCTGTTCCTGGGCCTGGATGAGCGGCTGGAGGGCGAGACGGTCGCCTTCCGCCCCGTGAGCGGCCGTCAGGGTCTCTATGTGAAGACCCCCGCCGCCGTCCGCCGCGCCGCCTGATCGGATCGCCCCCGGATTGCCGCCCAGGCGGTCTCAGCCCGCGTGCAGCTCCTGCTTGACCCGCTCCGCCAGGGTCTTGATGTCCAGCGGCTTGGGCAGGAAGGAGACCCCCGCCTCGTCCTGCAACAGGTCCGAAAAATCGCTCTCGGCATAGCCCGAGATGAACATGACCGGGGCGTCGCCCAGATATTTGCGCGCCTTCTTCAGCAGGGACGGGCCGTCCAGGCCGGGCATGATGACGTCCGAGATCATCATGTCGATCTGTCCGGCGTGCTCCTCGGCCAGCATCAGGGCCTCCTCGCCGTCGGCGGCCTCGATGACCTCATAGCCGCGCTGGCGCAACAGGCGGGCGGCGATGCCGCGCACCGCATCCTCGTCCTCGACGAACAGGATGCGGCCGGCGCCCGACAGGTCGCGCGGCGCCTTGACCTTGACCTCGACCGGCTGGACCTCGGCCAGTTCCGCCTCGCCCGCGGCGGGCAGGAAGATGCGGAAGGCCGCGCCCATGCTCATGCCGTGCGGGCCTTCGATATTGCTGACCGAAATATGGCCCCCGGCCTGCTGGGCGATGCCGTAGACGGTGGCCAGGCCCATGCCGGTGCCCTCGTTCACCGCCTTGGTGGTGAAGAAGGGCTCGAAGATCTTGTCCACCAGTTCGGGCGGCACGCCGGGGCCGGTGTCGGACACCTCGATCAGGGCCACCTCGTCGGTCGGGGCGGCGGCCCAGCCCATTTCGCGCGCCTGCTGGGCGGTCAGGCGGCGGGTGGTGATGGTCACGACGGCGTCGCCGGGTTCGACCACGCCGCGCATGGCGTCGCGGGCGTTGACCGCCAGGTTCATCACCGCCGTCTCCAGCTGGCTCTTGTCGGCCAGAACGATCGGCAGGTCCCGACCGTAGTCGGTCTCCAGCCGCACGTCCTCGCGCAGCAGCCGGCGCAGCAGTATGGCGAACTCGCCCACCAGCTCGCCCAGGTCCAGCCGTTCGCGCCGCACCGTCGACTTGCGCGAAAAGGCCAGCAGCTTCCTCACAAGGTCCGCAGCCCGGATGGCAGTCTGGCGGATCTCGTTCAGCCCCTCATAGGAGGGCTCGCCGACCGGGTGCCGTTCCAGCAGGCCCGACAGCTGCAGCTCGATCGGGGTGAGCAGATTGTTGAAGTCGTGCGCCACGCCGCGCTCCAGCTGGC
>CAZERE010000113.1:0-308 GCA_964515365.1 uncultured Phenylobacterium sp. | reverse complement strand
TGAGCTGCAGCTCCATCGACTTCTGGGCCGAGACGTCGAACAGCCAGATGCGTTGGCGCTCGCCCTCGGGCGCCACATACAGATGCAGCATCTTGTCGGGATAGGCCCGCGCCACCAGTTCGATCGGGCCGGACGACCCGGCCGCCAGCTTGGCCCGCGCCTCGACCACGCCCGTCGGATCGAACAGATGGCCGAAGGCGGCGTCGCGCGCGGCGTTGGGTCCGGTCAGGATCGCCAGGGCCGCATTGGCCTCTTCCGCCCGGCCGGCGAACAGGTCCGAACCCGCGACGACGGCCGAGCCGAACGGG
>CAZERE010000112.1:0-10150 GCA_964515365.1 uncultured Phenylobacterium sp. | reverse complement strand
ATGTCGCGGTCTCGGTGGCGATCGAGACTGCCCTGCCCCTCAGCAGCGGCTTTGATAGCGGTGCCGTGCACCTGGCGCTGCAGGATGGGGAACTGCGCGCGCACGGTTTCCACGTCGAAGGCCATCAGGCGATCCGCCCGTCTTGCGCCCAGGGCCGCAGGTGTTCGCGCACGGCTTCGTTTTCGATCCGGTCGATGACCTCGCCGATGAAGGCCTCGGTGAGCATGGCCCGGGCCACATCCTCGGGCATGCCCCGCTGGCGGGCGTAGAACAGGGCGTCCTCGTCCAGGGCGCCGACCGTATTGCCGTGGGCGCAGGCCACGTCGTCGGCGAAGATCAGCAGTTCGGGCTTGGCGTCCACCTCGGCCCGGTCCGACAGGACGAGCGCATGGTGACCCATGCGCGCATCGGTGCGGTCGGCGCCGGGGCTGACCGTGATGCGGCCCTGGAAGACCGCCCGGGCCTGATCGTCGACCACGCCCTTGATGAGCTGGTCGGTGGTCCCGTCCGTGCCGGCGTGGTTCACCGCGCTGGTCAGGTCGGCATGGCCGCGGCCGCGCACCCGGTAGGCGCCGTCCATCCGCACCGCCGCATCGCGACCGGGATGGGTGACGCGGGTCTCCAGCCGCTGGCGCTTGGCGCCGGTGGTGAGGGTGGTCTGGGCCAGCCGCGCCCGCGGGGCGAGGTCCACCGTGGCGGTGCTGACGCTGACCGCGTCCGCGTCGTCCTGGGCCAGGATGATCCGCTCCAGCACGGCGTCCTCGGCCAGGGTGATGGCGAGATTGGCGTCGGCCAGATAGCCCGCCGCCAGACCCTCATAGGATTCCAGCAAGGTCAGGCGCGCCCCGGCGGCCAGGGCGATCGACAGGCTCGCCCCATGGGCGGTCGCCGCCGTGGCCGAGACGAAGCGCAGCCGGACGGTGCGGGTTTCGCCCGGCGCCAGTCGGAGCAGGCCCTCGTCGCCAATCACCCGGCCGTTGACGACCAGGATCTCCGCCTCGCCGATGGCGCCAAAGGGACTGGCTTGCACAGGCGCATCCACCGCCGGAGACGGGGCGGGCAGTTCACGGATCAGGGCGCGCAGGTCGGTCCAGCGCCAGTCTTCGTCACGACGGCTGGGCAGTTGGGCGACGTCGCGGTCGCGGAGGGCGGCGGCGAGGGTCAAGCGGCCCTCGCATACTTGTCATAGCCTTCACGCTCCAGCTCGTGGGCCAGTTCCGGCCCGCCGGAGGCGGCGATGCGCCCCGCGGCCAGAACGTGGACCTTGTCGGGCCGGATATAGTCCAGCAGCCGCTGATAGTGGGTGATCACCAGCATGGCGCGCTCAGGGCTGCGCAGGGCGTTGACCCCGTCGGCGACGATCTTGAGGGCGTCGATGTCGAGGCCGGAATCGGTTTCGTCGAGGATCAGCAGGCGGGGCGAGAGCATCGCCATCTGAAAGATTTCCATCCGCTTCTTCTCACCGCCCGAGAAGCCGACATTCAGCGGCCGCTTGAGCATGTCGAAGTCGATCTTGAGCTGGCCGGCCACCTCGCGGGCGCGCTTCAGAAACTCCGGCGCGCTGACCTCGGCCTCGCCGCGGGACTTGCGCTGGGCGTTCATCGCCGTGCGGATGAAGGTCATGGCCGGTACGCCGGGAATCTACAGCGGGTACTGGAACGACAGGAAGAGGCCGCGGGCGGCGCGCTCATCCGGCT
The DNA here is from genome assembly GCA_964515365.1 of uncultured Phenylobacterium sp. GTDB lineage: Bacteria > Pseudomonadota > Alphaproteobacteria > Caulobacterales > Caulobacteraceae > Phenylobacterium. Next base: position 8,453 of record CAZERE010000112.1, on the reverse strand, counting down.
CCAGGGCCAGCAGGTCCTCGCCGTCCAGGGTCGCCGTGCCGTCGGTCACCTCATAGCCCTGACGGCCGGTCAGGACGTAGGACAGGGTCGACTTGCCGGCGCCATTGGGGCCCATGATGGCGTGGACCTCGCCGGCCGGCAGATCGAGGGTGAGGCCCTTCAGAATCTCGGCCTCGGCGACGCGGGCGTGCAGGTTGTTGATCGACAGCATCAGCGGGTCTCGTCAGCCAGAAATTGGGCCATGATCAGCAGGGCGTCCTCGACGCTCTCGGCGAACTGCTGCTTGCGCGGCGCCGCCGAGGTGGTGGCGTTGCGCTTGTCGGCGGCGGTGACGCTGACGCGGCCATCTTCGAAATAGGCGGCGATGCGATAGTCCGCATGGTCCAGGGTCACGGTGTAGCGGCGTCGCTCCAGGATCAGGTCGCGGGAGGCCAGGAAATCAGGGTCCTGACCCAGAGCGGCCTCCAGGGCTTCGGCGCGGCCAAGATCCTCGGCCTGGCGCTGCATCTCGGCCTCCTCGCGGGCGCGGCGCTCATTTTCGCGGCGCGTGAGTTCGGCTTCGAAGGCGGCTTTGAGAGTCATCAATGGGGTCCGGCCTTGTTCCTGGGTCATCCGACGGACCCTTCCAGAGAGATGGCGACCAGCTTCTGGGCTTCCACCGCGAATTCCATCGGCAGGGTCTGCAGCACGTCCTTGACGAACCCGTTGACCAGCAGCTGGACCGCCTCCTCCTGGGAGAGGCCCCGCTGCATCACATAGAAGAGCTGGTCGTCGGACAGGCGGGTGGTGGTGGCCTCGTGCTCGAAGACCGACTGGCCGTTGCGGGCCTCGATATAGGGCACGGTGTGGGCCGCGCTCTCCTTGCCGATCAGCAGGCTGTCGCACTGGGTGAAATTGCGCGCGCCCTTGGCCTTGGGGTGGGCCGAAACCAGGCCGCGATAGGTGTTGGACGACCGGCCGGCCGAAATGCCCTTGGAGATGATCCGCGAGCGCGTCCCCTCCCCCAGATGGATCATCTTGGTGCCGGTGTCGGCCTGCTGGCGGCCATTGGTGATGGCGATCGAGTAGAACTCGCCGACGCTGTCATTTCCGCGCAGGACGCAGGAGGGGTACTTCCAGGTGATGGCCGAGCCGGTCTCGACCTGGGTCCAGGCGACCTTGGAGCGGTCGCCGCGGCAGTCGGCGCGCTTGGTGACGAAGTTGTAGATGCCGCCCTTGCCGGTCTCGGGATCGCCGGGATACCAGTTCTGGACGGTGGAATATTTGATCTCCGCATCCTCCAGCGCCACCAGCTCGACGACGGCGGCGTGCAGCTGGTTCTCGTCGCGCATCGGCGCCGTGCAGCCCTCCAGATAGGAGACGTAGGCGCCCTTGTCGGCGATGATCAGGGTCCGCTCGAACTGCCCGCTCTCGGCCGCATTGATGCGGAAATAGGTCGACAGCTCCATGGGGCAGCGGACGCCCGGCGGCACATAGACGAAGCTGCCGTCGGAAAAGACCGCGCTGTTGAGGCAGGCGAAATAGTTGTCCGAGGCCGGCACCACCGAGCCCAGATACTTCTTCACCAGCTCGGGATGCTCGCGCACCGCCTCGCTGAACGAACAGAAGATCACCCCGACCTCGGCCAGCTCCTTCTTGAAGGTGGTCACCACCGAGACGCTGTCGAACACCGCATCGACCGCATAGCGCGGCGCGCCCTGGACGCCGGCCAGGACCTCCTGTTCGCGCAGGGGGATGCCCAGCTTGGCGTAGGTGGCCAGGATCTCCGGATCCACCTCATCCAGGCTCATCGGCCCGACCTTCTCCTTGGGCGCGGCGTAATAATAGGAGTCCTGGTAGTCGATCCGGGGGAAGCTGACCTTGGCCCAGTCGGGCTCTTCCATGGCCAGCCAGCGCTCATAGGCCTCCAGCCGCCAGGCGAGCATCCATTCGGGCTCCTCCTTCTTGGCGGAGATGAAGCGCACGATGTCGGCGCTCAGGCCCTTGGGCGCGAACTCCTGGTCGATCGAGGTGATGAAGCCATGCTGGTATCGCTCCAGGGCTTCCACATGTTCGACGGTCTGTTTGACAGCAGGCATCGTGATTTCCTTCAGGCCGCAGGCGCGCGACGGCGCGCGGCGTGGCGGTCGTAGGCCGTGATCCAGGCTTCGACCATCTGTTTCCAATCGTCCGGCCGGGTGGACCAGCCGCCGCTGACGCGGATCGCCGCGCCGGCGAGCTCGGTCTGCCCCATGGCCTCCAGCACCCGGCTGGCCTTGACCTTGCCGGAGGAGCAGGCCGATCCGGCGCTGACCATCACCCCGGCGAGGTCCAGCGTCATGACCTGCAGCTCGGCCGGAAAGCCGGGACCGGCGAAGCACAGGGTGTTGGGCAGCCGCGGCGCGCCCTGGCCCATGACCACGGCGCCGGCCTTGAGCAGGGCCTGTTCGGCGGCGTCACGCCAGGCGGCCTGATCGGCGGCGGTCGTCAGCTCGCCAAGGGCCTGGGCGGCGGCGGCGCCGAAGCCGGCGATGGCCGGGACATTCTCGGTGCCCGCCCGACGCCCGCGCTCCTGCCCGCCGCCGTGCAGGCGGCGCACCAGGGTGGCGCGAGGTCCGAAGGTGAGCGCGCCGGCGCCCGGCGGGCCGCCGATCTTGTGGCTGGAGACGGCCAGGGTGTCGGCGCCCAGGGCGCGGCTGTCGACCGGGATGCGGCCGGCGGCCTGGACGGCGTCCACATGCAGCCAGCCCTCGGCCTTGCGCACCAGGACGGCGGCTTCGGCCACCGGCTGGATGACGCCGGTTTCGTTGTTGGCCAGCATCAGGGCGACGAAGGGCCTGCCATCGGCGACGTCCCACGACGCAAGACGGGCGGCCAGCCAGGCGAGGTCGGCCTGGCCTGAGCCGTCCACCGGCATGAACTCGACCTGCGCCCCTGAGGCCCGGGCGGTCTCGAGGACGGCGTCATGTTCGATGGCGCTGAGAATCAGCCGCCGTGAGCCCGTGGCCACGGCGCTCTCGACGGCCAGGGCGTTGGCCTCGGTGCCCCCCGACGTGAAGATGACCGTGGAGGCCGGGGCGGCGATCAGCTCGGCCACCTGGGTCCGCGCCTGCTCCATCCGCGCCCGGGACGCCCGTCCCGCCGCATGGACCGAGGACGGATTGCCGCCGCCGATCATCGCTTCGCTGGCGGCCGCCAGGGCTTCGGGCCGGATCGGCGCGGTGGCGTTATGGTCGAGATAGATGGCGCTCATGCGGCCACCGTCCCGCGGTCGGCCAGCCGCCCCTGGACCACATCGGCCAGGGAGACCGATTCCAGATAGGTATGAATCTGGCGGCCCATCTCTTCCCACAGGTCGTGGGTGAGGCACTTCTCGCCGCTCAGCATGCAGCCCTGGCGGGCGTCCTGGCCACAGCGGGTGGCGCGCAGGGGCTCGTCCACGGCCAGCACGATCTGGGCGATATTGGTTTCGCTGGCGGTGCGGGCCAGCCGGTAGCCGCCGCCGGGGCCGCGGGCGCTGACCACCAGGCCTTCCCGACGCAGGCGGGCGAAAAGCTGTTCCAGATAGGAGAGCGAGATTTCCTGGCGCTGGGCGATTTCAGCCAGGGCGACGGCCTTGTCGCCCTCGCGCCGGGCCAGATCGGCCATGGCCATCACGGCGTAACGTCCTTTGGTGCTCAAGCGCATTGGGTCTGGCCCGCCCTGCAGTTTTCCCGCGCATCGGATTGAGCCTGTGTTACAAGCCCCGGCTTCGCAGCGGCGGTTTTTCCGATTGAACGCATGGGTGCGATCTAGGAAGACCAAGCTGTTTAGTCAAGTATTCGGCGGCACGAGAGGATGGCATGCCAGAGGTTGTTCTGACCGGCGCGGCTGGACGGATTGAAGGGCGCTACGCCCAGGGAAAGACGGAAAACGCGCCCGTCGCGCTGATCCTCCACCCCCATCCCAAGGCCGGCGGCCAGATGAACAATCCGGTGGCCGTCCAGCTCTATCACCTGTTCATGAAGCGGGGCTTCTCGGTCCTGCGCTTCAATTTCCGCGGCGTCGGCCGCAGCCAGGGCGAGTTCGACTCCGGCATCGGCGAACTGGCCGATGCGGCCACCGCGCTGGACTGGCTGCAGTCGACCAACCCCGCGGCCTCGCAATGCTGGGTCGCCGGCTACGACTTCGGGGCCTGGGTCGGCATGCAGCTTCTGATGCGCCGGCCCGAGACCGACGGCTTCATCTCGGTCTCGCCGCCCACCAACATGTACGACTTCAGCTTCCTGGCGCCCTGCCCGGCCTCGGGCCTGATCCTGCAGGGCTCGGCCGACACGGTGACCCCGCCGGTGGAGGTGGAGCGCGTCGTCTCCAAGCTGCGGACCCAGAAGGGCATCGTGATCGACTACGACCTGGTCGATCAGGCCAACCACTTCTGGACCGAGCAGCTTGTCGAGGTCGAGACCCGCGTCGGGGCCTATCTCGACAAGCGGATGGCGGCTTCGGAGGCCTGAGGCCCCCGAGCGCCTGGGGCCTCGCCTCAGTCGGCCGGGCTGGTCGCCACCCGGTCGAGATAGTCCAGCGCCGTCAGCACCTGCGCCCGCACACCCACCTCCAGCGCCGCCTCATCGATGGTGAAGAAGGGCGAATGGTTGGTGCCCGGCGGAAAGCCGACGCCCAGCCGGTAAAACAGCCCCGGGACCACCGCCTGGAACTCCGCAAAGTCCTCGGCGCCGGTGATCAGGCCGGTCTCGGTCTCGGGCTGGCCGACTGCGGCGCTCGCCAGGGTCGGCGCCATGGCGCGGGCGAGATCCATGTCATTGCTCACCACCGGCGTGGAGCCGCCCATGGCCAGCTCACCTTGGGCGCCATAGCGCGCCACGATGCTGTCCACCGCGGCCTGCATCTTCGCGATGGTCGCCTTGCGCATGTCGGGATCGAAGGTCCGCAGGGTGCCGGCCATCATCATGTCTTCGGGGATGATGTTGTGGCGCACGCCGCTCTGGATCACCGCCACGGTGATGACGGTGGGCGAGCGGGCCACGTCGAGTTGTCGCGAGGCGATCTGGTTGAAGGCCTGGACGATCTCCGCGCTCAGGGAGGCCAGATCGACCCCGTCCCAGGGCCGGGCGCCATGGGTCTGCTTGCCCTTGATGCGGATCTCGTAGGAATCGGCCGCCGCCATCATCGGTCCGCCGCGATAGGCGATGGCGCCCACCTCGCCCGGGCTCACATGCAGGCCGAAGATGGCGCCGGGCTTCGGGTTTTCCAGCGCGCCCTGCGCGATCATCATCACCGCGCCGCCTTCTTCGCCAGGGGGCGGGCCTTCCTCGGCCGGCTGGAAGACCAGCACCACCGTGCCGGCGATCTCCTCGCGCATGCCGGCCAGAACCTCGGCCGCGCCCATCAGGATCGCCACATGGGCGTCATGGCCGCACGCGTGCATGACGGGCGTCGGCTGACCGTTATATTCGCCGATCACCTTTGAGGCGAAGGGCAGGCCGGTCTTCTCCTCCACCGGCAGGGCGTCCATGTCGGCCCGCAGGGCGACCACGCCGCCGGGCTTGCCGCCCTTCAGCGTCGCCACCACGCCGGTGTGGGCCACGCCGGTCCGGACCTCATAGCCCAGGGCGCGGAGATGTTCGGCCACCAGGCCCGAGGTGCGCACCTCGCGGTTGCCCAGTTCCGGATGCTGGTGGACGTCACGGCGCCAGGCCACGACCTTGGGCTGAAGGGCTTCGGCGGCGGCGAACACCGCAGCCTTGTGCGGGCTTTCCTGGGCGAGGGCTGGCGTGACCCCGGCCAGGGCCGCCAACGCCACGCCCGCAAGGGCGCCCTTGATGATGCTGCGGGTCATGGTCAGCCCTCCTGTTTGGCTCTTTTGGTCGGCGTGACGATGCGGCCGCCCTTCATGGGCTCCGGCGCCCCGGTTGTGGCCGGGAAGGAAATCGGCAGGCCCTTCGACGTGCGGGCCGCCAGATAGGCGAAGGCCTCGGCCTCGATGGAATCGCCGCGCCAGTCGACCTCTTCGGCCGTGACGACCTGGGCCTTCAGCCGCTCACGCAGGGCCTTCATGATCTCGGGATTGTGCCGGCCGCCGCCACAGACGACGACCATGGCCGGGGCGGTTCCCAGCTTCTCGAAGCCCATGCGGACCGCTTCGGCGGTGAAGGCGACCAGGGTGGCGGCCGCATCCTCCAGCTTGAGGTCTTCCAGGGGGTCGAGGGAGAAGTCGTAGCGGTCGAGGGACTTGGGCGGCGGGGCGTCGAAATAGGGATGGGCCAGCAGCGCCCGCAGCAGCCCCTCGTCCACCAGGCCGACGCTGGCATAGTTGCCCTTGTCGTCATAGCGGCCGGCGCCGCGGGCCTGGACCAGCAGGTCGATCATGCCGTTGCCGGGGCCGGTGTCGAAGGCGGTCAGTTCGCCCACCCCCGACCAGAGGGTGACATTGGCCACCCCACCGATGTTCAGCACCGCGATGGGCGGGCTCATCTCCGAGGCCCGGGCCCGGGCCAGGTGATAGACCGGGGCCAGCGGCGCCCCCTCCCCGCCGGCGGCCACGTCGGCGCTGCGGAAATCGAAGGCCACCGGCACGCCGGTTTCCTCGGCCAGCCAGGCGGCGTCGCCCAGCTGCACCGTGCGGCCGATCTGGCCGTCCTTGGGGCGCTCATGCAGCACGGTCTGGCCGTGCATGCCGATCAGGTCGATATCGGCCCAGGTCAGGTCGTTGTCGGCGAGGAAGGCTTGCGCCGCCTCGAAATGCTCCCTGGCGATGGCGGCCGAGGCCTGGGCGAACACCTCGGGCTCCGGCGTTCCCCGCGGCCAGTCCCGGGCGGCCTCGGTCGCGGCCAGCACCACCTTGCGCACGGCCTCGGAAAGCTTGCGCTCCCCGGCCGGGCCAAAGGCCTCGATCGTCTCGCCGTCGGTCTCCAGCACCGCCATATCGACGGCGTCCAGGGAGGTTCCGGTCATGAATCCCAGTACACGCATGCCCATTGACTGCCATGGCTTGAAGCCGCTAGCTAGCCGCCATGATCGACGCCCGCGCCCGCACCGGCCTCTATTACCGCGCCCCCTAAGCGGCGCGGCTCGATCCCCTGCGCCCACCAACCTGGTCGGCGCGCCCTTCGAATTCCTCGAACCCAGCGTTTCCGGCCCTGCGCCACCGGAGACTGCTCAGATGACTCTCGAACTATCCGATCCCAGCGTGCTAGAGCCCGGGCCTTCCCACTCGAAGCCCGGCGCCATGACCAGCGAACCTGCGTTCAAATCCGAATTCCTGCGTCTGATGCAGACGCGCGGCTACATCCACCAGATCACCCATCCGGCGGAGCTGGACGAGGCCGCCTCCAAGGGCGTGGTCACGGCCTACATTGGCTTTGACGCTACCGCGCCATCCCTGCACGTGGGCTCGCTGATCCAGATCATGATCCTGCGGCGGCTGCAGCAGAGCGGCCACAGGCCGATCGTCCTGATGGGCGGCGGCACGACCAAGATCGGCGACCCCACCGACAAGGACCAGTCCCGCCCCCTGCTCACCGAGGAGCAGATCCAGGCCAACATCGCCTCGATCAAGACCGTGTTCGCCAAGTTCCTGACCTTTGGCGACGGGCCGACCGACGCCATGATGGTCGACAACGACTCCTGGCTTTCGAAGTACGGCTATGTCGAGTTCCTGCGCGAGTTCGGCGTCCACTTCACGATCAACCGGATGCTGGCCTTCGACAGCGTGAAGACCCGGCTGGAACGCGAACAGCCAATGACCTTCCTCGAGTTCAACTACATGCTGATGCAGTCGGTGGACTTCCTGGAGCTTGAGCGTCGCCACGGCTGCGTCCTGCAGATGGGCGGCTCGGACCAGTGGGGCAATATCGTCAACGGGGTGGAGCTGATCCGCCGCGTCGACCAGAAGCCGGCCTTTGGCCTGACCACGCCCCTGCTCTCCACGGCGTCTGGCCAGAAGATGGGAAAGACCGTCGGCGGGGCCGTCTGGCTCAACGCCGACATGCGCAGCCCCTACGACTACTGGCAGTTCTGGCGGAACACCGAGGACGCCGATGTCGGCCGCTTCATGCGGCTGTTCACCGATCTGCCCCTGGACGAGATCGCCCGGCTGGAAGCCCTCGAAGGCGCGCAGATCAACGAGGCCAAGAAGGTGCTGGCCAATGCGGCCACCAGCCTGCTGCACGGCGAAGAGGCCGCCCAGGCGGCGGAAGCCGCCGCGGTCGCCGCCTTCGAACAGGGCCAGCTGTCCACGGACCTGCCGAGCTTCGAGATTCCCCTCGCGAATCTCGAGGCGGGCGGCGTGCTGGCCGCCCTGGCCGCCGACGCCGGGCTGGCGGCCGCCCGCGGGGAGGCGCGGCGCCGGGCGCAGGGCGGCGGCCTGCGGGGCCACGACGCCGCCGGGACCGACGCCAACCGCACCCTGACCGCCGCCGACCTGGTCGACGGCGTCATCAAACTGGCGGCGGGCAAGAAGAAGATCGTCCTGGTCC
>CAZERE010000111.1:856-10236 GCA_964515365.1 uncultured Phenylobacterium sp. | reverse complement strand
CTCCGCCTGGTCGGCGGAGATGGCGAATGGCGTGCGGGGCATCTGGAGATAGGCGATCAGGGCGTCCATCTCGGTCAGCCGGGCCGGGTCGCCGTCGAAGTCGCGCTGCAGGACGGCCTCGCCATAGCGACCGCGGAAGTCCCGCGACGAGGCGAAGGGATCGGCCTGGGTGCGCAGATCGGCCTGGGCGGCGTCGATCATCCCCTGGGTGTAGGGCACGCCGACCTTGGTCATGGCCGCCAGCTTGGCCTGGACGTCCTTCTGCTCCAGCTCCTTCTTCGCCAGGAAGGCGTAGGGGGGCATGACCGACTCCGGGACCACCGAGCGCGGGTCGATCAGGTGGTCGCTGTGCCAGGCGTCGGAATACTTGCCGCCGACCCGGGCCAGATCTGGTCCGGTGCGTTTGGACCCCCACTGGAAGGGGTGGTCGTACATGCTCTCGGCCGCCAGGCTGTAGTGGCCGTAGCGCTCCACCTCGTCGCGCAGGGGCCGGACCATCTGCGAGTGGCAGGTGTAGCAGCCCTCGCGGATATAGATGTCCCGGCCGGCCAGCTCGAGGGGCGTATAGGGGCGCACCCCCTCGACTTTCTCGATGGTGCTCTCCAGGTAGAAGAGCGGGGCGATCTCCACCAGGCCCCCCACCGACACCACCAGCAGGATGGCCACGGTCAGGAGGATGGAGCGGCGTGCCAGGACGCCGTGCTTGTTCCAGACAGACTTCATCAGAGCCCCCTATTCGGCCGGGATCAGCGCAGGGGCGGTGACCGCGGTCTGCGAGGCGGGGCTCGGCAGACGGATCGTACGCCACAGGTTGTAGGACATGATCAGGGCGCCGGAGAGGTACATGAGGCCGCCCACGGTGCGGATGATATTCTCGACGTGCTTGGCCGCCACGGTCTCGACGAAGGCGTTGGCGAGGAAGCCTTGGGGCGTGTATTCGCGCCACATCAGGCCTTCCATGATGCCCGACACCCACATGGCGCAGATGTAGAGAAGGATGCCGGTGGTCGCGATCCAGAAGTGCCACTCGACCAGCTTGTTCGAATACAGGCTGTCCTTCTTCCACAGCCAGGGAACCATGCAGTACATGGCGCCGAAGCTGATGAAGCCGACCCAGCCCAGCGCGCCGGAATGCACGTGGCCGATGGTCCAGTCGGTGTAGTGGGACAGCGAGTTGACCGCCCGGATCGACATCAGCGGACCTTCGAAGGTCGACATGCCGTAGAAGGCGATGGCCACCACCATCATCCGGATGACCGGATCGGTGCGCAGCTTGTCCCAGGCGCCTGACAGGGTCATCAGGCCGTTGATCATCCCGCCCCAGGACGGCATCCACAGCATGATCGAGAAGGTCATGCCCAGCGTCTGCGCCCACTGCGGCAGGGCCGTGTAGTGCAGGTGGTGGGGACCGGCCCAGATGTAGATGAAGATCAGCGACCAGAAGTGGACGATCGACAGGCGGTAGGAATAGACCGGCCGCTCGGCCCGCTTGGGCACGAAGTAGTACATCATCCCCAGGAAGCCGGCGGTCAGGAAGAAGCCGACGGCGTTGTGGCCGTACCACCACTGGGTCAGGGCGTCCTGGACGCCAGCGAACAGGGAATAGCTGCGGTGATGCAGGGCCCCGACCGGCATGGCCAGGTTGTTGATCACATGCAGCAGGGCGATGGTGACGATGAAGGCCAGGTAGAACCAGTTGGCCACATAGATGTGGGGCTCTTTCCGCTTCCACAGCGTGCCCAGGAAGACCAGCAGATAGGCGACCCAGACCACGGTCAGCCACAGGTCCACATACCATTCCGGCTCGGCGTATTCCCGGCTCTGGGTGATGCCGGCCAGATAGCCGGTGGCCGCCAGCACGATGAACAGCTGGTAGCCCCAGAAGACGAACCAGGGCCAGGCGCCGCCGGCCAGGCGGGCCTTGGAGGTCCGCTGAACCACATAGAAGGAGGTGGCGATCAGGGCGTTGCCGCCGAAGGCGAAGATGACGCCCGAGGTGTGCAGGGGCCGCAGCCGCCCGAAGTTCAGCCAGCCGTGCTCGGGGAAGTACAGCAGGTTGGGCCAGGTCAGCTGGGCGGCGATCACCACCCCCACCAGCAGGCCGACCACGGCCCAGAACATGGTGGCGATGACCCCGGCCCGGATCACCCCGTCGGAATAGTGGGTCTCTGAACTGCGCAGGCGTCCGGAGTTCAGGGCCACGGTCAGGACCCCAAAGGCCAGGACGAAGGCGCCGATCAGCAGATAGCCGTGGAAGCGGAACAGCCGATCATCGGAGAAGGCCGTCGCGAATATCGCCCCCAGGGCGGCGAGCCCCGTGAAAGCGTAGAGCAGGAGCGCATCGAGCGGCGCCCGATCCTGCCCAGCGATTGATTGATTCATGATCCCCAGCGACTCGGTGCGAATGACGTTCGCCACCTCTGCCGCCGGGGCCGTCCGCCGACCTTGATCCATCTCAAGGCCGGCGGGTGCTGGCCTGGGCGATCAAGGGCCAAAGAGGAGTCTGATCATGCGCGCTCAACCCCTGGCCGGCCCGGAAAACCGGCTCATCCTGGGCCTGACGGCCTGGGTCGCCGCGGCGCTCAGCGCCGAATATGCCTGGCTGCACGCCCGCTCGAGCGCGGCGCTCTACGGCGCCATCTGCGGCGACGGGCCGCTGGTCCACTGCGCCGCCTGCTACGCCGCCCCGATCCTGGCCCTGGCCGGCGCCGGCCTCCTGGCGCCGGAGGGGCTGAAGGCGTTGCGGGCGGTGGCGGGTTCGGCGCGCTGACCTCCGGGAGACTCGTCCGGGCGCCGACCGCGGCATAGACGCCCGATGCGGTCGAAAGCGGGGCGCTTCCGGTGTATAGGGCGCTCGACCTCGCCTTTCGAAACCCGCCTGACCCTCCGAGCCCTTGCCGCCTCAGCCCGTCTTCCAACCCCACCGATTGTCCGTCGCACCTATGATGGACTGGACGGACCGGCATTGCCGGAGCCTGCATCGGGTGCTGTCCAAGCAGGCGCTGCTCTATACCGAGATGGTCACCACCGGCGCGGTGCTGCATGGGGATCGCGAGCGGTTGCTGGGCTATGACAGCGCCGAGCATCCGGTGGCCCTGCAGCTGGGTGGGTCCGATCCTGCCGATCTGGCGGCGGCGGCCAAGATCGGCGCCGACCTCGGCTATGATGAGATCAACCTCAATGTCGGCTGTCCCTCCGACCGGGTGCAGAGCGGGCGGTTCGGGGCCTGTCTGATGCGCGAGCCGGCCCTTGTGGCCGAATGCATGGCCGCCATCGCCGCGGCGGTGGACGTGCCGGCCACGGTCAAGTGCCGCATCGGGGTCGACGACCAGGACCCGGAAGAGAGCCTGTTCACCCTGGTGGACCTCTGCGCCCAGGCCGGCGTGCGGACCTTCGTGGTCCATGCCCGCAAGGCCTGGCTCAAGGGCCTGTCGCCCAAGGAAAACCGCGACGTGCCGCCGCTGGACTATGAGCTGGTCTATCGGCTGAAGGGCGAGCGGCCTCATCTGACCATCGCCCTGAACGGCGGCGTGCCCGACCTGGCCTCGGCCAAGGTCCACCTGGAGCGCGTGGATGGGGTGATGCTCGGCCGGGCGGCCTACCACACGCCGGAAGTCCTGGGGGCGGTGGACGCCGAGGTGTTCGGGGCCGGCGAGGTGATCGACTCCGCGATGGCGGTGGAGCTTTACCGCCCCTATCTTGCCGCGCGCTTGGCTGAGGGGACGCCGCTGGCGGCCATGAGCCGGCACATGCTGGGCCTGTTCCACGGTCGTCCGGGGGCGCGGGCCTGGCGACGCATCCTGACGGTGGAGGGGGTCAAGCCCGGCGCCGGGCTTGAGGTGGTGGACGCCGCCCTGGCCGCCGTGACCCAGGCCAGCGAGGCGCGGGACGCCGCCTGAGGCTCTAAAGCGCCGCGATATCCTCGCAGGTCATGAACACCGCCGAGGGACCATAGCCGGCCACCTTGGCCGCCAGGTCCGGGGCGATGACAGCCGGCAGGCTCCAGCCCTGCCGTCGCCAGAAGGGGGCCGCCCCCTCCACCGCGATGAGTTCCGAACGGGTCAGGCCGAGCGTCACGGCGGCGTCGCGCCCGGCGATCAGCAGCCGGCGGGCCAGGCCCAGGCCGCGGGCGGCCTCGGCGACCGACAGGTCGTGGACGTACCAGCAGTCCTGGGGCGCCGCGCTCGGCAGCACGGAGTCCACCGGCGGTGGTGATCCCGCCGCCCAGGGATGGCTGACCAGATAGGCCCGCAGATCTTCACCCTGATGGGCGACGAGGTTGAGCGTCGGCGCCAGGGCCATGCGGCTGAGAAAGGCGTCGGCGGAATCGTGAAGGGCGGCGGGATAGCCCTGGGCCTGCAGCGCCAGGACATCGCCCAGGTCCTGCGGCGTCATGGGGCGCAGGACAAGGTCCGTCACGGTCGCAGGATCAGTGAGGTCTGGGTGGCCTCGAACCGGTTCAGCCGGCCCAGATAGCTCATCCCCAGAAGCGAGGTCTCAAGACCCTTCTCGATCACCAGGGCCTCCACATCGGTCACCCGGGCGCCGGCCACCGAGACGGCGTCCAGGCGGATGACGGCCGCCCGGGTCTCGCCCGAGGCGGTGATGACCTTCTGCTGATAGTCGAGGTCGGCGGGGTCGAAGCCCAGGCGCTGGGCGTCGGCCGGCGTCAGGGCCACGGCGCTGGCCCCGGTGTCCACCAGGAAGCGCACGCTGGCCCCGTTGACGTCGCCCTGGGCCCAGTAGTGGCCGTCGCTGGCCTTGGCGATGGCGGCCGTCTCGGCCGGCCGCAGGGACGGGGCGGGCGCCTCGCGCAGGGTCGCGACCAGGGCCGAGGCGCCCCGGGCCGGATCCAGGGCGACCACCGTCTGGGCCGCGCCGACGGCCGAGACGGCCGCCACGAGAGTCAGCATGGCAAACTTGAGCATTTCGAGACCCGCCTCACCAAAGGCATAGCGGCCGTTTGCGGCCTTGTTGTCCGGCGAGACTAAGGGCGCGCAGGTTTGCATCCGGTGAATCGGCTGCGGCTAGGCGCTCGGACTGGGCAGGCCTAGAAAAAGGCGAGCTTCTCAGGGGCGATGCGGTCGCGGCGCGAGGGCAGCTCGGCCATCACGGCCTCGCGGTCTTCCGGCGAAAGCCGCGCCCAGCCGGCGACCTCGGCCAGGGTCCTGAAGCACCCCAGGCACAGGGAAGACTGGCCGTCGATCACGCAGACCTTGATGCAGGGGGTCTTGATGGGGGCGGGAGGCGTGGTCATGGGCAAGGCTTAAAGGGCCGCGGGCGGCTCGGCCAGAGGGCGGGGCTCGGCCAGGGTCAGAAAACCGACGCTTCATGAACTGCAAGTAATGAACATGAATGAATTGGATGTAATCTGAATTCAGGCATTCTTTCCAAGAGTTCATTTGAGGTTTGTCTCCAAACATCTCAATTTATGATCATTGATTTCGAGGGAGAAACACCATGAACTTCGCCGCCATTGTTCTTTCCGCCGCCGCGCTCGTCACTGCCGGTTCGGCCACCGCCGCCGAGCTCAAGGACAACGAGTTCCTGGAGGCCACCCGCTGCCGCGCCCTGGCCAAGGCCGAAATGGCCGATCTGGACACCGCCGCCATCGACGACATGCTGCGCGACCAGGCCTATGGCCGCACGTCCCGCGTCCTGGAGCGGGCCAAGAGCGAGCGCAGCCGCGCCAATCGCCAGGCGCGGTCGAGCGATGAAAAGATCCGGTTCGAAATCCGTCAGGAGGTCAGCGGGCCCTGCCAGGTGTGGCTGGGCGGCGAGGAGAGCGTGAAGGCCGCCAAGGCGGCCGCGCCCTCCGCCGACTGATCTTTCCGACCTTCCAAGCTGTCGCCTGACCCTCGGGCGCGCCTCCCCCCACGAGGCGCGCCCGCTTTTTTGTTGGCCCGGGCGCGGGAACCAAGCCCCGAGCGTACGCCTTCTTGCGCCGATGGCCTTGGCCGTGCATGCCGGAGGCGATGAGCATTCTGACCCCAGGAGAAACCTGCTGGCGGCGCGAGCACGCGGGGCGGGCCGCCTTCCTTGTCGACACCGAGGCGTACTTCAACGCGCTTGCCGAGATTCTGCCCAAGGCGCAGCGGTCGATCTATCTGCTCGGCTGGGGCTTCGACCCCCGGACACGCCTGTCGCCCGACGGCTTCGACGGTCCCGATGATCCCGATGAGGTGGGCCGGGTCCTGGTGGAGCTGGCCAGGCGGCGTCCGGATCTCGACATCCGCCTGCTGATCTGGAAGTCAGCCCTCCCGATCAGCGCCAGCCAGAACTTCTTTCCCCACCGGGCCAAGCGCTGGTTTCACGACACGACCGTTCAGTTGCGCCTGGATGAGTCCGTGCCGCTCGGCGCCTGTCATCACCAGAAGGTGCTGGTGGTGGACGACGCCATAGCGCTCTGCGGCGGGGGCGACATCTGCGTGGATCGCTGGGACACCGCCGGCCACCTGGACGGCGACCAGCGCCGCATCATGCCCGACCAGGAGTGTCACGCCCCGCGCCACGAGGTGATGATGATGGTGGACGGGGCGGCGGCCGAGGCGCTGGGGGACCTGTTCCGCATGCGCTGGCGGCGCTCGGCGGGCGAGGTGGTGCCGAAGGCGGCGCCGGCCACCGGCGATCCCTGGCCCCAGCGGGTCCCGGCCCACATGCTCGATATCGAGGTCGGGATCGCCCGCACTGTGCCGGCCTGGAAGGGCGAGCCCATGACCGACGAGATCCGGCGCCTGACCCTGGCCTCGATCGCCCAGGCTCGGGACGTCATCTATCTGGAAAACCAGTACTTCACCTCACCCATCTACGCCGAGGCCCTGGCCGCGCGTCTGCTGGAGCCGGATGGACCGGAAGTCGTGCTGATCTCGACGGCCCGCAGCCCCAGCTGGTTTGACCAGCTGACCATGGACCGGGCCAGGTCCAACATGCTGTGGCGACTGAACGCCGCCGACATCTTCGGCCGTTTCCACGCCTACTGGCCCGTGACGCCATCGGGGCAGGAGATCATCGTCCATTCCAAGGTGACGGTGATCGACGATCGCCTGGCCCGGGTCGGGTCGGCCAATCTGAACAACCGCTCGGGCGGCTTCGATACGGAATGCGAACTGGCGGTGGAGGCCGATGGCGACCTGAACCGGCGCAGCATTGCGGCCCTGCGCAACCGGCTGATCGGCCATTTCATGGGCTATACCGGGGACGCCGTGGCCAAGGCCCGGCAGGAGCACGGCAGTATGGGCGCCGCCATCACCGCCCTGAACCGGGAGGGCCGGCTTCGGAAGCTCAAGTCCCAGGAGATGGGCGCGCTAGGCGACATGATCGCCGCCTTCCATATCGGCGATCCCGCCGACGTGGAGGACTCCTGGCGTGTCTTCCGCCGGCGAGATCGCCTCTACGACGCCTCCCGACGCCTCAGCCGCCTGGTCGCCGAGGGCCGGCCGGGGGCGGCGGCTCAGATCAGTTCGAAATCCATCACCAGGGGCAGGTGATCGGAGGCGACCCTGGTCTGGCGATCATAGGGCGCGAAGACATCCAGCACCCGCACCTGCTCGCTGACGAACAGGTGGTCGATCCTCAGGATCGGCATCACCGAGGGAAAGGTCGCGGACGGCGAGCGCTTGGCCGCGTGCTTCCGGGCCGGGCGCAGGGCGCCGCCCAGGGTCCGGTACACTGACGAGGCCGAGGTCACATTGAAGTCGCCGAGCAGGATGGTCGGCCCCTGTCGGTCGGGATTTCCCAGCCAGCCGGGGCCCACCAGGGCCTGGGCCTGATTCTGCTGTTCCCGCGGCACGAGGCCGAGGTGGGTGTTGAACACCTGCACCTCGCGTCCGTCGAGGTCCACAGCCACCCACAACGCGCCCCGCGGCTCCAGCTGAGACACCCGGGCATGGCCGGGGAGGGCGGCGGACCGGATCTTGCGCTCCGGATGCCGGGTGAGGATGGCGTCGCCATAGAGCTCCTCCTCCACCTTCATCGCCGGATGGAAATGGAAGGCCATCTCCAGGCGCCGGGCGATCTCATGGGCCTGGTCGACGCCGTTGGTGCGCATGCGACCGACGTCCAGCTCCTGCAGGGCGACGATGTCGGGCTCCAGGGCGGCGATGACGTCGGAGATCCGGCCGACATCGAGGCGGCGGTCGGTCCCGACGCAGCGGTGGACATTGTAGGTGAGGATGCGGGCCATTCGGCCGGTGTTCTGCGCGCCCTTGGCGGTCCAGGCAAGATGGCGAGGCGCCAAGCCGGCGGCCGGAATCCTCTTCCGTTGACGTTAGCGTCATCTTTTCTCTTGGGGTCGGGGAGCCTATTGTCCGCCCCTGAGCGGGCCCGACGCCCCGCACGCCCAGGAGCAGCCACGGAGCGCCCCATGAATCTCGATTTCTCTCCCGAAGACGCCGCCTTCCGCGAAGAGGTCCGCGCCTTCATCGCCGAGAATTACCCCAAGGACCTGCGCGCCAAGCAGGACAGCGGCGAACCCCTGGCCAAGGACGACTATCTGGCCTGGCACAAGGTGCTGGCCAAGAAGGGCTGGGTCGCGCCGTCGTGGCCGAAGGAGTTCGGCGGGACCGACTGGACGCCGACCCAGAAGTACATCTGGTCTGAGGAACAGGCCCGGGCCGACACCATCGCGGTGCTGCCGTTCGGCGTCAGCATGCTGGCCCCGGTGATCTACACCTTCGGCACTGAAGAGCAGAAGAAGCAGTTCCTGCCCGGCATCTACAATGGCGAAGTCTGGTGGTGCCAGGGCTATTCCGAGCCCGGCGCGGGCTCCGACCTCGCCTCGCTCAAGACCCGCGCCGAGCGGGTGAAGGGCGACGACGGCAAGGAATACTACATCGTCAACGGCCAGAAGACCTGGACCACCCTTGGCCAGTTCGCCGACTGGGGCTTCTTCCTGGTGAAGACCGATCCCGACGTGAAGCCGCAGGCCGGCATCAGCTTCCTCCTGATCGACATGAAGAGCCCCGGCATCGAGGTTCGCCCGATCATCACCCTGGAGGGCGGCCACGAGGTCAACGACGTCTTCCTCGACAATGTGAAGGTGCCGGTGGAAAACCGCATCTTCCACGAAAACCAGGGCTGGACCTGCGCCAAGGCGCTGCTGGCCCACGAACGCTCCGGCATCGCCGGCGTCGCCCGCTCCAAGCGCGGCCTGGAGCGCCTGCGGGAGATGGCCGGGACCGAGCAGAGCGACCTGGGCGGTCCGCTGCTGTCGGACACCTTCTTCAAGCGCAAGCTGGCCGAGCTGGAGATCGACCTGACGGCGCTGGAGTTCACCGAGCTTCGCACCCTGGCCGGCGAGTCCAGCGGCAAGGGGCCGGGTCCGGAATCCTCGATCCTCAAGATCAAGGGCACCGAGATCCAGCAGCGCCTGCAGGAACTGG
>CAZERE010000111.1:0-830 GCA_964515365.1 uncultured Phenylobacterium sp. | reverse complement strand
TCCGTGATCTCGGCCACAACGCCAATGTCGGCCCCGACTACGCCCAGGGCGTGGCCGGCGAGTACTTCAACGGCCGCAAGACCTCGATCTATGGCGGCTCCAACGAGATCCAGCGCAACATCATCGCCAAGATGGTTCTGGGTCTCTGAGCCGCAACCGGCGCAGATCCTTCGAGGCTCGCTCCGCTCGCACCTCAGGATGAGGTGGAGCAGGCGGGCCAGTACGCCCTCATCCTGAGGCGCCCCGCAGGGGCCTCGAAGGACGAGGGCGGTTCCCTCATCGGCCGCAGCGCCCCAACCCCTCCCCGCAAGGGGAGGGGCTCTGACAAGGAGATTTCTCCATGGACTTCAGCTTCACAGACGAACAGTCGATGCTGCGCGACACGGTCGCGAGCTATCTGGCTGACCACTACGCCTTCGACGCCCGCCGGGCGGCGATCAAGAGCGAGGCCGGGTGGCGGCCGGAGGTCTGGAAGGCCTTCGCCGAGGAGCTCGGTATTCTCGGCGCGCCCTTCTCCGAAGAGCTGGGCGGCCTGGGCGGCGGCCCGGTGGACAACATGGTCGTCATGGAGGAGTTCGGCAAAGCCCTCGTCGTCGAGCCCTATATGGGCACGGTGGTCATCGGCGGCGGCTTCCTCAAGCATTCCGGCCATGGGGCGGCCCCGGACCTGATCGAGAAGATCATCGCCGGCGACGCCATCTTCGCCTTCGCCTATGCCGAGCCGCAGGCCCGCTACACCTGGCAGGACCTGAAGACCACGGCGGTCAAGGACGGCACGGGCTATGTGATCAACGGCCAAAAGGCGGTGGTCATCGGCGCCCCCGGAGCCA
>CAZERE010000110.1:0-10395 GCA_964515365.1 uncultured Phenylobacterium sp. | reverse complement strand
CTGTTACACCCTCTGTTCACGGATGCTAGCCCTAAGGCCCCCTGGATTTGTCGAAACGCCGCGAATGTCAGTGGGCACGACATTTCCGACCGCATAAGCGCGACTGCGCGGCGCGATCGGAAAGATGCTGGCGAACTGGTCGCGCATCGGCGCGGCCGGCGCCTGGGCGCGCCGCTCGGGCGGGCGGGGCGGGGCTGGCAGGATGGGCGTCGATCCGTCCACGGTGATATGGATGATGCATCCGAAGGTGTCTGCGCTTCGGAAGATGGCCCGCGCCACGGCGACCAGGCCGGCGACCTCCTGCACCCTGTCGGGCCAGATATAGCCCAGCTGCACGCCGCGCTCCGAATAGACGCCCACCACAGGCCGGCCGCCGCGTGCGCCGCGCTCGCGTCGCAGCGTCAGCGGGTCGCCCGGGCTGGCGCGCTCGATCTCGGCGCGGCGCGTGGCGCTTCGGGCCGTGACGCGATCTGCGCCCACGACGGGCAGAGAGAATGCGCTGTCGAACATAGCAGGAACATAGCGACCGGGCGGGCCGCGCGCAACGGCTTGACCGGATCGAATGCGATTGTCCACCTACCTTGCTGGCCACCTTCTCTCGTGCCACAGTCCCGTCCGACTCCGGTCCGGCATCGTGTTATCAACCCCCCGATGACCGCGAACGCCTGGCCGGGGTCACCGCGGAACTACACGAACCTCGACGCGTATTCCGAATGCCCCGCGTGGCTTTTAGCCCCTACACCAATGCGCGGGGCAACCAATCCCTCCTATTGTCCTTCGTCGCCGCTGGCACTATCGCGCCCCTGATCCTGCCGCTCATCATCGCGGCGTTCGGCAGGGTCACCCTTGATTGATCGCACCAGAGCACGGCCCGCCGCCACGATATAGCCGACGCCTTCGATCATCAGCCCCACCTTGCCGAGGCCGCGCGCGATCTTGCCCAGCCCCATCAGTCTTCGCCCCAACTGAATGGCGGCAGAGGGACGGTCTGACCGGCAAGCGCATGAGTGCAGTCGCTCAGGAACTGGATGCGCCCATCCGTGATGAAGGAATGGCAGACCTCCGGCGGATCGCCGGGCTCAGGCTTGAAATTCGGGTCCACCGCGCGGCCGGTGGTCACCAGGATGGAGGGCGTGAATGTCGGCGCTTCGGGATTGCCGTTATAGCCCCAGCGCAGCCCAGGGCCAGTGCCCACCTTGATGCCATGCACGGCCTTGCAGCCCGGGCACATGAACAGGATGCCGCCGTCGGCTGCCCCGCGCAGCGTGGACGAAAGCGCATTCACTTCGCCACCTCGCCGGTCTTCGCCCGCAGCCATTCGATGAAGTCGCCCACCGTCTTGCCCTTCAGGATCGACGGGTTGGCGGCGGTCGCCGCGGCGCCGGCGATCAGGTCGGCGCGGTCGCCCTTGCCGGCCGCCAGGATCGATCCGGCCGTGACGGGGCCAAGGAAGTGAGCGGCGTAGATGGTCGCCCGGTTGATTGGGACGTCGCGCGACCGCAGATAGGCGGCATTCTTCGCGGTGAAGGTTCGGGCGCGCGCCAGCTGCTCTTCCGGCGATGGCTTGAGCCCCCCGAACGCCGGGCGCAGCGTCGGGCCCCATTTCCCGCCTTCGCCAATCCAGGTGGAGCGGATGAACTGATAGAGGCCGGACGCACTGGAGGAGGGCGCCTGCACATAGGGCTGGTCGCCGCTCTCGATCTTCGACAGCATCGGCCAGTAGCTGTCAGGGATGCCGGAAGCGTCCACCGGATCGACCGTAGGCGGCTTCAGGCTGTCCAGCATGGCGATGGTATCGGGCCCGGCCCATCCATCGACCGGCTCCAGGCCGAACCGCTCCTGGAACAGGCGCACGAAAGCGTCATCGGAAATGATGGTCATAAGTTCCTCGCGATGTGAAAGAGAAATGCGTGTCAGCGTGGTGGCGTTGGGCCGCCAAAGGCTTCCCAGAATGCGCTGACGCCAGCGCGAACCTTTTCGCCCACCACGCCTTTGGCGATGCCGATGATGCCCGCGCCAAGGCTACCTACGCCAATGCCGGTGATGCCGGCGGCGAGCAGTTCAAGCTGCTGGTCCTGCACCCACAGGATCGCGACCAGCAGCGACAGAAGCGTGATGGAGATGTCGAGCGCCACCTGCGCTCGGCCTTTCGCCTGAAGGCCGATAATGACGCGCGTGATGATGACGGCGCAGATGCAAACGATGGTGGGGCCAGCGTGAAACGGCTCGCCGAAGATCCACCAGATCACCGGCTCGCGAGATGCAACAGAGGTCATTGCGGCGGCCCCCAACGCCGCGCCCAGTCTCACCGCAGACATACGGCGGCCAGCGCAGCCACGAAGCTAAGAATGATCACTGCGCCCGCGCGGACCAGGACCGGCCAGCGCGACCACATGTCGACGGGGAGAGGAGCCTTGCGCAGCTGATGCTCGATGCCGGGCTCGCCCAGGATCACGATCGTCATCCACATGAGGCCGAAGCCGATGGCGATGGGGTCGATCCAGCGCTTGGCCATCGAAACGCGCGCGGAGGTGATCACGTCCTCGGGGTTCCACCCCCACAGGAACATGGCCTCCGCGCCGCACCGGAGCGTGATGCCCACGCCGGCGCAAAAGGTGACCAGGCGGTAGAGCGTCACCGGATGCAGCGGATGATCCCAGAAACGCTGCGTCCAGATGCGGCTGCCCTGCTTTCCGACCAGCATGGCGCCCAGGAACGTCGTCGCTGTCATCAGGAACAGGTTGAACAGATAGAGAGACGCTCCATTGTCGAAGCTGGGCGGGGCAGCGGATTGCGGGCCCTGCTCGATGAAACCGGCGATGGTGCTACCCGCCGCCCCGAGGATTGCCGTCATCATGGACACCTCCTGATCAGCGGTCAGCTGGCTTCCTCTTCGACCGGCTCGGCCGCCAACGCTTCCAGCCGCGCCACTTCACGGCCGAGCAGGTCGCGGACGCCCCGATTGACGGTGATGACGTTCGTGATCTGCTGGCGGGCCACGCTGTTCGCCGGCAGCTGCTCCAGCAGCGGCTCCAGATCGTCAGCGACCTTGATGGAAGCGGCGCGATCGAGAACGGCCTTGGCAGCCTGCACGCTGGCGAGCGAAGCGGCGGCCATCTGCCGGTCCAGTTCGGCCTGCTGAGCGGTGAGGGCGGCCTGCTGGGCTTCCAACTCGGCCACGGTGGGGGTCGTGGTGGTATCCGTCATTTTCATTGGTCCTTTCAGATGTTAAATGGTCGCCATGATCGACGATCGGGCAATAAATGAAGGCACGGCCGCGCGAGCCGCAGCGCGCTATGCGCCCGCTACAGAGGCAAGCGAGGCGACATCAGCCGCCCTAGGTGAATTTCTCGACCACGACGTGCCGCAGCGGGCGAGCGCGACCGCAGCCGCGCTGGCCTGTGCTTGGGCAGCAGAAAATCCACAATCGCGACACGCTACCATTCCGTCGAAGTAACGCTCACGCGCTGGGTTTGAATATCGGAAGGTGAGGCGTCGTTGCTGACCCAGCCGATGATTTTACCTTCTTGATCGATCATCAGCGCGACACGCGAGACCGCCTGATCGGGCTGAGTCCGCGCCAGCCTCGACCGCCCGCATCATGGGTTCTTCAGACCGGCTCATCACGCCACCTTCCTTGCGCCACGGGGCTTGGACGCACGGCTTTCGACGCCGTCCATCTGGTCCAGCGTGTCCGCCACATTGAGTTTGAAGCTGGCGTTGCCCGAGGCGATCGACAGGATCGCGTTGATGCCGACCGCGCTGTCGAGCACCTCGAGGCGCGCAACGATGCGCTCGCGCGACAGGGTGACGCGACACGTCTTGCCATCGCCAGCAACGGAGGTCAGCTCGATCGGATTGGTGATGCCGCCCGCATCGAGCACCTGCTTCTTCACGAAGCCATAATTGTCGTTCAGCATTTCGTGGGCGGCACCCGCGCCCAGGTCATAGCCGATGACAGAGCCTTCGCCCTCGGCGTTCTCTTCGACGATGTTGATGGCGGCGGCCGGCAGCTCGAACCGGGCACCATTTTGCAGCTTGAGTTTCAGGGTCGGAATCATGTCATTCTCCTTGAGGTTGAGTGCTTCACAAGCCGGTCACGTCCAGGACCAGCCATTCATAGGTCGGATATTGGTAGAGCCAGGCCGGCGGCAGGGTGCCGGAGCCTGAGCTGGAGGCGGCGAACAGCTGGACCAGCGCCGATGTGATCTGGTTGCCGCTGAAGCTCACCCCCATGGCTTCGGTGGTGACCGTCTGGTCCCAGTTGCCGCCCTCCCACGGCATCACCTCGCTGCGGAATTCCCCGGTGAACCTGCCCGGAGCCACGGCATAGGTCTTGCCTGCAGCGATCGCGGCGTTCGGCGCGCCGCTGCTGCCGGCGAGGCGATTGACCGGGCGCGCATATTTGTGGCGGCTGTCATAGCGGATCGTCGCGCCGCTCCTGATCCGTGCGCCCCATCCCGCGCCCAGCGCCGCCGGATCATCGAAGACATAGGCCGTGATGGTCGCCGAAGCGCCTTGTGCGTAGAACTGAAACGTCCAGTTGTTGCCCGACCTGGCCACCGACCAGAGGGTGGTCGGCTTGCTGCAGGTGATCGCCACCATCGGCATGGTCGGGCTGGAATAGGTGAAGGAGACAGTCGAAGCGCCGCCGGCAACGATCGCGCCGGTGGTCAGGCTGACCTTCTGCCGAAAGGCGAGGTTCGAATATTTGTCGTCGATGATGACCGCCCCGCTTTGCGGGTGGCGGATGCGGAAACCCCAGCGGCTCGACTCTGTCGGCGGCGAATAAGACCCGGCTCCGTAGGGCAAGGCGCGGGTGCCATAGAGGATGATGCAGTCGGCCTTGCCATGCGTCGTGCCGGCCTGGGCCGCTGGATAGCTCCAGCTGAGCGTCTGGCCGGACACCGACACATTGGGCACGCGCTGCGTCGGCGCGCCCAGGGAGACCGCCCAGAAGATGGGATAGCCCAGGAGCAGGCCGGGAACATTGATCGACCCGTCGTTGCCGCCGGTCTGGACCCGCCCCATGACCCGGCCCATATCGGTCAGCAGATCCTGCTCGACAACGCCGTTGCGCTTCAGGCGCATGCCCCAGCCGCTCATGCGAGATAGCCCAGTTCGATCGTGACGCCGGACGCATCATCGCCGATCGTCTGGGTCGGTCGACCCTGGCTGTCGAAGTCGAGGTTCCAATATCCGCCCTTGCCCGACGGCGTGATGAAGCGCGCACGATCGGTGCGGAAGGTCAGGTCCGCCCGCTGGCCATTATTGTTCATGACCATGCCGCTCACATACCCATTCACGTCGAGCTCGAAGCCCCACTTGGCAAACAGCGTCTCCACGCCATCCTCGATGGACGCGATCGCGCTCGCCTGCTGGGTGACCGTTACGCCCTGCGCCGAGACGGTGTCGCTGAGCGAGGCATATTGCGTCGACAAGGTCGACAGCGTCGTCGCCTGCTGGGCCACGCTCGCAGACAGCGCGCTGATGTCCGCCGTCGCCTTTTTCGCCGCGATCTCCTGATCGGTCGCGGGGCGAAAGCTGACACGATGCCACTCGATCTGATTAGCGGTGGCCGCTGAGGTGTAGCTGCTTGCCCTGCTATAGCGATTCATCATGTAGAGGCGCCAACCATAGGCGGAGGCCGCCTCCACCTTTACCAGCTTGCGCCAACGGCGAAGCCCCGTGTTGACGTTGCCGCCGACCGCTTCGGAGGTGTCAGCATCGGCATAGAGGTCAATAAAATGGTTCTGCGCCGCCGATCCGGCGCTGTCGACGATTCTGAACATGGCGCATGCGCCCCGGATGTCACCCGACACCCTCCGTGCATCCACCTCCAGCACCAGCCACATGCCATTCTGGATGACCTGGGTGGCGACGAAGGGCTGAGTTTGCAGGCCGCCGCCGTCCGCTGCCGTGGTGGAGGCGATCGCCGTCCGGGGCGCATAGGGGCTCTGCGCCCCGGTCGCCTTGGTGACGGTGGTGGACCCGCCCCACAGGCTGTAGTTGGACGGCAGCGTCTGCCCTGTGGGCCAGTCGGAAAAAACCGGGTTCGGGTTGATGGAGGCTGCTGCCACCTGCGCCATGACGGTGGCGCTGCTCGATGCGGCGGCAGCGGCGTTGGTGGCGATCGTCGCCTGGGTTGTCGCGGTCGTTGCGGCGCTTTCGGCTTGCCCGCGATAGGTCGAAGCCTGGCTGGCGCTTTGCGATGCCGAAGACGCCGAACTGCTGGCTGCTGCGGCGCTGGAGCTGGCGGCGGATGCCGAGGAAGCGGCCTCGCCGGCCTTGGTCTGCGCAGTGTTGGCGTGTCCGCTCGCTGCCGTTGCGCTCGCGCCCGCCTGCCCGGCGCTAGTCGCCGCGTTGCTGGCCGATGTGCTTGCAGCGCTGGCGCTGTTCGACGCAGCCAGCCGGTCGGTCACGTCTGTCACACGGATGGACGCGGCGCGTACGGACATGCCGCTCTCAGCGCTGTTATTCCGCAGCCCGAACCGACCATAGATGGCCGCGCTGGGCCACAGATATCCGCCCTGCGAGGACGTGCCGAACAGCGCCGTGATCTCGACTGTCGCGCCGCCAGTGACAGCGGTCGTCTGATAGGCCGACCAGCTGATCTCCGCGCCAGCGGCATCCATCCACGCGCCGATAAGGGTGAAGCTGTAATTGCCGTCGCCATTGCGGACGCGGAAGCGCGCAGTCACCTCATAGACGCGGCCGGGGGTAAGCGGAACAGTGCCACGCGTCAGGACATTATCACCAGCGGCCGACCAGTTGAAATCGGCGCAGCGGCCATAGATGCCATCGCCATCAATGACCGTGCCGGTAGCCTTTGTGACAGTTTGCGGCAGGCCGAACCGGTCGTTGGTCCATTGGTTGAGGCCGTCGGAGAAGTCGTAAGGCAGGACCGGCGAAGCCGCTTGCGACTGGATCATCGCATTATAGGTCGAGTTCGCGGACACTGCGCTGGCTGCCGCCGAATTGGCGCTGTTGGCCGCTTCGCTCGCTTTCGTGGTCGCCGTTGAGGCCGATCCGGCCGCCGCGCTGGCGCTGTTGCCGGCGTTGGTCGCCGACTGCGCCGCGTTGGTGGCGGCCGTGCTCGCGGTGGACGCTGATCCTGCGGCATTGGTTGCTGATGTCGACGCCTGCGACGCACTGGTGCTGGCCTGGCTTGCCGACGTCGATGCCTGTCCCGCCGATGTCGCCGCGTTCGTCGCACTGGTCTGCGCCGCCCCCGCGCTGTTGCCAGCAGCGGTAGCGGAGCCGGCGGCGCTCGACGCGCTGGACGCAGCGGCCTGGGCAGCCTTCGCCGGCGCCAGACCGTCGGGCCCGATAATACGGATCGAGCGGATCAGGAACTCGCCACCTGCGCCATTGTCGGTGTCGAACCGGATGCCGGTGATGGTGCTCGACAGCCAGTCGCTCGCGCCGTCCAGCGCGTTGGGCATGTCGAAGGTCAGCGTCGTGGGCACATTGAGCGCGGGGTCGGCCCATGATGTCGGCTTCGCGCGGTAGGAACCGCTCCACCCATGGCTGGAGGTGGTCCAGAAAAGCGTGCCGTCCCACAGGCTTCCCGCGACAGTGCGGGTCAGTTCGACCACGACGCGGGTGAAGCGCGCGCCGCTGAAAGACAGGCCGGTGCGATAAAGCTGAGCGTCGCCCGATCCGCCGATCATGCGCAGGCCAGAGGCGCTCGGGGTCAATGTGGCGTTGGTGGCTGTAAAACCATTGAGGGCGCTGCCGGTGAAATCGGCGACATAACCGGCATCGACATAGCCCGCGTTGGTCGCCGCGACCTCTGCGGTGAGCCGGCTCGACTCTGCCGCCGAAGCGCTCTGCGCCGCAGAATTGGACGAAGAACTGGCCGATGACGCGCTCGTCGCCGCGGCGCTGGCGCTGTTCGCCGCCTCGGCAGCCTTGGTCGATGCCGTGGTGGCGCTGCCCTGCGCTGCAGACGCGCTGCTGCCAGCGGCAGTTGCTGACCCGGCCGCGTTGCTCGCCGAACCAGATGCAGCGGTCGCGCTGTTCGCCGCCGCCAACTTTTCGGTAACGTCGGCGACGCGGATCGACTGCACGCGCACCGTAACCGCCTTGCTCTGCGCCAGGCGAAGGCCAAAGCGGGCGAAGACGGCATCCGATGTGAAAGCGGTGGCGCCGTTCGCCGTGGTGTCGCTGAAGAGGGCTACAGCCTCGAACACCCCGCTATTGCCGGCGGTGATCGCAGGCCCGCCCCGGAAAGCCGCCTCCGTTGCCGTGTAATCGGCAGTCATGCCGGATGCGATGGCATTGAAGTCGGCAGGAGACCCGGACGTCACGCGGAACCGCGCGCGAACCTCATAGAAGCGTCCGGCGATCACCGGCACGACGCCGCGTGTCAGGATGTTATGGCCCGCGGCGGACCAGTCGGTGATTTCCCAGCACTGCCCCAGCAGCGGATCGTTCGTGATGAGGGCGCCAGTCGCGCCCGTTCGCGCGTCGGGCGCACCTGTGCGATCATTGGTCCAGAAAGCATTCCCGTCCTTGAAGTCATAGGGAAGGGCCTGGCTCTGATTGGCAACGGTGTTCTTGAGGTTGGCAAAGGTGGCGTTGGCCGCGAGGGCGCTGCTGCTGGCAGCCGAGGCGCTTTGGCCAGCATTGGTTGCGTGGGTTGCCGCTGAAGACGCAGACCCGGCAGCGGCCGTTGCGCTGTTCGCTGCGTCGCTTTTCGATTGCGCAGCCAGCGTGGCCGAGCTGGAGGCGCTGTTGCGATAACCCAGCGCGTCGCTGGCGCTGGACGCGGCCGCCTGCTGGCTCGCCAGCGCCTCGCCGGCCCTGGTCGATGCTGTGTTGGCGCTCTGCGTGGCGCTGTTGGCGCTCTGGCCCGCCTCGCTAGCCTTGGTCGAAGCGGTGCTCGCGCTGGTCGCCGCCGCGCTGGCCGATGCTTTCGACGCCTCGCGCTCGGTGACATCGCTGACGCGGATGCGCAGCGGCTGGATGGTGATCGACCCATCTGCCCCCGTGGTGATGTTGATGAAGGCGCGCAGCCATACCGCCGACGCGTTCCAGTTCATGTCCGCGCCGGATGCGGCAACGAGATAGGTCAGTGTACGCCGCCCCGAAAGCGCCGACATGGACACGGCCGATGATGTGATGCTGGCGTAAGAGCCATCCAGGCTCCGGACATAAGCGCGCACGTCGACGCTGCCCGATACCGCCGGGATGCGATATTCGTATTCGACCTCATAGATGCGCCCGGAGGTCGCCGGGAACACGCCGCGCTGCGCCCAGCTCGCCCCGCCATTCGCGCCCAGGATGATCTGGTAGACCGGCGTGCCTTCCGGAGCGGTCGCGTTGGCGAATACCGGCGGGACGCTGGATGGCGCACCGACATGCTCGGTCGAGAAATAGGGGTCCGACGCGGCCGTGTATTTTTCAGGCAGCGTCGTCAGCACTACGCCGACCGCCGAACTGTAGCTGCTCGCCGCACTTACAGCGCTGCCTGCCGCCGCGCTCGCGGAATTGCCGGCTTCCGTCGCCTTGGTCGATGCGGTCTGGGCACTGCCGCTGGCCGCCGTCGCGCTGTTGCCGGCGCTCGTTGCCGAATTTGCTGCCGCGCTCGCACTATTGCTGGCATTGCTGGCATGACCCTGCGCTGTGGTTGCGCTGCTGGCCGCCTGCGTGGCGGACGTGCTCGCCTCGCCGGCCTTGGTGGTTGCGGTGGTGGCGCCGGCCGCGCTGCTCGCGCTGGTCGACGCCTGGCTGGCGCTGGTCGACGCCTCGCTGGCCCTTGTGCTAGCGGTGGTTGCGCTCTGCTGCGCCGCCGTCGCCGACTGCCCTGCCGCGCCCGCGCTGGCCGCTGCCGCTGACGCGCTGGTCGCCGCGGCTTGCGCATCCTTGGCGGGAGCAAGCGCATCGGGTCCGGCGACACGGATGGAATGGATCAGGAATGCGCCGCCCGCACCTTGGTCAAGATCGAGGCGCAAGCCGGTAACAGTGCCCGCCGACCAGTCCGTCCCGCCGATCGCGCTCGGCATGTCATAGACCAGGGTGACGCGCTGGTTGAGCACCGGGTCGATCGGGACCATCGGGGCATTCGCCCGATAGGAGCCGCTCCAGCCGTGACCCGTGCGGCTCCAGTATAGCGAGCCGTCCCAACTGCCGGAGGCGCGGTTGGCGGTGCGGGTGAGCGTGACGTAGACGCGCGTGAAGCGGGCGCCATCGATGTCGAGCGCGGTGCGGCTGATATAGGGGTCTGTGCCGGTGACAGCGACCTGCATGCCGCTGCCGCTCGCAGTCAGCGTGGCGCTGCCGGAAGGCGACCATCCGTCAATCGTGCCGGTCAGGTCGCTGATCAGGCCGGCGTCGAGATAGCTGCTGTTTTCGAGCGCCGATGCGGCCGACACGACCGACGCAGCGGCC
>CAZERE010000109.1:2204-10556 GCA_964515365.1 uncultured Phenylobacterium sp. | reverse complement strand
CCTCGTCTATCTGGCTGACCAGGCCAACGCCCCCTATGGCGGGCGGCCGGGCGAAGAGATCGTCGACCTGACCCAGGCCGGCTGCGACCGCCTGTTCGCGCAAGGCTGCGACCTGGTGGTCCTGGCCTGCAACACCGCCTCGGCCATTGCGCTGCGGCGCCTGCAACAGACCTGGCTGCCGCAGCGCCGCCGCGAACTGGGGCGGCCGGTGAACGTGCTGGGCCTGATCGTGCCGACCATCGAGGCGGCCACTGGCCTGCCCTGGGAGCACGAGGCCGAGCGTCGCGGCGACAAGGTGGAGAAGCTGGACATCCTGGCGGTGTTCGCCACCCCGGCCACCGCCCGCAGCCGGGTCTATGAGATCGAGATCGACAAGCGCCGCCAGGACGTCGCCGTCTTCGTCGAGCCCTGCCCGGACCTGGCCCGCATGATCGAGGGAAACGCCGGCGCCGTCGACCTAGCCGCCGAGGTCGAGCGCCACGTGGCGACGATCACCGCCCGCATCGGCCGGGCGCCGGACCGGGCCATACTGGGCTGCACCCACTATGAGATCATCGCCGACATGTTCCGCGCCGCGCTCAAACCGGGCACGCCGCTGATCCACCAGCCCGAGGCTACGGCCGCCGCCCTGGCCGGCTATCTGGACCGGCATCCGGAGATCGATCCCGGCTCAAGCGGACTGCGCCGCTTCCTCACCACGGGCCGGCCCGGCGCCCAGCACCAGCTGGTGGAGACCTTCTGGGAAGGCCCCCTGAGTTTCGAACAGGCCTGAAGGGGAGAGAGAGCGGGGGTCCGGGGGCGCATCGGCGCTTGGGGAGAGAAGACGCTAACCCCCGGACATTGAGGCGGGCTGGAAGCACGCCGCCTCGACACCGCCAATCTCGCCGAGGTCCGCCCTGGGGTCCAATCGATTGTTTTTGGGAATTCGATAGGACTGACCTATATTGCCGGCATGATCCTGCCCACCGTCCGCCAACTGCAATATCTCAAGGCCCTGGCCGAGCACGGCGCCTTTGGCCGCGCCGCCGAGGCCGCCCATGTCACCCAGCCCACCCTCTCGGCCGGCATCCAGGAGCTGGAGCGCACCCTGGGCGCCCCGGTGGTCGATCGGGCGCGCTCCGGCGTGATCCTGACCGCCGTGGGCGAGGCGGCCCTGCGCCGGGCCGCCACCATCCTCAACGAGGCCGAGGAGATGGTGCAGGAGGCCCGCCACGCCGGCCAGCCCCTGTCGGGCCGTTTCCGCCTGGGCGTCATCCCCACCGTGGCGCCCTTCCTGTTGCCGCGGGTCTTCCCCCTGCTGCGCACCCAGTATCCCAACCTGCGCCTGTTCCTGCGCGAGGACCTGACCCAGCGGCTGATCGCCGGCCTGAAGGCTGGCCAACTGGACGCCGCCCTGATCGCCCTGCCCTACGAGACCGCGGGCCTGGATCTCGCCCATGTGACCGATGACGAGCTGGTCGCCGCCCTGCCGGCCAACCATCCCCTGGCGCAGATGAGCGCCACCCCGCCCGACGAGCTGGAGCGGGCGGAGATGATCCTGCTGGAGGACGGCCATTGCCTGCGCGAGCACGCCCTGGCCGCCTGCGGCCTGAAGGCGCCCCGGGCCAACACCGATGACGGCCCCTTCGCCGCCACCTCCCTGCCGACCCTGGTGCAGATGGTGGGCTCAGGCCTCGGCGTCAGCTTCCTGCCGGCCATGGCCGTGGCCGCCGGCCTGACCGACGCCGCCGCCGTGACCATCCGGCCGCTGGCCACCGACCATCCCAGCCGCGAGATCGTGGTCGCCTGGCGTTCCGGCTCCAGCCGCGCCGCCGAGGGCCGGCTGCTGGCCGAGATCATGCGCAGCGTCGTCGATAAGCCCCTGACGCACTGACGGCCGATCTTCAGAACGCCCCGACCCTTGCATTCCGATATGTTTCGATATATCTGTTGTTTCGATAGATCGAAATAGGAACGAAATACACATGCAACGACACTTTGGTTTCAACCCCCACCGCGCCCGCCACGGCCGCGGCGGCATGTCCGGACTCGGCGGCCCTCATGGTGGCGGCCACGGCCGCCGCGGCGGCGGTCGCCCCCGCATCGGCCGCTTCCTGGAGCATGGCGACCTGCGCTTCGTGCTGTTGGCCCTGATCGAACAGGCGCCGTCCCACGGCTATGAGCTGATCCGCGCCCTGGAAGAGCGCACCGGCGGTGCCTATCGCCCCAGCCCCGGCGCCATCTATCCGACCCTGGCCCTGCTGGAGGACGAAGGTTTCGCCCTGCAGAGCGCAGGCGAGGGCGGACGTAAGCTCTACGCCATCACCGACGCCGGCCGAGAAGCCCTGGCCGCCCAGAAGCCCTCGGTGGACGCCATCTTCGCCCGCATGGGTTCGGTGGGCGCCGACGACGCCGGCCGCGACAAGGTCCTGCGCGCCATGGAAAATGTGAAGACCGCGCTCAAGCTGCGCCTCGCCCGCGGGGCCAGCGACGCCGAGGCCGCCGCCGTGGCCGCCGTCCTCGACGAGGCGGCCGGCAAGATCGAACGTCTGTGAGGGCCTGCGTCATGCACATCTCGACAGCGTCGGTCGCGACCGCCCACGCCCACCGCTACATGGTCCAGCTCTGCAAGCACTTCGGCCACAAGGTCACGGCCGAGTTCGACGACCAGAGCGGGCGGATCGCCTTCCCCATGGGCGAGACGCGCCTGGCCGTCGCGCCAGAGGCCCTGGAGCTTTCGGCCGAGGCGAAGACGCCAGATGACCTGGCTCGCCTCCAAGAGGTGATCGGAAGCCACCTCAAGCGGTTCGCCTTCCGCGAGCCGGACCTGGCGGTGGACTGGAGCCCGCCCGCCTGAGCCTCAGGCCGGCAGGACGATGACCCCGTCCTCGTCGGCGAACAGCTGCGCGCCCGGGGTGAAGATCACGCCGCCGAAGGCGACCAGAACGTCGGTCTCGCCCTGGTCGCGGCGCACGCTGCGCAGCGGCATGGTCCCCAGCGCCTTGACGCCCAGGTCGAGGGTGGCCAGGACCGGGGCGTCGCGCACCGCCCCGTGGACCACCACGCCGGCCCAGCCGTGATCGACCGCGCTCTGGGCGATCATGTCGCCCACCAGGGCGCAGTTCAGCGAACCGCCGCCATCCACCACCAGCACCGCGCCGTTGCCCGGCGTGGCCAGGATGGCCTTCACCTTCGAATTGTCCTCATGGCAGGCCACCGTGCGGATGGGGCCGGAGAAGGCCTTGCGGCCGCCGAGGTCGCGCATCTGCAGGCGCAGCACCTGCGCCTGGCCTTCGTTTTCGTCGCTCAGGTCGGCGACGGAGGTCTGGGATTCCGACATGGGGCGAGGGCTCCGGCAAAGGGTTGCGATCAGGGCCTGCTGATAACCGGTGGGGGCATGATCTTCCAACCCCTTGCCAGGGCCGGGGGTCGCAGGGGAAACTGGTTTCGCCGCCCTCCCATTTCGACGGCATACCATTTCATAGAGATCGCGGACGGTGCAACGAGCCGCGACCCTGCATTAGGGACGACGAACCATGGTCGACGAGACGATTTCCCTGGGCGCCCGCCTGGCTGACCTGGCGCGGGAAAAGCCCGACGCCCCGGCTGTCTCCAGCGGCGAGACGACCCTGACCTACAGCCAGTTCCACCGGCGCACCAACCGCCTGGCCCGGGGCCTGATGGCGCTGGGGGTCAAGCAGGGGGATCTCGTCACGCTCGGCCTGCCCAACAGCATCGGCTTCGTCGAGGCCTGCTGGGCGCTCTGGAAAGTCGGCGCGACGCCGCAGCCGGTGTCCTTCCGCCTGCCCAAGGCCGAGCTCGAGGCGATCATGGAGCTGGCCGCGACCCCGATCGTCATCGCCGCCTTCGACCATGCGATCGACAGGCCCCTGGTGAACATCGACGACATCGCCGCCAAGGCCGATGACGACTCAGACCTGCCCGACGCCATCGCCCCGGTCTCCAAGGCCCCCACCAGCGGCGGCTCCACCGGTCGGCCCAAGCTGATCCTGGCCGGTCAGCCGGGGGTGACGGTGAAGGAGGCGCCCGAGGTCGGCGGCTGGCAACTACGGGCCGAGTCCATCGCCCTGCTGCCGGCCCCGCTCTATCACAACGCCGGCTTCGGCATGATGATGTCGGCCATAAACATGGGCGCCCACATCGTGGTCATGCCCAGGTTCGACCCCGAAAAGACCCTGGCCGAGATCGAGCGCTGGAAGGCCACCTGGGTCTATATGGTGCCGACCATGATGAACCGGATCTGGCACCTGCTCGAGGAGACGCGGGCCAAGTACGACCTGTCGTCGCTGCAGACCCTCTGGCACCTGGCTGCGCCCTGCCCGCCCTGGCTGAAGGAAGCCTTCATCCACTGGCTGGGCGGCGAGGTGATCCAGGAGCTCTATGCCGGCACCGAGGCGCAGGCCTCCACCGTCATCTCCGGGACCGAATGGCTGGAGCACCGTGGCTCGGTGGGCAAGGTGCGCATGGGCGAGATGGTGGCCATGGACGAGGCCGGAAACCCCCTGCCGCCCCGGGAGGTCGGCGAGATCTATATGCGCCGCCCCGAAGGCGCCGGCCCGTCCTACAAATATCTCGGCGCCACGGCCAAGACCCTGCCCGGCGGCTGGGAGAGTCTGGGCGACATCGGCTGGTTCGACGAGGACGGCTATCTCTACCTGGCCGACCGGCGCACCGACATGATCCTGGTGGGCGGCTCCAACGTCTACCCGGCCGAGATTGAGGCGGCCCTGGACGAGCATGAGGCGGTGATGTCCTGTGCGGTCATCGGCATCCCCGACGACGACCTGGGAAACAAGATCCACGCCATCGTCCAGGTGAGCCGGCCGACCACCGAGGCCGAGCTGCGCGACTATCTCTCGACGCGGCTGGTCACCTACAAGCAGCCCCGGACCTTCGAGTTCGTCGACGAGCCCCTGCGGGACGACGCCGGCAAGGTCCGCCGCTCGGCCCTGCGCGAGGCCCGCATAGAGGCGCTGAAGGCCCAGCAGCCGGCCTAGGGCCTTCGACGGCGGCGCAAGCGGTGCGTGCTTCGAGGCTCGCTTGCGCTCGCACCTCAGCATGAGGAAGCAGGGACGACCGACAGCCTCTCAGTCGTCCTCATCCTGAGGCGCCGCGAAGCGGCCTCGAAGGACGAGGGCGACCGCACCCCATCACCAGGGATGACACCGCGCCCCTGCGCGGATAAGGCCAATCCCATTGATCAGAACCATAATCCGGGAAGGGACATGAGCATTAAAGGCAAGGCCTACATCATGGGCGCCTACGAGCATCCGCTCCGCGACGCCCCCGACAAATCCACCCCCCAGATCCACGCCGAATGCGCCAAGGGCGCGCTCGAAGACGCGGGCCTGACCAAGGACGACATCGACGGCTATTTCTGCGCCGGCGACGCCCCGGGTTTCGGCGGCATGTCCATGATCGACTATATGGGCCTGCGGAATGTCCGGCACATGGACTCCACCGAGACCGGCGGCTCGTCCTACATCCTGCATGTGGGCCACGCCGCCCAGGCGATCGCCGAGGGTAAGTGCAAGGTCGCGCTGATCACGCTGGCCGGCCGTCCGCGGCAGCAGAAGTTCGGCGGCTTCGGCGGGGGCGGACGTCCCGGCCAGCTGACCGACGGCCCGCCCGAGGCCGGCTTCGAGAACATCTACGGCGGCACCACCCACAACACCTACGGCATGTGCGCCATGCGCCACATGTACGAGTACGGCACCACGTCCGAGCAGCTCGCCTGGATCAAGGTGGCCGCCAGCCATCACGCCCAGTGGAACGAGCACGCCTTTTTGCGTGACGTGGTCACGGTCGAGGACGTGCTGAACTCGCCGATGATCTCCGACCCGCTGCACCGGCTGGACTGCTGCGTCGTCACCGACGGCGGCGGCGCGCTGATCGTCACCAGCCCCGAGATCGCCAAGAGCCTGAACCGGCCCAAGGTGAAGGTCATCGGCGCCGGCGAGAGCCCCAAGGGCCCCATGGGCGGCCACGACCTGGACCTGACCCATTCGGGCGCCCTGTGGTCGGGACCGATCGCCTTCGAAGAGGCCGGCGTGAAGCCGTCCGACATGAAGTACGCCTCGATCTATGACAGCTTCACCATCACCGTGCTGATGCAGCTGGAAGACCTGGGCTTCTGCGAGAAGGGCCAGGGCGGCAAGTTCGTCGCCGACGGAAACCTGATCTCCGGCGTCGGCAAGCTGCCCTTCAACACCGACGGCGGCGGTCTCTGCAACAACCACCCGACCAATCGCGGCGGCATCACCAAGGTGATCGAAGCCGTGCGTCAGCTGCGCGGCGAAGCCCACCCGAAGGTCCAGGTTCCCAATTGCGACCTGGCCATCGCCCACGGCACCGGCGGCTCGCTCGGCACCCGCCACGGCGCAGCCACCCTCATCATGGAACGGGAGTAGGTCCCATGAGCGACACCAAAACCGCGCCTGAGGCGCAGGCCCGCAAGATCCCCGCCCCGCCGGTGACCATCGAGTCCAAGCCGTTCTGGGACGCGGCCGCCGAGGGCCGCTTTCTGATCAAGCGGTGCAATGGCTGCGGCAAGGCCCACTGGTACCCCCGCGCTATCTGCCCGATCTGCTTCTCCGACGACACGGTCTGGGAAGAGAGCCCGGGGGAAGGGGTGATCTACGCCCATTCGGTCATGCGCCGCTCGCCCACCGGCCCCTTCGCCATCGGCTATGTGACGCTGGATGAAGGCCCGGCCGTGCTGACCAACTTCGTGGACTGCGACCTCGACGCCCTGGCCATCGGCCAGCGGGTCAAGGTCAAGTTCCAGGAGACCGAGAACGGCCCGCCGGTCCCGGTGTTCAGCCCGGTCTAGGAACCGCCGCAGGCGCCGTTAAGAAGGACACGAAGGACACAAAGGATCGCCAAGGACACGAAGTGAGGGCCACCTCACGCTTGGTGCTCTTTGCGTAACCTTCGTGTCCTTTGTGTCCCCGCTTTCAAACAGCGCTGCGCGCGCCAAGCCGGCCGCCGACCAGCGCTCGACACGGCCAAGCCGTTCGTGCGCTTATCAGGTCTGATGCTCCGGAGTTCTCGCCCTTGCCCCTGCGTCGCCTGCGCCTGTTTGCGCCCCTGCTCACCGCCCTGGCGCTCGCCGCCTGCCAGGAGGGGCCGAGCCGCCCGGACTGCCCGGCCGGCGAGACCTGCCTGGAGTTCGGCAACAATACCGAGCCGGCGACGCTGGACCCGCAGAAGAGCAATCTGGTCGACGAATTCCAGGTGATCGGCGACCTCAATGTCGGCCTGACCACCGACGCGCCGGACGGCTCGCCCATCCCGGCCCTGGCCGAGCGCTGGGAGACCAGCCCTGACGGCCTCGTCTGGACCTTCCATCTGCGTGAGGCCCGCTGGTCGGACGGCGCGCCCATCACGGCGGACGACTTCGTCTACGCCTATCGCCGGATCCTCGCCCCGGAGACGGCGTCCATCTACGCCTATCTGGTCTTCCTGCTGA
Source organism: uncultured Phenylobacterium sp. (assembly GCA_964515365.1). Lineage (GTDB taxonomy): Bacteria > Pseudomonadota > Alphaproteobacteria > Caulobacterales > Caulobacteraceae > Phenylobacterium. The sequence goes on along the minus strand of CAZERE010000109.1, from coordinate 3,085 downwards.
AGAACGGCGCGGCGGTGAACGCCGGCGAGGCTGCGCCGGAGACCCTGGGGGTGCGGGCGCTCGGCCCGCGCACCCTGGAGCTGACCCTGGACCACCCGGCGCCCTACCTACCGGAAATGCTCAAGCACCTGTCCTTCTTCCCGGTCCCGAAGCATGTGGTGGAAAAGCTCGGCGACGCCTGGGTGCGGCCGGGAAACTATGTGAGCAGCGGGCCCTACCAGCTCGTGTCCTGGCGGCTCGGCGAATATATCGAGGTGAAGAAGAACCCCCAGTTCTGGGAGGCCGAGCAGGTCTGCGTCGACACCATCCGCTACTATCCCACGCCGGATCAGGTGACCGCCGAGCGCCGGGTGGCGGCGGGCGAGCTCGACATCAACACCGCCTTCCAGTCCAACCGCCTGGCCCGCATCAACGAGGCCATGCCGGGCCACGCGCGCACGCACATCTCCCTGGCCACCTCGTATCTGTCCTTCAACACCCGCGACGTGGCCGCCTTCCGCGATCCCAGGGTGCGCAAGGCCCTGTCGGCGGCCGTGGACCGGGACTTCATCGCCGAGAAGCTGCTGCGCGCCGGCCAGGTCCCGGCCTACGCCTTCGTCCCCCCGGGCACGGCCAACTATGTGGAAGACGGCCCCAAGGCGAGCTTCGCCGGCCTGAGCTTCGAGGCGCGCCAGGCCCTGGCCCGCGATCTGCTGGCCCAGGCCGGCTATGGCGCCGAACGGCCGCTGACGATCGAGATCAAGACCGGCAACACCCCGGACACGACCCTCATCGTCCAGGCCATCCAGGCCGACTGGGAATCGGTGGGCGTCCATGTCCGCCTGGTGCAGAACGAGGGCCAGATCGCCTTCGCCGCCTACCGCCTGCGCGACTTCGAGGTC
>CAZERE010000109.1:0-2194 GCA_964515365.1 uncultured Phenylobacterium sp. | reverse complement strand
GCAGAACTACGGCGACTATTCCAATCCTCGCTATGACGCCCTGCTGGCCGCCGCCAACGCCGAGGCCGATCTTGAGGCCCGCGCCAAGATACTCGCCCAGGCCGAGGCCCTGATGCTGGCCGAGGACGCCCTCGCGCCGATCTATTTCGTGGTCAACAAGGCCCTGGTGGCGCCCCGCGTCACCGGCTGGGTCGACAATAACGCCAACTTCCACCGCAGCCGCTGGCTGTGTGTGGCAGGGGCCGGGCAGGCGGGCGCTTGACCCCTTCCCCCGGGCGCCGCAAAGGCCCGGCGTGAGCCAGACCCCGCCCACCGATTCCGCGAGAGACGTCGCCGCCCCCGGCGAGCCTGCGCCCGCGTCGCCGCCCGCCCCCCGCCGCGGGGGCATGTTGCGTTCATCGGTGATCTTCGCGGCGCTCACCCTGTTCAGCCGGGTGCTGGGCCTGGCCCGGGACCTGGTGGTCACCGCCAAGCTGGGCGCCAGCCTGACCATCGCCGCCGACGCCTATTATACGGCCCTGGCCTTCCCCAATCTGTTCCGCCGGATCTTCGCCGAGGGCGCCTTCGCCGCCGCCTTCGTGCCCGGCTACGCCAAGCGGCTGGAGGGGGAGGGCGAGGCCGTCGCCAACCAGTATGCCGCTGATGCGGCCGCCGGCCTGGCCGTGGTCACCGTCGCCCTGACGCTGGCGGCCCAGGCGGCCATGCCCTGGCTGATGTACGTAATCAATCCCGGCTATGTGGATGAGCCGGACAAGTTCCGGCTGGCGGTGATCCTGACCCAGATCACCATGCCCTACCTGCCCTGCATGGCCATCGCCGCCCTGTTCTCCGGCATTCTCAACGCCCATGGCCGGTTCATCGTCTCGGGCTTCTATCCGACCATATTGAACGTGGTCATGCTGGCCGTGGTCTGGCCGCAGGGGGATGAGATCACGGCGGCCTATGCGGCCTCGGTGGGCGTCGGCGTGGCCGGGGTCGGCCAGGCGGCCCTGGTGATCTGGGCGGCCCGAAAGGCCGGCGCCCGGGTGCGCTTCGTCCGCCCCCGGCTGACGCCGGACATGAAGGCGCTGGTGCGCCTCGCCATTCCCGCGGCCATCGCCAACAGCGCCACCCAGATCAACATCTTCGTCTCCGGCATCCTGGCCTCGCAGGTGGCCGGCGCCCGGGTCTGGCTGAACGTCGCCGACCGGCTCTATCAGCTGCCCATGAGCCTGGTGGGGGTGGCCATCGGCGTGGCCCTCCTGCCGCGGCTGTCCCAGTCCCTGCGCCGGGGCGACGCCGCCGACGCCAAGCTGGTCATGGACCAGGGCCTGGTCTTCGGCCTGGCGCTCAGCCTGCCGGCCGCCGCCGCCCTGGTGGCCATGCCGGTCTATCTGATCGATGGCCTGTTCACCCGCGGCGCCTTCGTCTTCGCCGACGCCGCTGCGGCCGGCGCCCTGCTGTTCCACTATGGCTGGGGGACGCCGGCCTTCGTCCTGCAGCGCATCCTGCAGCCGGCCTTCTTCGCCCGGGACGACACCCGCACCCCCATGCGCTTCGCCCTGATCTCGGTGGGGGTGAACATTGTCGCCGGGGTGGCCCTGTTCTTCGTGATCGGCGTGCCCGGCATCGCCGCGGCCACCAGCCTGGCGGCCTGGATCGCGGTGATCCAGATGCTGCTGGCTCTCTGGCGGCGGGGGGATTATCGGCCGTCTGCGCAGGTGATCTCCAAGATCGTGCGGGTCGCCGCCGCAAGCCTGGTCATGGGGGCTGTGCTGGCCTTCGCGGCGATGAACCGGGCGGCCATCGAGGCGGTTATTACAGGCCTCGACCTGCCGCTGATCGGCGCCAAGGAGATCGGCGTGCTGGTCCTGTCGGCGGCCGGCATGGCGCTCTACGCCGTGCTGGTCCTTGCCTTCGGCGGGGTGACGCGCTCTGAGCTCAAGGCCGCCATGACCCGCCGCAACGGGACGCCGGCCGCGCCCGTGGATCTGGGATAGGGGGCGGCCAGCGGCCTCGGGCTTGAGCCGACTACAAGCGCCCTCCACCCCGCGGCGTCATCCTGGGCCTTGTGCCCAGGATCCCTCTCAACGCTCGCGCTCGCCTCGACGAGGGATGCTCGGCACAAGGCCGAGCATGACGGGGTTTGGGGTTAAGGCGGGACTGCGCCTCGCCCTGGCCCCTTCCAGGCTTGCCACCGGCCCCTGGCCCGACT
>CAZERE010000108.1:0-10612 GCA_964515365.1 uncultured Phenylobacterium sp. | reverse complement strand
ACGAACTGTCGGAAGAAGATAAGCTGACCGTGGCCCGCGCCCGCAAGATCCAGCGCTTCCTCTCGCAGCCCTTCCACGTGGCCGAGCAGTTCACCAACACGCCGGGCATCTTTGTGAGCCTGGAAGACACCATCCGCTCGTTCAAGGCGCTCTGCGACGGCGAGTACGATCACCTGCCTGAGCCGGCCTTCTACAATGTCGGCACCATCGAGGATGCGGTGGCCAAGGCCGAGAAGCTCGCGTCGGAAGCCTAGGGATCATGGCGGACAAGCTGCACTTCTCCCTCGTCTCGCCGGAGCGGGAGCTCTATTCCGGCCTGGTCGATCAGGTGGACGCGCCGGGAACCGAAGGCGACTTCGGGGTCCTGGCCGGCCACGCGCCGTTCATGGCCACCCTGCGGGAAGGCCAGATCGTCGTGCGCAATGACGGCCGTGAAACCCTCTACGAGGTGAGGGGCGGCTTCGCCGACGTCAGCGCCACCGGCCTGACCATCCTGGCCGAGCACGCCGCGCCCGTGGCCGCCTGAGGCTCAACCTCGGGTCACCGGGCGCCTCACGGCGTCAAAGGGGCGTGAGGGGGGTTGCGGTGACGCTCGGGCTTTAGTGTGATGCGCCCGGAATCTCGTTTCGGTTCCAGCACACCAAGTCAGGGGAACACCACATGCGCACCGTCATCGCCAGCCTCATCCTGATCGCGGGCCTCGCCGGCCCCGCCCTGGCTCAGGAAGGTGTCGAACCGGCCGCTGATCCCGCCGCCGCGCCGTCTGCCGCCATGCCTGCCCCGGCCGCCCCCGCCGCGCCGCCGGCCCCGGCGGCCGCGCCCGTGGAACAGCCCACCCTGCCGACCACCGGCGATGGCGCCACCGTCCTCTCGGTCCTGACCCGCGCCTGCCTGCCGATGGTGCAGCAGGGCAAGACGGTCGAAGAGGTCGCCGAGGACCTGGGCATGCGCCGCGACCGCCGCTCGGGCGCCTACGAAATGGGGATGGGGGGCGACCGCAACTACACCATCACCGTCCTGCCCAAGGGCGCCAACGACAATGTCTGCAACGTCCAGATCAACTATGCGATCGGCGGCGAGAAGCCGATCATCGAGGCGCTGAACATCTGGTCGTTCCTGCACGATCCGGAACTTGAGCTGCAGCGGAACGACTTCGCCGTGGGGCCCGACAACGTCAAGCGGATCACCATGGCCTGGGAACACTATAACGAGCAGGAATCCACCGGCCTAGTGTTCGTCCAGCTCAAGAACCCCGACGATTCCCCGCTGGAGCGCCGCTACGACCAGGCGACCCTGCTCTACAGCGAACGGACCTTCTAAGAACCGAACCGGCGAGGGGCCTCAGGCCTCTTGCCGGGCCTGGGCGCTCATCCAGGCCAGGGTCTGACCCGCCGCCTTTTCCCATCCAGGCTCTCCGGGGAGCCAATGGCTCATCTCCGGCAGGACGGAAACCTCGGCGCCGATCCGCGCCGCCGTCTGGCGGGCGGTGGCCGGCGGGTGAACCACATCGCGCTCCCCCACCAGCACCAGGGCCGGGGCGTCCGCCCCGGACGCGCCGAGGCTGGTGGTCATCATGGGATCGAGCCACCAGTTCAGGGTCTCCCAAAGGGCCCGGCCGCTTTCGGGGCGCAGGCGCTCCAGGATCGGACGACGGGCGCCCTCGGGCATCCTGTCGAGGCTGTAGCCCAGCATCAGGTTGAGGTCCGGCGCCACGGCCTGGCTCCAGAAGGGGCCAAGCAGGTGGAGGCCAAAGGCGGTGACGCCCTCCTCCACCGACCAGCCGGCGACTCCCCAGGGCGGGGAAGGCGCCAGGAGAGCGAGCCCGGCGATCGGGGCCCGCTGGGCGGCCATCAGGCACACCAGGCCCCCCATGGAGTGGCCGACCAGGAAGGGCGGCTCCGGCTGGACCTGGGCCAGGGCGGCGATGTCGCGGGCGTAGTCCAACATGGAGACCCCGACCACGGCCTGGTTCGGCTCGCCGGCGCCATGGCCGCGCAGGTCCGGCGTCAACACGGCGTGGCCGGCCGCGCGGAACGGGGCGGCGAAGGCCTCGAAGGTCCAGCCGCCGCAGAATGCGCCATGCACCATGATGATGGGGGCGACCATGGGGCTCCCTTCGGTCGGGCCGGCGCTCAGCCGGCGGCGAAGACGCTGAAGGCGTCGACCACCTGGCTGTATATGGCCTGCTTGAACGGCGCCACGATCTTGGGGGCTTCGGCCAGATAGGCCCAGCGCCAGGCGTCGAATTCCGGCGGCGGATGGGCGCCGAGGTCGATCTCGGCCTCCGACCCGTCGAACCGCAGGGCGAACCACACCTGCCGCTGGCCCTTCCAGGCCCTGCCAATGGAGGATCCGGCGTGCTCCGGCGGAAAGTCGTAGGTCAGCCAGCCGTCGGTGCGGCCCAGAACGGTGACCGTGCGGACGCCGGTCTCCTCGGCCAGCTCGCGCAGGGCGGCGACCTGCAGGTCTTCGCCCGGATCGACGCCCCCTTGCGGGAACTGCCAGTTGTTGGGGGGCGTAGCCCCGGCCCGCCGACCCAGCCAGACCAGGCCGTCGGGACGAAACAGAACCACGCCGACATTGGGCCTATAGGGCGCCAGATGCGGGGAGAGATCGTCCTGGCTCATCGCCGGGTGAGCGCCGAGGCGGGCGCCAGCTGATAGCCGCGGGCCTCCACCTGACGCGCCCATTCGGCGACCTGGGCGATGGTCAGGGGATAGGCGAAGCCCGAGCCCAGTGCCTGGCCGTTCTGCAGGGCCTGGGCTTCCAGGGCCAACAGCTGCTTGTCGATGGCCTCGCCGGAGAGCTGCTCGTCGATGATCCGGCCGGCCGAGGCCCGCGGTACGCCCAAGCCGCGGCCGGCCGCCTGGCCGTCATCGATGAAGGCCAGGCCCCGGGCCTTCAAGGCCGTGGTGAAGGCGGCCATGGCCGGGTCGGAATTGAGGAAGCGGGAGCCCAGATAGTTGGTCAGGCCGAAATAGCCGCTGGCCCGCGACAGCAGCCACTCCAGGCGCCGGGTGGTCTCGGTGGCGCCGGAACTGGCCAGCAGGGTGTAGGGGCCGGGGTCGTTGTCGGGATAGTCCACCGGCTCCATCGGGGTCTCCAGCAGGACCTCGTGGCCATGCTCCCGGGCCAGGTCGATCCAACCCTGGAGCCCTTCGGAATAGGGCACGAAGGACAGGGTGATCTCGCCGGGCAGTTGCTCGATGGCCTGGCGAGTGGCGCCGGAGTTGAGCCCCAGGCCGCCGACGATCAGGCTGACCTTGGGCTTGCCGTTGGCCTGGAAGGGCCGGGCATAGGCTTCGGCCGGCGTGCGGCCTCCGGGGCCGATGATCGGAAGGGGGCCATTGGGCCCCGGTGAGGTGAAGCCGGCGATGGGCGCCGCAGGCAGGGCGAGCCGCGGACGCCCGGGCCGGGCGCCGGGCATGGTGATGACGGCCTCCCCCAGAACGCCGGGATCCTCCACGGGTGTCTCGGAAAGCTCGAACACTTCTTCGGTCACCCCTGGCCCGGCGCCGTCGGCGGTCAGGGCCTCCCGCCAGCCGGGAGGCGCTGCGGCCACCACGGCCTGGGCAAGCGGCAGGCGGATCACCGGGGCGCCTGCGCGGGGGTCGCCAATGATCAGCACCAGGGCCGAGAGGGTGAGGATGAACAGGCCAGCCGCCGCTGCGGCGCTGATGTAGGGATTGGCTATGGCGGCGCGAATCTGGCCCAGCACAGCCGCGCCGGCGCCCACCGGGGCCGCAGCCGGGGCGGGGGTCAGGCTCCGCTTGGAGAACATGGCCATGACTCGCTGAACCTCTCGCTGAAGACCGGGCCAAGACCGGTTCTGGCGCGAACATGGTTAACGAACACCTTATGAACCCCGCCGACGGGCTCGGGCAAGCCGCCGACGAGGTCGAAAAGGGGCTGGCGCTTTAGTTCGCCTTCGGAGCCGCGGCGGCTGCGGCGGCGACCTTGTCCTTGACGCCGATCACCTCGGCCAGACGGGCCTCGGGCTTGGGCAGTTTCGGCGTGGCGGCCACAGAGCCGTACTTCAGCACGTCCTGGGCGCGCACCAGCTGGAAGTCCTTTTCTTCGTCAAAGGACTCCGGCGGCGCCTCGGCGGGCTGGTGGGCGCCGCGGCGCTCCAGTCCCTCATCGGCGTTCAGCGCATTGCGAAGCGAGGCCTCGCTGAACTGGAAGGCGCGGTTGGCGATGGCCTGGGCCTCGTCGCGGCTGGCGGCCACCTCCAGGTCCGGCTCGATGCCGGTCTTCTGGATCGAACGGCCGGACGGGGTGTAGTAGCGCGCCGTGGTCAGCTTCAGCGCGCCATCCATGCCGCCCCGCAGCGGGATGACCGTCTGGACCGAGCCCTTGCCGAAGCTGGTCAGGCCGACCAGTTCGGCCCGCTTGCGGTCCTGCAGGGCGCCGGCGACGATCTCGGCCGCCGAGGCCGAGCCGGTATTGATCAGCACCACCATGGGCAGGCCCTCGGCGATGTCCCCGGCGCGGGCGTTGTAGCGTTCCACGTCGCGGGCGTTGCGGCCCCGCTGGGAGACGATCTCGCCGCCCTCGAGGAACAGGTCCGACAGGCCCACGGCCTGGTCGAGCAGGCCGCCGGGATTGTTGCGCAGGTCGAGGATCAGACCCTTCATATTGGGATTGGCCGCGCGAAGCTCGCCAAACACCCGCTCGGCCTCGTCGGTCGTGCGTTCGTTGAAGGCCGAGACCCGCAGATAGCCATAGTCGCCCTCCATGCGGGCCACGGCCGACTTGGGCTGGATCACTTCGCGGACGATCTCGACGTCGAAGGGATCGCTCTTCTCACGGGCGATGCTGAGGACCACGGCCTCGCCGGGCTTGCCGCGCATCTGCTTGACCGCATCGCTGACGCTCATGCCCAGGACGCTGGCCCCGTTGACGCCGGTGATATAGTCGCCGGCCTTGATGCCGGCCTTGGCGGCGGGGGTGTCGTCCATGGGCGCGATCACCTTGACCACGCCGTCCTCGCTGGTGACCTCGATGCCCAGGCCGCCATATTCGCCGCGGGTCTGGTCGCGCATCTCGTCGAAGGACTCGGAATTCAGATAGCCGGAATGCGGATCGAGGGAGGTGAGCATCCCGTCGATCGCCGACTCGATCAGCTTGGTCTCGTCGATCTCGGTGACATACTGGCGCTCGACCGTATTCAGCACGTCGCCAAACAGCTCGAGCATCCGGTAGGTCTGGCTGCGAGGCTCCTGGGCCGAGGCCTGGGCCTGCTGGCTCACATAGGCCATGGATCCGGCCCCGAGGACGAAGGCGGCCGCGCCAATCATCAGATACTGCTTCATAGCCCTCACCTGAGGCTCCCTTTGCGGCGATTTGATGCCGCCAACGCGTTTCGTCCCAATGAGCGGATCAACCCGCTTCTTTCTTCAGCCAGCGCGCCGGGTCGACGGGCGCGCCCTTCTCCCGGACCTCCAGATAGAGTTCCGAGGGTGATTGTCCCTCATCGGCCATCCAACCGACAGGCGCGCCGGCCGCGACCGTTTGTCCGACATCCACGCTCACGCGATCAAGGCCAGCCAAGACCAGATGGTATCCACCGCTCATCCTTAATATCAAGATGACGCCCCAGCCACGCACCGGCCCCACATATTGCACCAGACCGGCGCCTGGACTTTGCACACGGGCGCCTCGCGGGGTGAGGATGGTCAGGCCCTGATACTTGGCCGTGCTGTGCAGGGTCTCGCCGAAGCGGTGGGTCACTGGCCCTTCAGCGGGGTAGATCAGCGCCTCGGGCGGGGTCAGCGGGCCTTCCACCAGGAATTCCGCGGGGGCAGTGGCGTAGCCCCGCAGGGCGGCGCCTGAGGGATCGACCGGATCGGGCAGGGGGCGGGCGTCGGCCCGTTCGCTCTCGGCGGTGAACAGGGTCTCGCTGGCCACCGCCGCCAGGCGCCGCTGGCGGGCCAGATCGGTGGCCTCGGCGGCGTAGACCTGGGCCCGGCGTTGAAGTTCGGGCGTCATGGCCTTGACCAGGATGGCGGCGCGCACGGCGTCGCGGGCGTCATCCGGCGCCACCAGCAGAGCCGGCGGCGGATCGCGCTGGAGCTGTTGCAGGACCGAGAGCAGGCGGGCCAGCTGGTTGTCGTTGCGGCCTCGTTCGGCGTTCAGCGCCTGTTCGCGGGCGTCGAGGGTCTGCAGGGGCTCGGCCGCCGAGACCAGGCCCAGGCCCACCGCGCCCGCCAGCAGGGCGCTCAGGGTCATCAGTTGCAGGGGGCGTCGGGCGGCGATCTCAGTCACGGTGATAGGGCGACCCGGAGAGAATGGTGACGGCCCGATAGACCTGTTCGGCCAGCATGGCCCGAACCAGGGCGTGGGGCCAGGTCTGCGGGCCAAAGGCCAGCCGGCCCTGGGTTTCGTCCATCAACTGGGGATCGAGCCCGTCGGCGCCGCCGATCATCAGCACCAGTCGCCGCGCCCCGTCGTCCCGCAGACGGGCGATCTCGGCGGCGAAATCCCGCGAGGTTCGCGCCCGGCCATGCTCGTCGCAGGCCAGGACGTGGGCGTCCTTGAGGTGGGGGCGCAGAACTTCGGCTTCGGCCAGCTTGCCGGGTTTGCGGCTCTCGACCTCGATCACCTCGACGGGACCGAGGCCCAGGGCCCGACCGGCCGCCGTGGCGCGGTCGACATAGAGCTTCACCAGCTCGGTCTCAGGCGAACGGGCCAGACGGCCCACCGCCAGGAGGATCACGCGCAAACCGCCCCCGTCAGGAGGTGGGAACGGCGTGGCCCGAGGCGTCCACCGACCAGATCTTCTCGATATTGTAGAAGGTGCGGACTTCGGGACGGAACAGGTGGACGATGATGTCCCCGGTGTCGATCAGCACCCAATCGCAATGGGGCATCCCTTCCACCCGGGCGCGGCCATAGCCGTGCTCCTTTAGGGCGCGCAGCAGGTGGTCGGCGATCGCGCCCACATGCCGCTGCGACCGGCCAGAAGCGACGATCAGGCCATCGGCCACCGCGCTCTTGCCCGTAAGATCGATGACCACGACATCCTGGGCCTGATCCTCGTCGAGGCGGCTCAGAATCAGGTCTTCGAGGGCCTGGATGCGACCCTCGACGTCCGAGGAGGCGACGGCGGAACCGGCGGTCTCCTGCGCGCGCTGCGCGGCTTCACTATTCAGCGGGAAACTCCTCTAACGTCCACGCGAAGACCATCATAGCACGATCCTGACCTGTGGTCAGCGGTCCTTGATGGCGCCTTCTGGACGGGTCGACCGCATCCGCTCGCGGAGCGCCGTGGATGACTGGAAATTCAGAGGCCCGCGCAGGAAAACCCAGGCGGGCGTGCGCCGGCCGGGCAGGCTGCGGGCCTGGCTGGACGGCACCCGGGCATGGGCGAACCGTCGCGCGGCCGGCGAGGTGCGGCTTTTCAGCGAAATCCAGGGCCGGGAGACCACGGCCACCGGCGTCTCGGCCATGATCTGCGTCCAGCCCCGCCAGCGGTGGAAGGTGGCCAGGCTGTCGGCGCCCATGATCCAGACGAAATCCACCCCGGGGTGGCGCGCCTTCAGGGCGCGGACGGAGTCGATCGTGTAGCGCGAACCCAACCGTGTCTCGGCGTCGGACACCGCCATGCCCTTCTGCCGGGCGAAGGCGCGGGCCCCGGCGATCCGCTCGGCCAGGCTGGCGGTTTCATGGGTCGGCTTCAGGGGGTTCTGCGGCGAGACCAGCCAGATCACCAGATCCAGGCCCAGCCGCCGGCGGGCGGTCTCGGCCACATGGGCGTGGCCCTCATGGGCGGGATTGAACGAGCCCCCGAACAGGCCCACCCGCATGCCTGGCTCCAGGTGGAAGCCCAGGCGCAGGGCGCCGGGCCGTCCGGCGGCGGGCAGTCGACGGGCGGGACCGGCAAACCACATCGGCGGGACCTGTGATCAGGCCGGGCGGGCGGGGGTCGGGACCCCGCCGCGGTCGAGGTGGATATCGCCCTGGCTCACCCGCGCCCGGACGGTGAAGACACCATCGCCGGCCAGGACGCCGCCCCGGGCGAACAGTCGGCCGAACTCCCAGTTGGAGAGGCCAAGCTCGGGCTTGTTCAGCGCATATTGGCCGTCCACCCAGCGGGTGAAGCCGTCGCCGACGAAGGGGGCGTTGATGGTCGCGTAGAAACGGGCGTGGGCGTCAGCCTGGGTGCTGATCAGGCTGGCGGCGAACTGGGGGCTGTAGCGGTTGAACAGGCCGACGGCCTCATCCAGGTCGGCCACCACCTTGAGCGTGACCTCGGGCGTCTGCTCCCACTCCCACTCGCGACCGAGGTCGGCCTGCGGCAGAAGGTCCACCTTGGCCTCGTCGCGGACGCCCTCGGCGCGGGCGACCTGCACGCGCGCCTGGCGCCAGGCGTCGGGCAAAAAGGCCTCGTCGCCCTCGACCACGTGCAGCTTGACCCCGTGGCCGCCCCGCTCGCCGGCCTGATCGAGGGCCGCGAGGAACACCGGGACCAGGTCCTGGGCGGCGTCGCGGGTGACGCAGAAGACGTTCAGCGTGTTGCAGACCTTGCGGTCGAGGGAATGGAAGACCGCGGCGAACAGCCGCTCAGGGTCGGCGCTGGCGTCGGCCGTCATCCAGGCGCCGCCCGTGCCATGCAGGCTGACCGGCACGCCGGCCTGGCGCGCTATGCCGCCAAGCTGGGCGACGGCGGGGCCGGACCCCCGGGCCACGGCCAGACCGAGGCGCGGGTCGGCGAACATGGCCCAGCCGGCGGCGTGCTCGGCCGAATCCACCAGCACCGCGGCGCCCGGCGGCAGGCCGGCTGCGGCGATGGCCGGGTCCAGGGCCTCGGCCACGATGGCGCGGGCGGTGCCGAGCGCATCGGAGCCGATACGGAAGACGACGGTGTTGCCGGCCCGCAGGACGCCGGTGGCGTCGGCGAACACATTGGGCCGGCCTTCGAACACGAAGGCCACCACGCCGAGGGGGGCGGAGATCTGCTCCACCCGCCAGCCGGCATGGTCGACGGCCTCGATCACCCGGCCGCGGGCGGGGGCGGCGTCGCGCCAGGCTCGCAGGCCCGCGATCATGTCGGCGCGCATGGCGGTGCTGACGGCGAGCCTGGTGGTGGAGCGGCCCTTCTGCTGGGCGCGTGTCACGTCGGCGGCGTTGGCCGCCGCGATGGCGCCCCAGGCGGTCTCGTCGGCCAGACGGTTGGCGAAGGCGTCGAAAAAGGCGGTGATCTGATCGTCGCTGACCTCGCCCATCCGGGCGAAGGCGGCCTGGGCGCGGCCCACGGCGTCGGCGGCGATCGCCTGCTGGGGCGCCGGCACATGCAGCAGGGTCCCGGAGTCCTGCAGCACGATCAGCCGGTCGCCCGGCCTGAAGGCGCTGGCCAGCTCCGGGCTGACGCGGGCCAGGCGGTCCCCGCCATAGGGGATGGCCATGCCGGGGCTGAGCGTGGTGAGACGCTCGCCGCCCTCGTCCTCCCCGATCTGGCCCTCGCCGGGTCCTGCCCCGTCCATCATCACGATCCGTCAGTTATGCTCAGGATGAGGCTTACCTAGAGCGCGCACCGATAAGTGGGAACCGGTTATCGGATGAAGCGCGCTCAAGACTTAGAGTTTAGAGCCTGATTCAACGATCAGACGGTTCCGTCTGATCGCATCAGGCTCTAGGCCCCTTTCGGCGACCGGGCAATTCAAGGCTTGCGCCCTCAGGTCGGCAGCGCCACGGCCAGGTCGTCGGCGTGGATGACCGGCCCCGACGTGTAGCCGAGCAGGCCCTCGATGGCGTCCGAACGCAGGCCGCAGATGCGTTCGGCGTCGGCGGCGTCGTAGCGGGTCAGGCCGCGGCCGATCTCGGCGCCGCCCTCCAGGCGCACGCTGACGGCGTCGCCCTTGCCGAACCGGCCCTCGACCCCACGCACGCCGGCGGCCAGCAGGCTCTTGCCGGCCTGAAGCGCCCGGGCGGCGCCTTCGTCCACCAGGATGGTCCCGGCCGGGGCGAGGGAGCCGGCGATCCAGGCCTTGTAGGCTGCGCCGGGCGTCACGGCCGGCTCGATGATGGTGGCCTTGGCGCCCTCCTCCACCGCGCCCAGGGGGGCGGGGCGGGCGCCGAGCGTGATCAGGGTGGCGCAGCCGGCGGACTGGGCGATCCGGGCGGCGGCCAGCTTGGTGGCCATGCCGCCGGTGCCGACGCCGGCGCCGGCATTGGCGCCGCCGGCCATAGCCTCGATCTCCGGGGTCAGTTGGGAGAGGCGCGGAATATGGGTGGCGGCGGGGTCGCGCCGGGGGTCAGCCGTATAGAGGCCGTCGATGTCCGACAGCAGCACCAGGGCGTCGGCGCCGATCATCTGGGCCACCCGGGCGGCCAGGCGGTCATTGTCGCCATAGCGGATCTCTTCGGTGACCACGGTGTCGTTCTCATTGACCACCGGCACCACGCCGAGCTCCAGCAGGGTCTCCACCGTGGCCCGGGCGTTCAGCCAGCGGCGGCGAACCTCGGTGTCGTCGCGGGTCAGCAGGATCTGGGCGGCCGACAGGCCGTGGGGCTCCAGGGCCTCTTCCCAGGCGCGCATCAGGGCCGACTGGCCGGCGGCGGCGGCGGCCTGGTTCTCCGCCAGCGTCAGGGCCCGGCGGTTGAGGCCCAG
>CAZERE010000107.1:8578-10619 GCA_964515365.1 uncultured Phenylobacterium sp. | reverse complement strand
CAGACCCTCGCGCTGGGCGCGCTTGCGGGCCAGCTTGCGGGCGCGGCGCACGGCCTCGGCCTTCTGGCGGGCGCGCTTTTCCGAGGGCTTCTCGTAATGCACGTGGCGCTTCATCTCGCGGAACGAGCCTTCGCGCTGCATTTTTTTCTTCAAGGCCTTGAGGGCCTGGTCGACATTGTTGTCGCGGACGAAAATCTGAACCAGGGGACTCTCTCCTGCCTGCCTGCCGTTGCGCCACCCGGCGCACATGGCGGTGGCGGTGAAACAAAAATACGAAATAGCCCCGAAAGCGACCGCTCCGGAGCCGAGGGCGGCGAAATAGCAGAAGGCTTGGCCTATGTCCACGGAAGACGACGGCATTCGCCATGGTTAGAATGGCGCCATGACGCAAGCCGCCCCCGCCTCGACCCCCGACCCTGACGCCTGGGCCCGCGAAACCGAGGACAAGCTCCTGGACGCCGCCCTCGCCCACGTCGTCCACGAAGGCTGGACCCGGCGCCTGGCGATCCGGGCCGGCGCCGATGTGGGCCTGAGCGCTGGCGAGACCGAGCTCCTGCTGCCCAACGGCGCCGCCGACCTGGCCGCCCTGCTCGCCCGCCGGCACGACCGCCGGGCGCTCGCCGCCCTGGCCGGGACCGATCCCGCCAGCCTGAAGATCCGCGAGCGCATCCGCGCGGCGGTGGAGGCGCGCCTGGACGCCGCAGCCCAGGACGAGGCGGCGGTGCGCCGCTGGAGCGGTTTCCTGGCCCTGCCGCAGAACCTGGCGCTCGGCGGCCGCCTGCTGTGGGACAGCGCCGACCAGCTCTGGCGCTGGGCCGGCGACACGGCCACCGACGAGAACCACTATTCCAAGCGCGCCATCCTGTCGGGCATCCTCTCGGCCGCCCTGGCCATCCGCCTGCATTCCGGCCGCGAGGCCTCGATGGCCTTCGTCGACGCCCGCATCGCCAATGTGATGAGCTTCGAAAATTGGAAGGCGACGACGAAGATCCGCCCGTCGCTGGCCCTGAAGGGGCTCGCCGAGTCCTTGGGCCGCATGCGCTACGGCTGAGGCGCGTTGCGTCCTTCGAGGCTCGCTGTCGCTCGCACCTCAGGATGAGGGAGGTGTGTGCAGGCGTCTCATTCCGTCCTCATCCTGAGGCGCCCGAAGGGCCTCGAAGGACGAGGGCGGCGACGCAGTCTCTCCACCCCACCGCCGTCATCCTGGGCCCTGTGCCCAGGATCCCTCGTGACGCTCGCGCCTGCCCTCGACAGGGACCCTCGGGACGAGCCCGAGGGCGACGAGAATGAGAGGCCTTGCGTCCTTCGAGGCTCGCCTTGCTCGCACCTCAGGATGAGGGAGGGGAGTACAGGTGTCTGCAGTCCGTCCTCATCCTGAGGCGCCCGAAGGGCCTCGAAGGACGAGGCGGCCGCGCCGCCGCCTAAAGTGCAGACAGCCGGTTGATGTGACCCATCTTGCGGCCGGGCTTGGCCTCGCGCTTGCCGTAGAGGTGCAGGCGGGTCTCCGGCTCGGCGGCCAGCTTCAGCCAGGCGTCGGCCTCGTCCCCCAGCAGGTTGATCATCTCCACATGGGCGCGGGCCTCGGTGGGACCCAGCGGCCAGCCGGCGACGGCGCGGATGTGCTGCTCGAACTGACAGACCTCGCAGCCGTCCTGGGTCCAGTGGCCGGTATTGTGCACCCGGGGCGCGATCTCGTTGGCCAGCAGCCGGCCGTCGGCCAGCTCGAACAGCTCGATGCCGATGACGCCCACATAGTCGAGGCGGGTGAGGATCTGGGCGGCGATCCGCTCGGCCTGGGCGGCGAGGTCCGGCGCCGCCGGCGCAGGCGCCACGGTGCGGCGCAGGATGCCCCCCTCATGGTGGTTCTCACCCAGGGGATAGATGGCCAGCTCGCCATCGCGGCCGCGGGCGGCGATCACCGACAGCTCGCGGACGAAGTCGGCCGGGGCCTCGAGGCTGCAGGGGACGCCCCCCAGGGTCTCGAAGACGCCCGCCGCGTCGGCGACGTCCCTGGTAGCCTTTACCAGCCGGTCCATCAGTC
>CAZERE010000107.1:0-8568 GCA_964515365.1 uncultured Phenylobacterium sp. | reverse complement strand
CTTGCCGTCATAGCCCTCGCGGCGGGTCTTCATCAGGGCCGGGACGCCGATCCGGGCCGCGGCCTCGGCGGCGGACGGCGCGTCATGGACCTCGGCGAAGGCCACGGTGCGGACGCCGGCGGCGTTCAGGAAGGTCTTTTCGGCCACCCGGTCCTGGGCCACGGCCAGGGTTTCGTCGTTGGGCGCCACGGGAGCGCCCAGGGCCTTCAGCCGCTCGACCGCGGCGGCCGGCACATTCTCGAACTCATAGGTGATGACGTCGCAGAGGTCGGCCAGACGGGCCAGGGCGTCGGGATCATCGAAGGGGGCGATCAGGGTCTCCCGCGCCACGCGGGAGGCGGGCGCGTCCAGCTCCGGGGTCAGGATCACCACGTCGAAGCCCAGGCGCGCCGCGGCCAGGGCCAGCATCCGGCCGAGCTGCCCGCCGCCCAGGATGCCGATCACGGCGCCCGGCGCCAGGGGAAAGCCTTGCCTCATGGGGTCTTCAAGCGTCCTCGACGGTTTCGGCCACGGCGTCAGCAAGCCCCTGCGCAAAGGCGGTGAGCCGCGCGCCTAAGGTCGGGTCGCTGAGCGCCAGGATGCGGGCGGCCAGGATGCCGGCGTTCTTCGCGCCCGCCTCGCCGATGGCCAGGGTCGCCACGGGAATGCCGCCGGGCATCTGGACGATGGAGAGCAAGGAATCCATGCCCTTCAGCGCCTTGGACTCCACCGGCACACCCAGGACCGGCAGCTCGGTCATCGAGGCGGCCATGCCCGGCAGGTGGGCCGCGCCGCCGGCCCCGGCGATGATCACCTTGTAGCCCGTGGCCCGGGCGGTGGTGGCGAAGTCATAGAGACGCTGGGGCGTGCGGTGGGCCGAGACGACCTTGGCCTGCCAGGCCACGCCGAGGGCGTCGAGCTGTTCGGCGGCGCACCTCATGGTCGGCCAGTCGGAGCGGCTGCCCATGATGATGGCGACGGGCGGACAGCCGCCTGGGCCGGCGGGGTTGGAACTGGCCATCGGACGGCCCCCTTGATGGGAAAGGCGCGGAGTATAGGCGCCGCCTTTGCGCCGGCAACCGATCACCGGTACGATTCTTATGGTTAAGGCTGGATGTGATTCCCTTCCCATGAAGATCACGGGCGCACGCACCGAACCCTTTGCGGCGATCCGCAAGCGGGCCCTGGCCCAGGCCGGCGCCCAGAGCGCGGCCGCCCGCGCCCTGCCGGCCGACACCTCGGGGTTTCTTGGCATTTCCGAAGCCGAGATGACGCCGGTGGTCCGCGGCGCCCTGCAGACCCTGCTGACCGAGATCGACGACCTGCGGGGCGAGGTCTCCCGGCTCAAGGCCAAGCTGGCCGAGGTCGAGGGCCTGGCCGACCGCGATCCCCTGACGCCGCTGCTCAACCGCCGGGCCTTCATGCGCGAGCTGTCGCGGGTGCAGACCTTTTCCCGGCGCTACGCCTCGCCCGCCAGCCTGGTCTATTTCGACCTGGACGACTTCAAGAGCGTCAATGACCGGTTCGGCCATGCGGCCGGCGACGCGGTGCTCAAGGCCGTGGCCGAGCGGCTGACCGGCCTGGTGCGCGAGAGCGACATCGTCGGGCGGATGGGGGGCGACGAGTTCGCCGTGATCCTGGTCCAGGCCACGGTCCGCACGGCCCTGGCCAAGGCCGAGGCCCTGGCCAGGACCCTGGAGCAGGCCCCGATCCAGTTCGGCGACTGGTCGGCGCCCCTGCATATCTCGTTCGGGGTCTGCGAAATCCCGCACGACGGCGAGCCCGAGGCCATCGTCGCCCAGGCCGATGCGGCCATGTTCATCCGCAAGCGTGAGCGCCAGGCCGGCTGATGGCCTGGACGCGCACCTATGAGGAGGCCGAGCCCCAGCGGGTCAATCGCTGGCTGGCCCAGAGCGGCGTCTGTTCCCGCCGCGAGGCCGAGGCGCTGATCGCCGCGGGCCAGGTCTCCATCGATGGCGAGACGGTGTCCGACCCAGGCCGCAAGATCGAGACCGGCCAGACGCTCACCCTGGACGACGGCGCCCAGGCCCGCCTGGACGGCCAGATGACGGTGATCGTCAACAAGCCGGTAGGCTATGTCTCGGCCCAGCCGGAGCCCGGCCAGATCCCCGCCGCCCGCCTGCTGACCCGGCAGGCTCTGTGGGGAGATTCCGCCGAGATCCCCGCCGCCGACCGCAGCCTGGCGCCGGTGGGCCGCCTGGACCTGGACAGCCGCGGCCTGCTGATCCTGTCGGAGGACGGGGTGGTGACCAAGGCGGTGATCGGCCCGGACTCGCAGATGGAGAAGGAATATCTGGTGCGGGTGCGCGGCGACATCGGTGAGCCGGTGCTGGCCAAACTGCGCCACGGTCTGGCCCTGGACGGCCGGCAGTTGAAGCCGGCCAAGGTCACCCTGGCCGGCGACCAGCGCCTGCGCTTCATCCTGACCGAGGGCCGCAACCGCCAGATCCGCCGGATGTGCGACCTGGTGGGGCTGTCGATCATCGATCTTTACCGCCTGCGGATCGGCCCCCTGAAGGTCGGCGACCTGCCGGAGGGCCGCTGGCGGCCGATCACGGCCCGCGAGCGCGAAGCCCTGCTGACGCCCGGGTTCAGCCCCAAGCCTGTGCGCCGGCGCTGAGCGCGCCTCGCCTTCGCCATATTGCCCGGTGATCTGGGCGCGGGCGGCGCGCACGTTCCTGCGCCCCCTTGGAGATACGCATGTTGAAAGCCCTCGCCGCCTCGGCGCTTCTGCTGGGCCTCGCCGCCTGCGCCACCCCCGCCATGAACGGCGGCGAGCCCGCCCGCGGTGAGACGATCAGCCTGGCCGTGGGGCCGTGCTTCGGCTTCTGCCCGGTCTATTCGGTGAGCGTGGCGCCCGACGGGGCCGTGCGGTTCGAGGGTGAACGGCACACCACGGTGGTCGGCGTGAAGGAGAAGACGGTCTCGCCCCAGGCCTATCAGGCGGTGGCGCGTTCGTTGGCCTCCTGGCGGCCGGCCAGCGGAACCACGGCCCAGACCGAATGCGAACAGCGGGCCAGCGACCTGCCGACCTATACGGTGGTCTGGACGGACGGCGCCGGCGAGACGACCACGCTCAACCATGACGGCGGCTGCATGTCGGAGACCAACAGCCGGCTCAAGGCGGCGCTGCAGGCCATTCCCGGCCAGCTCGGCGTGGAGCCCTGGCTGGAACGGCCGGCCAACGACCCCAACGTCCGCTGATCCCGACTCCTAAGCCTTGACCTTGCCCAGCTTGCGGATGGCCGGCGCCAACGGCTTTTCGCCTTCGCCATAGTCGGCCCAGGCCTCGGTCTTCTTCAACAGGTCCGGCACGGTGCGCAGGGTGTAGCGCATCGGGTCGAGGCCCTTGCGCACCTGGCCCCAGGTCAGCGGCATGGAGACCCCGGCCCCCTCGCGAGCCCGCGGCGACAGGGGCGCCACGGCCGTCGCCAGCCGTGAATTCCGCAGATAGTCGACGAAGATCTTGCCATTCCGCCGGGCCTTGGACATCACCGCCACATAGCGGTCGGGCTCGTCGGCGGCCATCTGGCGGGCCACGTCGTGGGCGAAGGCCTTGGCCGTGTCCCAATCCAGGCCGCGGGCCTTGGCCAGCGGCGTGACCACATGCAGGCCCTTGCCGCCGGTGGTCTTGCAGAAGGCCACCAGGCCCAGCGCCTCCAGCCGGTCCTTCACGTCGCGGGCGGCGGCCACCACGTCGTCGAAATCGAGGCCGGGACCCGGATCGAGGTCGAAGACCAACCGGCCGGGCGTCTCCGGATCGCCCTCGCGGCAGTTCCAGGGGTGCAGCTCGATGGCCCCCATCTGGGCGAGCGCCGCCAGGGCCTCGACGCGGTCGACCTGCAGATAGGGCTGCTTGTCGCCGGCCACGGCCACCTGCTCGATCAGGTGCGAGGCGCCCTTGCCCGCATGGCGCTGGAAGAAGGTCTGGCCGCCGATCCCGTCCGGGGCGCGGATCACCGAACAGGGCCGGCCGCGGATATGGTCGATCATCCAGGGGCCGACCGCCTCGAAATAGCCGGCCAGATCGGCCTTGGTCAGGGGGGCGTCGGTGTCGGCCGAGCGCGGCCAAAGGGGCTTGTCGGGACTGGAGATGGTCACCCCCATGACCACCACCGCGCCGGCGGGCCGACCCTTGCCACCAGGCTTGGCCCCCGAGGGTTTCGGCTGGGCGAGTTCGACCTCCTCCACCGGGGCGGGCTTTTCGACCTCGACCTCGGCGGCGGGCTTGTCGGCGCGCAGGCCCTTGAACGAACCCTGGCGGACCATGCCCTCGCCGGTCCAGCCGGCGAACTCGATCTCGGCCACCAGGTCCGGGCGCGCCCAGTTGATGTCGCCGGACTTGCGCGGCGCCCCTGGGCCGCTGAACGGGCTTTTTTCGGCGGCGTGGGCCTCCAGTTCGGGCAGGACCCGATCGACCACGGCGCGTCCGAAGCCGGTGCCGACCCGACCCACATAGACCAGATGGTCGCCCCGGTGGACGCCCACCAGCAGGGAGCGGAGCTGGCCCTTGGCGCCGGTCCAGCCGCCGATCACCACCTCGTGGCCGGCCCGGCACTTGGACTTGGCCCAGTCCTGGCTGCGGCCCGAGCGATAGGGGCCGTCCATGCGCTTGGAGATCACCCCTTCCAGGGCCAGCCGGCAGGCCGACTGCAGGACCGCGTCGCCGGCGGTCTCGAAGTGCTCCACATAGCGGATCTGCCCGGCCAGGGGCCTGGCGCGGCGCTCCAGCACCGCCTTGAGCCTGTCCTTGCGCTCGCGCAGGGGCAGGGGGCGCAGGTCCTCGCCCTCCAGGAACAGGGCGTCGAAGGCGAAGAAGATCAGGTCCTCGCTATGGCCATCGGACAGGGCGGCCTGCAGGGCGGGGAAGTCCGGGGCGCCGTTGTCGTCCAGGGCCACGGCCTCGCCGTCATAGAGGCCGTCCGGCAGGGCTGAGGCGTGGTCGGCGATGGCGGCGAACTTCTCGGTCCAGTCCAGGCCCTTGCGGGTCTTCAAGGTCGCCTTGCCGTCCTTGACCCGCAACTGCAGGCGATAGCCGTCGAACTTGATCTCGTGGGCCCAGCCGGTCCCCTGCGGCGGCCGGTCCACCGACTTGCAGAGCTGGGGCGCGACGAAGCCCGGCAGGGCCGACGCAGTCTTGGCCTCGGCGGGCTTTGCGGTCTTGGCCTTGGGTGCGGCCTTGGCGGCAGGTTTCGACTTGGTTGTCGCCGTCGTCTTGGCGGGCTCGCCCTTGGGCCGGCTCTCCCAGACATCGTCGGCCGGAGCGGCCGCTTTGGCCTTGCCGCGCATGAAGGGCTTGGGTCCCTTGCCGGTCCCTGCGGCGATCGCCTCCATGGCCCGGCCCGAGGCGACCGAGGTGTCGGCGGTCTTCAGCAGATCGTCGCCCTCGACGGCGGCCTCGTCGCGATGCTTGATCAGCAGCCAGTTCTCCCGCTTGCCGCCGGTGCGGTCGCGCTTCATCCGCACCAGCACCCAGCCGCCGTGCAGGCGCTCGCCCTCGAGCACGAATTTCAGCTCGCCCTTCTTCAGGGCCTCTTCGGGATCGAAGCCCGGCTCGGGCGCCCAATAGCCCCGGTCCCACAGCATGACCGAGCCGCCGCCATATTCGCCCTGGGGGATGGTCCCTTCGAAGTCGCCATAGCCCAGGGGGTGGTCCTCGGTGGCCACGGCCAGGCGCTTGTCGGCGGGATCGCGGGACGGGCCCCGGGTCACCGCCCAGGACTTGAACACCCCGTCCAGCTCGAGGCGGAAATCATAGTGCAGGCGGGTGGCGGCGTGCTTCTGGATGACGAAGCGCAGGCGTTTGGAGGGCGTGACGGCGTCGGCCCCGGACGGCTCCTGCGTCTTGGCGAAGTCGCGCATCTCCCGGTAGCGCGCCAGTTTCTCCGCCATGGATCACTCTCCCGTCAGCTCGCCAGGGCGGAGGCCTCCTGGACCGGATCCTCGCCGGCCAGGGCGCCGACAAAGGCGTCACGCCAGGCGCCCACATCCTCGCCCTGAACATTGCTGAACAAAGCGCGCCAACGCTCGATTCGCTCCGCCAGCGGCATGGTGAGCGCGCGCTTGAGGGCTTCGGAAATCTCTTCGGGACTGTTGGGATTGACGATCAGGGCGGCGGGCAGCTGATTGGCCGAGCCGGCGAAGCGCGACAGGATCAGGACGCCAGGGTCCTTGGGGTCCTGCGCTGCGACATACTCCTTGGCCACCAGGTTCATGCCGTCCCGCAGGGGCGTCACCAGCCCGACCTTGGCCGCGCGATAGAGTCCGGCCAGCTCGTCCCGGCGATAGTTGCGGTTGACGCAGCGCAGGGGGTTCCAGTCCAGGTCGGCATGCTCGCCATTGATGCGGCCGGAGAGGGCGTCCAGCCGGCCGCGGATCTCCTGATAGGAATTGACCGACTCCCGGCTGACCGGGGCCACCTGCACCATCAGCACCTCCCGCCGCAGCTCGGGATTGTCGGCCAGGAACCGCTCGAAGCCGAGGAACCGTTCCTCCAGGCCCTTGGAATAGTCCAGCCGGTCGACGCCGATGATCAGCTTGCGAAACACCGTATGGGCGGCCATCCGGTCATAGGTCTTGGCCGCCCGGTCGGAGGCGACCATCTCGGCGAAGTCCTGGGCGTCGACGCCGATGGGGAAGGCGCCGGTCTGCACGGTGCGCCCGAAGGCCTTCAGCCGGTCCTCGCCCAGGATCTCGCCGCCAGCCTCGGCCAGGACGTATTCCTGGAAGGCGGTGACATATTCCGGCGTCTGGAAACCCACCAGGTCATAGTCGAACAGGGCCTCGACCAGGGCCTTGTGGCTGGGCAGGGTGACCATCAGCTGATGGGCCGGCCAGGGAATGTGCAGGAAGAAGCCGATCCGGTTCTTGACCCCTAAGCGCCGCAGCTCCCGGGCCATGGGGATCAGGTGGTAGTCATGGACCCAGATGAGGTCGTCCGGCTCGATCAGGGGCCGCAGGGTCTCGGCGAACCGGCGGTTCACCCGCTGATAGCCCTCGTCGAAGGTGCGGTCATAGGCCGTCAGATCGACCCGGTAGTGGAAGAGGGGCCAGAGCGTCTTGTTGGCGTAGCCGTTGTAATATTCCTGATAGTCGCTTTCCTCGAGATCGACGGTGGCGACGGTGACGCCCTCGATGCGGCGCATGGCCAGCTGGCCGGTGAACATCGGCGTGGTCCGCCCGCTCCAGCCGAACCAGATGCCGGAATATTCCCGCAGCGCCGCGGCCAGGGCCATGGCCAGGCCGCCGACACTTTCCTCGCCCTTGCCGCCGGGGGGGTTCACCCGGTTGGACACGACGATCAGACGACTCATAGGGCGGCCTCCAGCCAGTTCAGCACAGCGCTCACATCCTCCAACCGATGGGTCGCCGCACTGTTCCGAATTTGTCCTACAAGCACGCCGGCGCCGCCCAGCCTGCGGGCCGCCGCGAAGGCCGGTTCGTCGGTCTGGTCGTCGCCGACAAAGACCGGGATCGCCCCGCGAAACGGCGCGGCCTCCATGAAGGCTGCCAGGGAATCGCCCTTGTCCGGGCCTGGGGTGCGCAGCTCGACCACCATGTGCCCGGGCTGCATCTTCAGCCCCGTGCGGGCGGCCCAATCCCCGGCCAGGGCGCGGACGGCGGCCTCCTGGTCGGGCGCCTGGCGGTAGTGGAGGGCGACGCTGAGCCCCTTGGTTTCCACCAGCAGGCCCGGCGCGGCGGTCGCCAGGCCATGGAAGGCGGCGGCCACCTCCGGAAGATCGGGATGAGGCTCAGGCGGGCTGTGGGTCCCGTCCGGCTCGCGCCGGTCCAGGCCGTGGACGGCGGCCACGGGGCGCACGGCGCCGTCGAGAATGTGATCGATCTCGGCCAGGGTGCGGCCGGAAAGTATGGCCACCCGGCCATCCATGCGCCGGACCAGCTCCTCCAGGATGGCGGTGCGGCGGGGTTCGGGCCCCACGTCCTGGGGGCGCGCCACAATGGGCGCCAGCGTGCCGTCCAGGTCGAGAAACAGGGCCGAGCGGGTCAGGTCCAGGGTCGGCGGCCCCAGCTCTGCAGGTGTGTGTTCGATAATCGTCATGCTGTGAAATCCGCCCCCATGGGCGCAGAACGCCCCCGGGCGATGTTGGCTCCTTCTTCAGACGCCTTGGCGGTTCGATGCGAACCGGGCCATGGCCTTGACGTTGCCTCAATGGAGTTAAGGCTAACTCGTCCCGAGCTCCACCACACCCCGACCGTTTTCCAGCCAGGAAGGTGATTCCATGCCCAAGGCGCCTGAAGCCGATGCGATCGTCCTGTTCGGAGGCGCCGGGGACCTCGCCCTGCGGATGCTGTTCCCGTCCCTCTATTTCCTGGACGCCGACGGCTTCCTGCCCGACGGATTCAGGATCGTCGCCGCCGCCCGGGCCGAGATCGAGCCCAAGGCCTTCCAGGCCATGGTGCGCGACGCCGTCACCGAACGGGCCAGTCCCCACGCCCTCGACGACGCGGTGTGGGACCGCTTCGTCCAGCGGCTGGACTACCGGGCGGTGGACGCCACCAAGGCTGAGCGCCTGTCCGTCATCACCGAGGCCCTGGGCGAGGCCAAGG
>CAZERE010000106.1:0-10747 GCA_964515365.1 uncultured Phenylobacterium sp. | reverse complement strand
CTGGTCTATGATCTCAAATGCGCCGGCAGCCAGGCCTATCTGAAGCTCGCCCGCGAAGTCGTGGTCCGCGAGCGCCAGCGGCGCGCCAAGGCCGCCTAAAGAGTTGGGAATATGAGCATGGCGGAAAACCGCAGGGGCCTGGGCCGGGGCTTGTCGGCCCTGTTGGGCGAGGCCGAGGACGAGAACGCCGACGGCGCGGCGACCGCCGCCACGGCGTCGGAGTCGGGCGGCGCCGCGCCCGGGGCGCCCCCGCGCGAGCTGCCGATCGACCTGGTCGATTCCAACCCGACCCAGCCTCGCACCGTGTTCCATGACGAGGCCATGGAGGAGCTGGCCAACTCGATCCGCGAACGCGGCGTGCTGCAGCCGATCCTGGTCCGGCCGAAGCCCAATGGCCGCTTCGAGATCGTCGCCGGCGAGCGGCGCTGGCGGGCGGCCCAGAAGGTCGGCCTGCACAATGTGCCCGTCGTGGTCCGCGAGCTCGACGACCTGCAGGTGATGGAGATCGCCATTGTCGAGAACGTCCAGCGGGCCGATCTCAACCCCATCGACGAGGCCCGCGGCTATGAGGTGCTGATCGCCCGGTTCGGCCGCAGCCAGGAGATGGTCGCCCAGGTGGTGGGCAAGAGCCGCAGCCATGTGGCCAACATGCTGCGTCTGCTGACCCTGCCCGGCTCGGTGCTGAATCTGGTGGTGGAGGGCAAGCTCTCGGCCGGCCACGCCCGGGCCCTGATCACCTCGGACAATGCCGAGGCCCTGGCGCAGCAGGTCATGGCCAAGGGGCTGTCGGTGCGCGACACCGAGGCCCTGGCGCGCAAGGGCGCCGAGCCGGCGGCCCGTGGTGGTGGCGCGCGCAGCGGTGGCGGCTCAGGCGCCGACAAGGACACCGACACCCTGGCCCTGGAGAACGACCTGGCCGAGGTGCTCGGCCTCTCGGTCCAGATCGCCGACCGCGGCGGCGCCGGCGAACTGAAGATCAGCTACAAGACGCTCGAGCAGCTGGACGACCTCTGCCGGAGACTGTCCCGCACGGGGTGAGTTCACCTCCGTGACCTGAAAAGAGGGGGGCACGAAGAACAGGAAGGCAGCCAAGGACACGAAGGGTTCTGCGGTCTGGTCTTTGTGTCCTTCGCGCCCCTTTGTGCCCTTCGTGTCGCCTCTTGAAAGCGCCACCGGCGCGAGGGCGCCTTGGCCTACAATCCCATCCGCCGGGCGCGGGCGGCGATGGTCAGGGCGAGGCGTTCGGCGATCAGGCGGTCGGGGCTGCCGGTGGTCTTGCAGGCCCGGTCGGCGGCCAGGACCTCGGGTTGGACCACGTCCAGGGTCTCCAGGCTCCAGGCGCGGGCCTGGCGCAGGAATTCCCGCTCGCTCTTCCAGAACACGCCCGACGCCTTGGCGGCCTCGGGCAGGCCGGCCCCGCTCTTTACCAGGGTCAGGGTGCGGCGCAGGCGGGCCAGGTGCTGGCTGATGGCGCGGACGGCGGCGGGGCCGCTCTCCCCCTCGGCGGCGGCCCGGCGCAGGCCGCTCTGGGCCTCGGCGATGCGACCGCCGAAGGCGTCGGAGGCCGCATCGGCCAGGGAGGCCTCGGGCTCGACCCCTAAGAAGTCGTCCAGGTCCTTGGGCGTAGCGGTGACGCTGCTGCGGGGGCCGAGATAGAGGATCAGCCGCTCGATCTCCTGCCGGGCCACGCCGCGATCCTTGGGCAGGCGGGCGACGAAGAGGGCGAGCGCCTCGGTGTTCAGCCCCACGCCCTCGGCGTTCAGGGCCTCACGGACCAGGCGGGCCATGTCGCCGGGCTCATCCTCGTAGCAGGGGATGACGGCGCAGGCGGGCGCCTTCTCGGCGATCTTGCGCAGGGCGGAGTCCCGGCCCAGCGCGCCGGCCTCGATCAGGAAGAAGGCCTCGGGATTGAAGACGCCGTCCACATGGCCCTTCATGGCCTCGGCGGCCATCTTGTCGAGGCTGGCCTTCTCGCTGGAGAGTTTCAGCCGCACCAGGCGCCGGCCGCCCATCAGGGACTGGGAGGCCAGCTCGTTGTCCAGCCGCCCGGCGTCGCCGTCGATATCCCCGTCGGTCAGCAGGGCGACATCGAAGGGATCGTCGGGATTGGGCACGACCTTGCCGGCCAGCTGGGTGGCCCGTTCCCGCACCACGCCGATGTCACGGCCATAGATCACGGCGCCGCGCATGGCGGCGTCGGGCTTGGCCAGGAAGCGTTCGACGTCTGGCCGGCGGCTGAGGATCATGCCGGCCGGCTCCTAGGAGCCCGGCCGCTCGGCGAACCAGGCGGCCAGCTCCAGCTGGATGCGCCGGGCGGCCTCGGCGGCGGCCCGCTCCTGGGCGTCCTGCTGGGCGGTGATGGAGGCATAGGGCTGGTCGGCGGAATCATAGGTCAGCTCGACCCGGACCCGGCCGGTCTTGGCCGGCTCGCCGGTCGCGCCCGCCCGCAGGGTATAGGCCGCCGTCAGGACGTATTCGTAGCGGGTGGCCACATTGTCCACCCGCAAGCCGCGGGGGAACCGCTGTTCCGACAGGTCCAGATCCAGGCGCCAGGCCGCGGCGCCGGGCCGGGTGGCCAGGGCGTCGTTCAGGGCCTCGGTGACGAGATAGCCGGCCCGGCCGCGGGGGCTGGCGACATCGATGTCAGACAGGCCCAGGGCGACGCCCGGCTCGGCATAGAGGGGCCGGAAGCCGCAGCCTGAGAGGACGAGCGTCACGAGGCTGAGCGCCAGGAGGCCTGAGAGGCGGAGGGGTCTGGTCATCACCTAGTTGGCCACGATGTTGACGATACGGTCCTTGACCACGATCACCTTGCGGATGGTCAGGCCCTCAAGGCGCCGTGCGATCTCCGGGTCGTCAAGCACCATCTTCTCCACATCGGCCGGCTCGGCGCCGGCGGGCGCGCTGATCTCGCCGCGACGCTTGCCGTTCACCTGCACGGGCAGGATCTTGACGGAGTCCTCCGCCAGGGCGGGATCATAGTCGGGCCAGGGCGCGACAGCCACCAGACCTTGGCCGCCGATCGTCGCCCAGCACTCCTCGGCCAGGTGCGGCGTGAAGGGCGCGACCAGCCGGGCGAAGACCGACAGGGCCTCATGACGGGCCGCGAGCACGGCGGGACTGGCGTTCTGGGCCGGGTGGGCCTTGAGAACATTGAGGAATTCGTACAGGCGCGCGATGCCGGAATTGAACCGGAAATCGTCCACCGCCTCGGTCATGGCCTTGATCAGCCGGTGGCTGGCCCGGGTGAGGGCCATGGCCGCCTCGTCAGGCTCTGCGGCGGGAACGCTGACCGGCTGGCTCTCAAACTCGGCCCAGACCCGGTTGACGAAGCGCCAGGCGCCCTCGACCCCGGAATTGGACCACTGGGTGTCGCGTTCGGGCGGGCTGTCGGACAGGACGAACAGGCGGGCGGCGTCGACCCCGTAGACCTCGAAGATCTCTTCGGGGGCCACGGTGTTCTTCTTGGACTTCGACATCTTCTCGACGTCGCCGATCACCACCTCCTCGCCGGAGGCCGTCAGGACGGCGCGGCGGGTGTTTCCGGTGGTTTCGATCTCCACATCGCCCGGCTCCAGCCATTCGCCGGACGCCCGGCGATAGGTCTCGTGGGTGACCATGCCCTGGGTGAACAGGCCGGCGAAGGGCTCGCGCACCGACAGCATGCCCTCGTCGGCCAGGGCCTTGGTGACGAAGCGGGCATAGAGCAGGTGCAGGACGGCATGCTCGATGCCGCCCACATACTGGTCCACCGGCAGCCAGTAGTCGGCGGCGGCCTTGTCGATCGGCGCCTCGGCGGTCGTGTCGGTGAAGCGGGCGAAGTACCAGGAGGAGTCGACGAAGGTGTCCAGCGTGTCGGTCTCGCGCGTGGCGGCCCCGCCGCAGGCCGGGCAGTCCACATGCTTCCAGGTGGGATGGCGGTCCAGCGCATTGCCGGGCTTGCCGAACTCCAGGTCGTCGGGCAGGGCGACGGGCAACTGGTCCTTGGGCACCGGCACGACGCCGCACTTGGCGCAGTGGATCACCGGCACCGGGCAGCCCCAGCCCCGCTGGCGGGCCACGCCCCAGTCGCGCAGGCGATAGACGGTGGCGCCTTCGCCCAGGCCCAGCTCTTCGATCCTGGCGATGGCGCAGGCCTTGGCGGCCTCGATGTCCAGGCCGTCCAGGAAGCCCGAATTGAAGATCACGCCGGGGCCCGTATAGGCCTCGGTCTCGACACGGACGCTGTCGGGCGCCTCGCCGGGCGGCAGGACCACCGGCTTGACGGGCAGGTCGTACTTGCGGGCGAAGTCCAGGTCGCGCTGGTCGTGGGCCGGGCAGGCGAAGATGGCGCCGGTGCCGTAGTCCATCAGGATGAAGTTGGCGATCCAGACCGGCAGCTTCCAGTTCGGGTCGAAGGGATGGGCGACGGTGAGGCCGGTCTCGTAGCCGATCTTCTCGGCGGTCTCGATCTCGGCGGCGCTGGCCCCGCCCTTGCGGCACTCGGCGATGAAGGCGGCGACCTTGGGATCGGCGGCGGCCAGCTGTTCGGCCAGGGGGTGGTCCGGCGCAATGCCCACGAAGCTCGCCCCGTAGAGGGTGTCGGGGCGGGTGGTGTAGACGTTCAGGCCAGCCTCGAAGCCGGCCGGGGCGGCGCCCGCCCAGGGGAAGGCGAACTTCAGGCCCTTGGAGCGCCCGATCCAGTTCTCCTGCATCAGCCGGACCTTGTCGGGCCAGCGGTCCAGGCTCTTCAGGTCGTCGATCAGCTCATCGGCATAGTCGGTGATGCGCATGAACCACTGGTTCAGCTTGCGCTTCTCGACCACCGCGCCTGAGCGCCAGCCGCGGCCGTCCACCACCTGCTCATTGGCCAGGACGGTCTGATCCACCGGGTCCCAGTTGACCACGCCCTCGCGGCGATAGACCAGGCCGCGGGCCAGCAGGTCGAGGAACCAGGACTGCTGCTTGCCGTAATATTCCACGTCGCAGGTGGCGAATTCCCGGCTCCAGTCGATGGAGAGGCCGAGCTGCTTCAGCTCGTCCTGCATCCGGCCGATGTTCTGATAGGTCCAGCCGCGGGGATCGACGCCGCGCTCGATGGCCGCGTTCTCGGCCGGCAGCCCGAAGGCGTCCCAGCCCATGGGGTGCAGGACGTTGAAGCCGCGGGCGCGCTTGAAGCGGGCCACCACGTCGCCGAGCGCATAGTTGCGCACATGGCCCATGTGCAGACGCCCCGACGGATAGGGGAACATCTCCAGCACATAGTATTTCGGCTGGTCGGGCTTGATCTCAGCCTTGAAGACCTCGGCGTCGGTCCAGGCCTTGCGCCACTTGGGCTCGACGTCCTTGGGATTGTAGCGCGCCATGACTGGCAGCCTTCACGATCTTGTAGGGAACGAAGACCGGCGAGCCTCTATTGGGCGCGCCGGCCACGGCAGGGACGGCGCGTTCGATCTGGCAGGCTGAACGCGCCCCGGGGCGTCAGCCCCGGATGTTCGAAAGTCGAAGCTGGCGGGCCCGGGTCAGGATGGCGTTCTCCAGATCGACCTCGGTCTGGGCCGAGGGCGGGGCGTCGGTCCACTGGCCGTCGGCGCCGCGGACCTGCTTGAACAGGGCCACGTTCAGGCCATCGGCCCGCAGGCGGGAGTCCAGAATGTAGACCGTCGCCTTGAACCGCTCATTGGGCAGCTCTTCGCTGGAATACCAGTCGGTGATGATCAGGCCGCCATAGGGGTCGGCCGACACCAGGGGCATGAAGGCCAGGGTGTCGAGGCTGGCGCGCCACAGATAGCCATTGACCGAGATGGAGGCGGCCGGAGCCTCATCGGCGTCGCCGCCGCCGAACAGGCGGAAACCGCCATCGTCATTCCCGCGCGAGGCGCAGGCCGACAGCGAAACCAGGCTGAGCGCCAGGACGCCGGCAGAGATCTTAGAAAGGCGAGCTCCGCGCACAAACGGCATGTTCATCCGTCTCCAGTGAAAATTTCCGCGTCGTGATCACGCCGCAGCGCCGCCCCCGCGTCCGCGCCCTCTATAACAACCTGACTGCAGGCGCCAAACAGGAATCACGTGGCCCTGGCGCCACATGAACGGGCCATTGTGCGGCCAAGGCCCGGAGTCGCGCATCGCCCGGTTGACCCGCGCGTTCCGGGACCTCTAATCGAAAAGACGGCGCGGATCGGACCACCTGATCGGCGCCTGCGGGGCGCAGGGGGCCCTTCGACGGTGAAAATGTCCTTCCGGACGACGGTTTTGTTGGCGAGCGTCATGACCCTCCTGGGGTCGACGATGGCGCACGCCCAGGCCGCCAAGCCGAAAGGCGTCGATTTCACCGTCCGCAGCGAAGCTCTGCCTCAGGGGGGAAAGACCCTGAAGTGGGGCGTGCAGAACGGCCGCTGGGGCGTGTCCCTCGATCTGGACCAGCCCACCGGCCGTGACGTGCAGCTGAACGACGTGCAGGCCGGCGCCTACTTCAGTGTGACGCCGAGCCTCCGCGTCGGCGGCGCCGTCGCCCTGGGGGAGAAGGACGAACCGGCCTTCAAGAAGACCCAGCCCACCGACGCCGCCCCGCGGGTGCGGCTCGAGACGGCCCTGAAGTTCTAGGACCAGGGGTCCAGACTATCGGGGCGAAAGCCCTTCCACCGCCGCCAGACCCACCACGCCCGAGGCCAGCAGCCGCCGGGCGTTTTTCGTGTTGATCCCGCCCAGCGCATAGACAGGGCCGCCGGCGGCGCGGACCAGGGCGGCGAGGCGCATCGGGCCGAGGGGCGGGCCGGCGCTGGAACTGCGGCTGGGAAAGATCGCCGAGACCACCACCGCCTGGGCGCCGAGATCGAGGCCCCGGCGGGCGGCCGGCAGGCTGTGGGCCGCCGCCGTCACCAGCCAGCGGGGCCGGGCGCGGCGCAGGCCGCGCGCCCTGTGGGCCAGGCGCTCGGGCAGGTGGACGCCGTCGGCCCCCACCGCGCGGGCCAGGGCCGGATCGGCGCCGATCAGCAGCTTCACCCCGCGGTCCCGGGTCGCCCGGCGCAGGGCGCGGGCCACGGCCAGGGCCTCTGGCGCCCCGAACGCCCGGTAGATCACCGCCGCGCCTGGCGGCAGGGCGGCCGCGGCGGCGACAGGATCGGGGGTCCGGACCGGGTCGGTGAACAGCAGAAGCGGCGGCAGGGGGTTTTGCGCCCGCGCCCGGCGGCTTAAGGACCATGCGGTCCGCCGCAGGTCCCAGAAGCAGAAATCTCCCGCCATGCCCGACGCCCCCTTCGATTGTGCCGCCGCCCGCGCCGAGGTGCTGGACAGGATCGCCCGCGCCGCGCGCGCCGCCGGCCGCGACCCGGCCGATGTGACCCTGGTGGCGGTCTCCAAGCAACAGCCCTGGGAGCCTGTGGCCCAGGTGCTGGCGGCGGGCCAGACAATCTTCGGCGAAAACCGGGTGCAGGAGGCGCAGGAGCGCTGGGCCGACCACCGCGATGGCGTCGAACTGCGCCTGATCGGTCCCCTGCAGACCAACAAGGCCAAGGACGCCGTGGCCTTTTTCGACGTCATCGAGACCCTGGACCGCGAGCGCCTGGCCAAGGTGCTGGCCGATGAGATCCAGGCCCAGGGCAAGGCGGTGCGCCTCTTTGTCCAGGTCAATACCGGCGAGGAGCCGCAGAAGGCCGGGATCGCGCCCGCCGAGGCCGACGCCTTCATCGCCCTGTGCCGGGCGACCTATGGCCTGGAGATCGAGGGGCTGATGTGCATTCCGCCGGCCGATGAGCCGCCGGGGCCGCACTTCGCCCTGCTGGGCAAGATCGCTGCGCGCAACGGGCTTTCGCGGCTCTCCATGGGGATGAGCGGGGATTTCGAGACCGCCGTCCGCTTCGGCGCCACCAGCGTCCGGGTGGGCTCGGCCCTGTTCGGCGCGCGGGCGGGGTGAAGGCCTAGCCGTTTCTGCTTCCGTCACCCTCGGGCTTGACCCGAGGGTCCATGCGCACGGTCGTTCGCCGGTGTGCATGGATGGCCCGGTCAAGCCGGGCCATGACGGTGAGGAGGCATGAGCGGAAGGACGCCGACGCCATTCGGCGATCACCGGGAGGGTTCAGGCCTCGATCGCCAGGGCGTCGCCCGGCGCGGCCCTGCTTAGCACCGCCATAAGATCGGGCCGTGAGAGCGCGATGCAGCCCTCGGTGGGCGCATAGTCCGGCTTGGCCAGGTGCAGGAAGATGGCCGAGCCCAGGGGGGCGACGGGCGGATCGTCATTGTGGCCCAGCACCACCACCAGGTCGTAGAGCCCGTCCTCCCGCCACAGGAGCTCGTGGCTGGCGGCGAAGGGCCGCTTCACCAAGTGGTTGTAGTCGGGATGGGCGGGATCATCGCACCAGCCGTCCTCCGGCGCGATGGCCCGCACCGGCAGGGCGGTGACGGGCGCCGCACCCCGGTCGGGTCGGTAGAGGACATAGCGCAGGGGCCAGATCCCGATGGGGGAGATCCCGTCCCCCTCGCGCTTGTCGGCCGCCGGCGCCATGCCCCCGCGGCCGATGGCGCAGGCCATCAGATGGTCGCCGGCCCGGAAGCGGCCGCTGGAATCGGCGTGGAAGATCAAGGCGCAGCTCCCAAATTTCTTTGCCCGCAGACGGCGACACGGTGCATGTTCTGGCCCATGGCGCAAAGAAAGACCCTGCTGATCATCGACGACGACGACGACCTGCGCGGCGCCGTCGCCGAACAACTCCAACTGAACGACGAGTTCCTCGCTGTCGAGGCCGCCACCGGCGCCGAGGGCGTCCGCCTGGCCCAGGAAAGCCGCCCGGACCTGGTGCTGCTGGACGTCGACCTGCCCGACATGAACGGCCGCGAGGTCTGCAAGGCCCTGCGCGACCAGGGCCTGGCCGCCCCGGTCATCATGCTGACGGCGGCGTCCTCGGACGAGGACACGGTCCAGGGCCTGGAGGCCGGGGCCAACGACTATGTCACCAAGCCCTATCGGTTCGCCGTGCTGCTGGCCCGCATCCACGCCCAGCTGCGCAGCCACGAACAGTCGGAAGGCGCGGTCTTCCAGCTCGGCGGCTATGAGTTCCGGCCCTCGGCCAAGATCCTGGTGGACGAGAACGAGCGCAAGATCCGGCTCACCGAGAAGGAGACCAACATCCTGAAGTACCTCTACCGGGCCGGCGACAAGTCGGTCTCCCGCGAGGAGCTTCTGGCCGAGGTCTGGGGCTACAATGCCGGGGTCACCACCCACACCCTGGAAACCCACGTCTACCGCCTGCGCCAGAAGATCGAGCCGGACCCGGGCAATGCCCGCCTGCTGCTCACCGAGGCCGGCGGCTACCGGCTGGCGCCCTAGCGAGGCCCAGGCGGGACGAGGGGCCTCAGGCCGGGACGTAGGTCAGGCGGATCACGTCCTCGCCGATCCGGTCATGGCTCATCAGGCGCAGCGGCGGCCGGGGCCCGGCGAAATAGGGCGCGCCTTCGCCCAGCACCACCGGGTGCAGATAGATGCGGTACTCGTCGATCAGGCCGAGGGCGGTGAGGCTGTGGGCCAGGACCGGCCCGGCCACCTCGATCTCGCCGGTCTGCTCGGCCTTGAGCGCCCTGATGGCGGCCGCGAGATCCTCCCCCAGCAGGGTGGCGTTGGGGCCGACCGAGGTCAGCGTCCGCGAGGCGACCCACTTCGGCTGTTTCCGCCAGGCCGCGGCGAAGGCCTGCTCGTCGGCGCCCCAGTCGGGCTGGTCGTCGTCCCAATAGCGCATGATCTCATACATCTCGCGGCCATAGACGCTGCCGGCCTGAGCCTCCGCCTCGGCGACGAAGTGGCGGAACAGGGTAGGGTCTGGCGAAAACCTCATATGGTCCACATAGCCGTCCAGGGACTGGTTCATTCCAAACACGAGCCTGGCCATCGGGGGTCCTTCCTTGTCCGCCGCGGGGCATTCCAGTTGCACTATGCAATGGGTTTGTCCTGAGGACCATGGAAAAGACGTGGCCTCGCCCGCGCCCCTGCGTCATCTCATCAGGATCAAACGGCTGGCGTCTTGCGCCACGAACCCGCGATGATGCCGGCGCATCTATCCCGGAGAAGAGTCCCATGAGCGAGCAAGGCGGTCGCCTCGGCGAGGCGGCGAAGCGGTGGCTGGGCAAGCCCGCCAGCGCCCTGGACGAGGCCGAGCGGCGGGTCCTGGCGACCACGGTGAACCGCAGCCCGGTGAGCCGGGACGTCAATGAGCGCTTCGAGGATGACCAGACCTTCGCCCAGCGCCTGGCCGATCGGGTGGCCACCATCGGCGGATCGTGGAAATTCATCCTGGGCTTCGCCGCCTTCCTGACCGCCTGGACCCTGCTGAACCTGACCCTGGGGCGGGGGGCCTTCGATCCCTATCCCTTCATCTTCCTCAACCTGCTGCTCTCGATGCTGGCGGCCATCCAGGCGCCCTTCATCATGATGAGCCAGAACCGGCAGGCGGCGAAGGACCGGGTCAACGCCAGCCACGACTACGAGGTCAATCTGAAGGCCGAGATCGAGATCATGGCCCTGCACGACAAGCTGGACCAGATGCGCGTCCAGCAACTGGAGGCCCTGCTGGCCGCCCAGCAGGAGCAGATCGAGCTGATGCGGAAGCTGCTGGAATCGAACGGCCGGCCGCGGGACTGACGCCGGGCGCGCCCCGGCTCCGGCCCCGGGCTCAGTGGGTCAGGACGCTTTCGATGGCGCTGAACAGAATATTGGCGGTGAAGGGCTTGCCGATATGCCGGTCGGCGCCGGCCGCCCGGCTCGCGCTCACAAAGGGTTCGG
>CAZERE010000105.1:8762-11110 GCA_964515365.1 uncultured Phenylobacterium sp. | reverse complement strand
GCGGCCGGGATCCTGGGCCTGCCGCACGCGCCGCGCGGGGGCGGGACCTCGACGCTTTCGGTCAGCTTCCTCGCCCCGGCCGCGGCCTGCGATCTGGAGGCGCGGGCGCGCCTGCTCCGCGGCGGGCGGCGCCAATGCGTGAGCCGCGTCTCCATCGCCACGCCGCAGGGCGCGCCGATCGCCGAGGCGCATGTCACCACCGTCTTCGCCTGACGCCGCCCCCCCGCCCGACATGGGCGGTCAGCCCGGCGGCCGGCCGGGAAGGGGCGCGGTTCATGCATCGGGGCCGAGAGACCGACGCCGGACCTTCGCCGCGCGTCGATCCGGACGCCGTCGCAGGCGAGGACGCCGCCGTGGGCGCCCCCTCCCCCACGCTCGCATGGGTCAGTGCGCGCTCCAGCAGTTCGCGATCATGGAACACATGGCCGATCCTCGCCTCGAGTTCGGCGACGGCGGCCTCCCGGCGGTTCATAGGCGGCCGGTCACTGGAGGATATTGAAGAACCGGCCGGGCCGCGCCTCGGTCACCCAGGTCCAGGGCTTGAACAGCGAGGCGGCCCGTTCCCAGGACAACAGGATGATCTCGGCCTTGCCCACCAGATGATCGGCCGGGACATAGCCCACGCCGATCTCGGCCGGGGCGCGGCTGTCGAGGGAGTTGTCCCGGTTGTCGCCCATGAAGAAGTAGTGGCCTTCGGGGACCAGGAAAGGACCCTTGTTGTCCATCTCGCCGTCGGCGCCCATGTCGTAGGTCACATAGGTGCGGCCGTCGGGCAGGGTCTCGCGGAAGCGCATGACCTCGCGGGTGAAGCCATAGCCGGTGTCGATCAGGCCCGGCGACATGGCCTCCCGCGGCACGGGCTGGCCGTTCAGGATGATCTGCCCGCCGCGGACCTCGATGCGGTCGCCGGGCAGGCCGATCAGCCGCTTGATGTAGTCGGTGCGGCCGTCGCGGGGCAGCTTGAAGACGATGATGTCCCCGCGGGACGGGGCGCGGGCGGCGATCCGGCCTTCGAACAGGGGCGGGCTGAAGGGGATCGAGTGCCGGGAATAGCCGTACGCATACTTGGAGACGATGATGTAGTCGCCTTCCAGCAGGTTCGGCTCCATTGAGGCCGAGGGGATGGTGAACGGCTGGAACAGCAGGACCCGCAGGACCAGGGCGATCAGCAGGGCGTAGACGACCGTCTTCACGATCTCGACGATCTCCTGCACCGCGTCGGGCTTATCGGACGCCGGCGCGCTGTGCACATTCTCGCTCATGCGTGTTCTCTGCGGCGCGCTGCAGCGCGCGGAAGGGGTTTAGCTATCGTCTGGCGCCGGCTCTAGCAAGCCAGCCCCCCGTGAACTCGCCGTAATCGGCGATTCGCCGCAGGGCTGCGGCTATTCGGGCACGGCCTCGATGATCACGAAAGCCTGGGCGTAGGGATGGTCGTCGGTGAGCGTGACATGCACCACCGCCCGGTGGCCGGCGGGCGTGATCTCCTGCAGCCGCTTCAAGGCGCCGTTGGTCAGCGCCATGGTCGGCGCGCCGGACGGCATGTTGGCCACCCCCATGTCGCGCCAGAAGACGCCCCGCCGGAACCCCGTGCCAAGCGCCTTTGAACACGCCTCCTTGGCGGCGAACCGCTTGGCGTAGCTGGCCGCGCGGTCAGGCTTGCGCTCGGAGCGCCGGACTTCGATGTCGGTGAAGATGCGTTTGACGAACCGCTCGCCGAACCGCTCCAGGGTCTTTTCGATGCGCCGGATGTCGGCGAGGTCGGAGCCCAGGCCAATGATCACGCCGCCAGCTCCGCCCGGGCCTGGTCCATCAGGGCCCGCATCCGCTGGATGGCGGCCGGCAGGCCGATGAAGATGGCCTCGCCAATCAGGAAATGGCCGATGTTCAGCTCGGCCACCTGCGGAATGGCGGCGATGGGCTTGACCGTCTCATAGTCGATCCCGTGGCCGGCATGGACCTCCAGGCCCAGGCGCGAAGCCTCGGCGGCGGCGGCGCGCAGTCGCGTCAGCAGCTCGGCCGCCCGGGGATCGCCGTCGCGGACGGCGTCGCAATAGGCGCCGGTGTGAAGCTCCACCACCTGGGCGCCCATGGCCTTGGCCGACGCCACCTGCTCCAGGTCGGCGTCGATGAAACAGGAGACGCGGATGCCGGCCGCCGCCAGTCGGCCGACGACGGGAGCGATGTGGTTGTGGCCCTTGACCAGGTCGAGGCCGCCTTCGGTGGTCACCTCTTCCCGGCGCTCAGGCACCAGGCAGGCGGCGTGCGGCAGGTGGCGGAGCGCGATGGCCTCCATCTCGGCCGTCACCGCCATCTCCGGGTTGCTCACCACGTGGCCCATTTGGATGTTG
>CAZERE010000105.1:760-8752 GCA_964515365.1 uncultured Phenylobacterium sp. | reverse complement strand
CACCGCCATCTCCAGGTTCAGCGGCCGGCCGCGGCGCTTCACGATCACCGCCAGGGCGTCGATATCGGCGTCGGAGATATGCCGGCGGTCCTCGCGCAGATGGGCGGTGATCCCGTCGGCGCCGGCGGCGATGGCCATTTCGGCGGCCCGAACCGGGTCCGGATAGGCCGCGCCGCGGGCGTTCCGGATGGTCGCCACGTGGTCGATATTGATCCCCAGGCGCAGAGCGCTCATCGGTTCAGCCTCTTGGAGCCGGGCTCCTCCGCCGGCAGGGCGGCCAGGTCCGGCGGCACCTCGTCGGGGCCGTAGGAGGGGAAGTCGACCGTGGCCAGGGCCACCAGGGGCCAGCCCACCTGGGCCCGCCCGCCGGACCGATCGACGATGCAGGCGCAGCACAGCACCTGGCCGCCGACCGCCTCGATGGGCTCGACCGCCTCCCGGAACGACCCGCCCGTGGTGATCACGTCCTCAACCACCACCACCTTGGCGCCCGGCGCGATCTTGAAGGCGCGGCGTAGCTGAAAGCGACCGTCCTCGCGCTCCACATAGATGGAGGGGACGCCCAGCGCCCGGGCGACCTCATAACCGGGCATGATGGCGCCCACCGCTGGGGCGACGATCACGTCCGGTTTGCCGAATTCGCCGAAAATCCGCTCAGCCAAGGCGCGGCACAGGCGTTCGGTGCGGTCGGCGTACTGGAACACCAGATTTTTCTGGAGGAAGATGGGGCTGTGGCGGCCTGAGGCCAGGACGAAGTGGCCCTCTCGCAGGGCGCCGGCGCCGCGGAATTCCTCAAGGACGTCGTCAGTGGTCATTTGGCCGCCTCCTCGGGGCGAATTATCTGAGGCCGAACTAGATGTCACCTCCGCCCGCCAATATTGGGGGTAGAGATTCGCAGGAGCCGAGCGCCCCCCATGCCCGGGATTATCACGACCGAGCGCCTGACGCTGCGCCCCGCCCGGGCGAGCGACCTGGAGGCCATGCACGAGATCCTCTCCTCGGCCCATGCCATGGCCTTCTGGTCGACCCTGCCCCACGAAAAGATCGAAGAGACCCGCCTGTGGCTGGAGGGAATGATGGCCACCCGCAATGACGACTTCATCGTCGAGACCAAGGCGGGCCAGGTGATCGGCAAGGTCGGCTTCTGGGCCGATCCGGAGATCGGCTACATCCTCCACCCCGACGCCCAGGGCCAGGGCTACGCCCACGAGGCGGTCTCGGCGGTGATCGACCGGGCGTTCAAGGACCGGGGGCTGAACGAGGCGACGGCGGACGTGGACCCCAACAACACCAGCTCGCGGCGGCTGCTCGAACGGCTGGGCTTCGTGGTCGTGGGCAGCGCCAAGAAGACCTACCTCCTGGGACACACCTGGGCCGACAGCCTCTATCTGCGTTGCACGCCGGAGACCTTCACTGGCGCCAAGACCCCCTGGACCTGGCGCGCCGTGCAGATGGCCTGAGACGGTCAGGCTGCGCCTCCGAGATTAGTTGCGACTGGATTGCAACTACCTCGCCCCCAAGGCTAAGGTTGGGCCAGAGGCGTGATCGACGCCCGGTTCGATATCCGAGGAAACGGCCCATGACCCTCCAATCCAGCTCGCCCCCGTCAACCGGCGGGGCAAGGCGCCTGCGCGGCGTCCTGACGGCCCTGGCGGCGATCGCCCTGGCGGCGATCGCCCTGGCGGGCGCAGCCCAGGCCCAGGCCCAGGCCGCCGATCAACCGCTGGAACGGGGCGAGGTCGAGATTCGACGTACGGCCCACGGCGTGCCGCATATCCGCGCCCTGGATCGCGAAGGCCTGGGTTTTGGCGCCGGCTATGCCTACGCCCAGGACAATATCTGTCTGATGGCCGATCAGATCGTCACCCTGAACGGCGAACGGGCGCTCACCTTCGGCGCCGAGGGCCAGACGACGGTGTCCTTCCGCCCCATTCCCAATGTGGAGGCCGATGTCTTCTTCCGGTCGATCTTCGACATGGACGCCCTGCGGCAGGCCTTTGCGGAGGTCGATCCCCGCTATGCCGACATGATCCGGGGCTATGTGGCGGGCTATAATCGCTATCTGAGCGACACGGGCCTGGCGGCCCTGCCCGCGCCCTGCCGCGACGCGGCCTGGGTCCGGCCGATCACCCTCGACGACCTGCTGCGGCTGAACGACGAGAAGATGATCCAGGCCAGCGCCGGCGCCTGGCTGTCGGGGATCGTGGCGGCCCGTCCCCCGGGCGGGGGAGCGCAGGTCGCCCTGCGGGCGCCCGAGCCGGCGCAGTATGCCGGTCTGGGCAGCAATGGCTGGGCCTTCGGCAAGGCGTTCACGGCTCAGGGCCGCGGTCTTGTCCTGGCCAATCCGCACT
The DNA here is from genome assembly GCA_964515365.1 of uncultured Phenylobacterium sp. GTDB lineage: Bacteria > Pseudomonadota > Alphaproteobacteria > Caulobacterales > Caulobacteraceae > Phenylobacterium. Next base: position 6,401 of record CAZERE010000105.1, on the reverse strand, counting down.
TTCCCTGGGCGACCACCAACCGGTTTTATCAGATCCACCTGACCCTGCCGGGCGAACTGGACGTCATGGGCGTGACCATGGCCGGCCTGCCCGGCGTCTCCATCGGCTTCAATAAGGACGTGGCCTGGACCCACACCGTATCGACGGACCGCCACTTCTCGCTCTTCCAGCTGGATCTGAAGCCCGGCGATCCCATGACCTATCTGGTCGATGGCGCGCCGCAGCCGATCGAAGCCGTCACGGTCGAGGTCCCCGTCAAGGGCGAGGCCGAGCCACGCCGCCGGACCGTCTATCGCACGGCCTACGGCCCGATCGTCGCCGCCCCGGCCAGCGGCTTTGCCTGGGACACAGCCCATGCCTACGCCCTGCGCGACGCCAACCGCGGCGGCCTGCGCTCGTCAGAAGCCTGGATGCGGTTCGGCATGGCGCGCTCGGTGGAGGACATCCACCAGACCCTGGTGGAGACCCTCGGCATGCCCTGGGTGAACACCATCGCCGCCGACCGCCACGGCCGCGCCCTCTATGCCGACATTACGGCGACCCCCAATCTCAGCGACGCCCATATGCAGGCCTGCGCCGCCGAGGCGCCGGCGGCGGCCAACTGGCGGGCCGCCCGCCTCTTCGTGCTGGACGGCGCCCGGGCCGCCTGCGACTGGCCCACATCGCCCGAGGCCCCCGTCGCGGGGCTGATGCCTGGCAGCGCCATGCCCGCCCTGTTCCGGGACGACTTCGTGGCCAACAGCAATGACAGCTACTGGCTGACCAATCCGGCCGCGCCCCTGACCGGCTATCCGCGGGTCATCGGCGAGGAAGCCGTGCCGCAGAACCTGCGCACCCGCTCGGGCCTGCTGGAGATCGCCGCCTGGCGCGAGGGACGCGACGGACAACCCGGGCGCCCCTTCGATCGCAAGGCGGTGGAGACCATTCTCTATGGCAACAAGGTCCTGGGCGCCGATCTCGTCCTGGATGATCTGCTGGCCGCCTGCGGCCAGGCCCCGCGCCAGGCCCTGGAGACCGGCGTCGTCGACCTCGCCCCGGCCTGCGCCGTCCTGGCCCGCTGGGATCGCCGGGCGGACGCCGACAGCGTCGGAACCCATCTCTTCCTGGAGTTCTGGAGCGCCGCTCACAAGATCCCCGACCTCTATGCGACGCCCTTCGACCCGCAGCAGCCGGTCACCACCCCGCGGGGCCTGAGCCCGGCGCCGGAGGTGCGCGCCGCCGCCCTGGCAGCCCTGGCCAAAGCCGTGCGGCTCACCGAAGCCCGCGGCCTAGCGCTGGACGCCCCCTGGGGCCAGGTTCAGGTCCGCCCGGTGGGCGCCGAGCGGCTGGCCGTCCACGGGGCGGACGGCGACATCGGGGTGCTGAACGCCCAGCGCTCGGTCTGGAGCGACGAGGCCAAGGCCTATCTGCCCGTCCATGGCTCCAGCTATGTGCAGGTGGTGGAGTTCGAGGCCGACGGCCCCAAGGCCGAGGCGGTTCTCAGCTATGGCCAGAGCGCCCATCCGGACTCGCCCCACTATGGCGACCAGACCCGTCTCTACGCCGCCGAGGCCTGGTGGCCCCTGCCCTTCACCGAGGCGGAAATCGCCGCAGATCCGGCCCTGACGGTGACGCGCCTGACCCGCTGAGAGCCCGGCCGGGCGGGGGGCTTCAGCCCTTCGCCCGGTCCACGGTCTCGACGCTGGGATTGGCCCGCAGGCCGGCGGCGATGTGGGTCAGGTGGCGGGCGTCCTTCACTTCGAGGTCGAAGTCGACGTCGAAGAAGTCGCGCTGGCGGTGGTGCATGCGCAGGTTGACGATGTTGCCGCCTGCCTCGCCGATCACCGTACAGACCTGGCCCAGCACGCCGGGCGCATTGCGGATGGTGGCGGCCAGCGAGGCCCGGGAAATGGTGTTGCGCTCGGCCTCAGGCGTCCACTGCAGGTCGCGCCAGACCTCCTCGCGGTCCTCGTATTCGGCCAGGGTGGCGCAGTCGATCGTATGCACCGCCAGACCGCCGTCCTCGGGGTCCATGATGCCGACGATGCGGTCGCCCGGCACCGGGCTGCAGCAGGGGGCGAAGTGCAGGTTGAGGCCCGGCGTCAGGCCGCTGCCGCGCACATAGAGGCGCGCGCCGGCCCCGCCCTCGATCCGCCGCTGGGCGGTGGCGGCGTCGCGGTCGGCGGCCTGCAGGCCCGGGAAGATGACGTCCAGCACCTGGGTCGGGGTGACCCGGCCCCGGCCGACCGCTTCGAACAGATCTTCCTCGGCGGCGGTGGCGAACCGATCCAGCGCCGGGCGCAGGGAGACATCGGCGCGCTTCTTGCCGGCCCGCTCGAAGGTCTGGTCCACCGTGGCGCGGCCCAGGCGGATGAACTCGTCCTTCTCGCTCTGGCGAATATGCCGGCGGATGGCCGAGCGGGCGCGGCCGGTGACGGTGAGCGAGCGCCAGTCCGGCGGCACCACGGGCTTGGCGCCGCGGATGACCTCCACCACGTCGCCATTCTGCAGCAGGGTCCGCAGGGGCCGCAGCTCGCCATTGACCTTCACCCCGATGCAAGTGTCGCCCACATCGGTATGGACGGCATAGGCGAAGTCCAGCGGCATGGCGCCCCGGGGCAGGCTGACCAGCCGCCCCTTGGGCGTGAAGACGAAGACCTGGTCGAGGAACATTTCGAGCTTGGCGTGTTCCACCAGCTCTTCGACATCGCCGCCGTGCTCCAGCAGCTGAACCAGATGGCGCAGATTGACCAGGGGATCGCGGCCGCCGGCCGCAGCCTGGGCCTCGGCGTCGAAGCCGTAGCTCTCATTCTTGTAGCGCCAGTGGGCGGCGACGCCGTCCTCGGCCACCCGGTCCATGGCCTCGGTGCGGATCTGCATCTCGATACGCATGCCGCGGGGGCCGACCACCGTGGTGTGGATCGAGCGATAATTGTTCCGCTTGGGCGTGGAGATGTAGTCCTTGAACCGCTCGGGCACGCTCGGCCAGGCCCGGTGGATCACGCCGAGCGCGCGATAGCAGTCCTCCTCGGAATCGACGATCACCCGGAAGGCGTAGATGTCCGAGAGCTGAGAAAAGCCGATCGATTTGCGCTGCAGTTTCCGCCAGATGGAAAAGGCGTGCTTCTCGCGGCCGAACACCCGGGCCGGCACGCTGGCGGCGGCCAGCTTGGCGGAGATCTCACCCGAGACCACCGACACCGCTCCGCCCTGCTCCTGGCGCAGGGCCTCAAGCCGGCGGCCGATGGCGTCGCGGGCCACCGGGTTCAGATGCAGGAAGGCCAGCTCCTCCAGCTCGGTGCAGATGCGGTGGCAGCCGATGGAGCGCGCCAGGGGCGCATAGATTTCCAGGGTCTCGCGGGCGATCCGCTCGCGCTTGGCGGGGTTCTTGATGAACTCCAGCGTGCGCATGTTGTGCAGCCGGTCGGCCAGCTTGACCATCAGGACGCGCACGTCCTTGGAGATGGCCAGGATGAACTTCCGCAGGTTCTCGGCCTGGCGGGTGTGTTCGGAATTGCCTTCAAGCTGGGAGAGCTTGGTGACGCCCTCGACCAGTTCGCCGATCTCTTCGCCGAACAACTGGTCGATGTCGGCCCGGCTGACCGGACAGTCCTCGATCACATCGTGCAGCAGGGCCGTGACGATGGTCGCGGTGTCGAGGCGGTAGTCGGTGAGGATGCCCGCCACCTCGATGGGGTGGGCGAAGTAGGGGTCGCCAGAGGCCCGCTTCTGCGAGCCGTGCATGCGCATGGCGTAGACATAGGCGCGGTTCAGCAGCGCCTCGTCGGCGGTCGGGTCATAGGACCGGACCTTGTCGATCAGTTCGTATTGGCGAAGCAGCTTGGGCGGACGCGCCGGAGCGGGCGCGTCCTTGGGCTCGGCGACGGGTTGGGCCGCCTGGACATTAAGAGGGTCTGCGCCTTCGGGGCTCAGTACCGCTCCTCCTGACCGCCATCCCGGTCGCTCTGCAGGGCCCGGACCAGTTCCAGCTCGCTCATCTGGGCATGGGTCGGGTCGGCCAGCAGGGCCAGGGTTTCGGCCTCTTCCTCGGCTTCGGTGTGCTCGTCCACCCGCTGCAGGCTGGCGATCAGGTTTTCGCGCAGCTCTTCGGCGTCGACCACGTCGTCGGCGATCTCACGCAGGGACACGACGGGGTTCTTGTCGTTGTCGCGATCGACCAGCAGCTGGGCGCCGGCGGAAATGGCGCGCGCGCGATGGGCGGCCAGAAGAACCAGGTTGAAGCGGTTCGGAACCTTCTCGATGCAGTCTTCGACGGTGACGCGGGCCATGAAATCCTCGGATTGGGGAGAGAACTGGAGAAAATAGTCGCTCACGCCCGATTGTGCAATGCCGCAGGGGCGATCAGGGTGTCGGCGAAGCGTCGCCTTCATCGGCCGGCGGTCGCCGATGCGTCAGGTTGATCTGAGCCCCGCCTGAGCGCTTCACCGCAAGAAACACCCCCACGAAACCCAGGCCGACAAAGAGTACAGCCCGAACCTCATGAACAGGTATCGCGGAAATCAAAAGAGTCGCGAACAAAAACAATACAGCCAAACATCCAGCTGGAACATTTGAACGTCGTGTTTTCATCGCGCCAATTGTTGGAAGATAGAGCGGCATTTGTCACCGCAAGGCAGGTTTCCGCCGCGCCACATCGCCACATTAACTCTGCGCACCGATGCGCGCGCTTCGGCCGCGATCCGGTCGCCATCAGTTATCGCCATGGATCTGCTCCCACGCGCTCACGCGCAAGGCGGAAGACCGCCGACACCAAGAAGGGCAGCTTAGGCGAGCTGTGGGAAATCGCCACTGGTAGCAGCGCGCCCTCACCCCGGCCGCGCGTCGCGCCCCACGCTCGCCTGCGCCGCCAGGTCCCGCGCCGTCAGCCCCGACACCGGATGGCGCCAGTCCGGCGCAATCTCGGCCAAGGGGCCCATGACGAACAGGCGCTGGTGGGCGCGGGGATGGGGCAGGATCAGGTCTTCGCTGTCGATCACCCGGCGGCCGTGGGCGATCAGATCCAGATCCAGGGTCCGTGCGGCGTTGCGCGCGGTCCTTTCCCGGTTGAATTCCGCCTCGATTGAAAACAGGGTATGCAGAACCGAACGGGGTTCAAGGCGCGTCTCGACAATCGCGACAGCGTTGCGATACTCCGGCTGCGACGGATCGGGCCAGGCGGCCGAGCGCCACCACCCCGATCGCCGAAGAACAGGCAATCCCGCCTGATCGAAACGAGCCAGGGCGGCTTCGAGAAGGGCTTCGGAAGAGCCGTAATCGCCGGTCAGATTGCCCCCCAGCGCGATCACGACCGCCTCGTCCCAGCCAGATCCCGCGCCGTTTTCAAGGATTTCCACGCTTATGACTTTCTACCCCACCGATCGGCTCGCCCTCTTTATCGACGGCGCGAACCTGTACTCGGCGGCCAAGGGACTCGGCTTCGACATCGACTACCGCAAGCTGCTGGAGGAATTCCGCAAGCGCGGCGTGCTGGTGCGGGCCTATTATTACACCGCCCTGGTGGAGGACCAGGAATACTCGCCGATCCGTCCCCTGGTGGACTGGCTCGACTACAATGGCTTCCGCCTCGTGACCAAGGCCGCCCGGGAATATACCGACGCGCAAGGGCGCAAGCGCTGGCGCTGCGACATGGATGTCGAGATCG
>CAZERE010000105.1:0-750 GCA_964515365.1 uncultured Phenylobacterium sp. | reverse complement strand
GGGGGCAGCGCAAACACGCCTAACCGGACCGCGTGGCCGAGCACGCCGATCACCTGGTGCTGTTCTCCGGCGACGGCGACTTCCGCTGCCTGGTGGAGGCCGTGCAGCGCAAGGGCTCGCGGGTCAGCGTCGTCTCGACCGTGAAGTCCCAGCCGCCGATGGCGTCCGACGACCTGCGCCGTCAGGCCGACGCCTTCATCGACCTGGCCGACCTGTCGGAGATCATCGGCCGGCCCTCGCGCCTGCCCCGGTTCATCCAGGAGAGCCGGATGAACAATGAGAGCGAGAACGAGGCGGATGCCGAGGCCTGAGCCGGCCATGAGCTCCGCCGCCGAACCGCCCCGCGACTGCCCGCTCTGCCCGCGCCTTGTGGCCTATCGCCAGGTTAATCGCGAGGCCCACCCCGACTGGTGGAACGGCCCGGCCCCCTCATTCGGCGACCCGGCCGCCCGCCTGGCCGTGGTCGGCCTGGCGCCCGGGCGCATGGGCGCCAACCGCACGGGGCGCCCCTTCACCGGCGACTTCGCCGGCGTGCTTCTGTTCGACACCCTGATCCGCCTAGGGTTTGCGCGGGGGACCTATGAGGCCCGGCCCGATGACGGGCTGGAGCTCATCGACTGCCTGATCACCAATGCGGTGCGCTGCGCGCCGCCGGGCAACAAGCCGGAGACCTCGGAAGAGGCGACCTGCCGGGCGTTCCTGACCGCACGGCTGGACGCGCTGCCCAAGCTGAAGGTGATCGTCACCCTG
>CAZERE010000104.1:0-11133 GCA_964515365.1 uncultured Phenylobacterium sp. | reverse complement strand
CTGGACGGGGTGGATCTGCGTCAGGTCCGCCAGTCGGCCCTGCGCCGCGCCGTGCCCCCGGGGCCGCTGGACGTGGCCCTGTCCACCGACGCCCTGCGGGCCAACATCGCCTTCGCCCGGCCCGAGGCCAGCGCCGCCGACATCCAGGCCGCGGCCGAGGCCGCCGAGCTGGGCGCCTTCATCGAAGGCCTGCCCGAGGGCCTCGACACCATGGTGGGCGAGCGGGGGCTGAAGCTGTCCGGCGGCGAGCGCCAGCGGGTGGGCATCGCCCGCGCCCTGCTGGCCGATCCGCGCCTGCTGATCCTGGACGAGGCCACCAGCGCCCTGGACGGGCGGACGGAGGAGGCGATCCAGGCGACCCTGCGCAAGGTGCGCACGGGACGGACCACCCTGGTGGTGGCCCACCGGCTCTCGACCATCGTCGACGCCGACCTGATCGTCGTGCTGCGCCGGGGCCGGGTCGTCGAGCACGGCACCCACGACAGCCTGCTGGCCTCGGCCGGCGAGTACGCCGCGCTGTGGCGGCGCCAGACCCGTCAGCGCTGAGGCCTATTCGGCCGCCCGGGGCAGGGCCTCGTCATTGGCGGCGCGGCCGGCCCGGGGGCGCAGGCCAAGCCGGCGGCGTGCCCAGTCTGCGGCCCTGCCCAGGCGTTCCCCATAGACCTTGGGGGCGGCCAGCATGACCGGGGTCAGGACCAGGGTGAGCAGGGTGGCGAAGGACAGCCCCCAGACCACCGCGGCCGACAGCTGGACCCACCACTCCGATCCCGGCGACCGATACTCGATATGGCCGACCCGGAAATTGGGGTGCAGCTGGAACATCAGGGGCAGCAGGCCGACCACGGTCACGACGGTGGTCAGGATCACCGGCCGGAACCGCTGGGTGGCGGCCCGCACGGCGGCGTCATCGGCCGGATAGCCTGAGCGCCGCAGCTGGTAATAGGTGTCCACCAGCACGATGTTGTGGCCCACCACCACGCCCGCCAGCGCGACGATGCCGGTGCCCAGCATGATCACCGACACATAGTTGAAGGTGCCCAGGAAGTTGATCTGCACCCCCAGCAGCACCCCGACCGTCGACAGCGCCACCGCCGAGAGGGTGACCACGACCCCATAGAAGCTGTTGAACTGCCAGAGCAGGATCACCCCCATCAGGAACAGCGAGACGGCCATGGCGGCCATGAAGAACTGCGCCGCCTCCTGGCCCTCCTCGTCGGCGCCGGTGAACTTCCAGCGCACCTGTTCGTCGATATCGGCCTGTTCCAGCCAGGGGCGCAGCTCGGCGATCTTCTGGTTGGCGGCGACGCCGTCGACGGCGTTAGCCTGGACGATGACCAGCCGCTCGCCGTCCCGCCGCTGGATGGTGGTCACCTGCTGGGCCGGCGCTTGGCGGATGAAATAGCTGGCCGGCACCGGACCGAGCGCGGTGGAGATCTTCAGATCGTCGAAGGCGGCCATGTTGCGCGCCTCCGGCGGGAAGCGGACGCGGATGTCCAGCTCGTCCTCAGCGTCATCGGGGCGGAAACGTCCCACCAGGACGCCGGTGGTGATGAACTGGATGGCCTGGCCGACGGACAGGACATCGACGCCATAGCGGCCGGCGGCCTGGCGGTCGACGGCCAGGTTCAGCTCGATCCCGGGCGAGGTGCGGTTGTCCTCCAGCTCGAACAGTTGCGGGTCCGACGCCAGCCGCGCGCGGACCAGGTCGGCGGCGGCGTTCAGCGCCTCGGGATTCTGGCCGCGCAGTTCGACCTGCACGTCCTTGCCGGTCGGCGGTCCGCCCTGAGGTTCGCGCACCTCGATCTGCACGCCGGGCAGATCGGTCAGGCGGGTGCGGATGTCACCCACAATATCGGCGCCGCGGAGATCGAGCGCGAGCCGCTCTTCGAAATCGACCATATCCACCTGCAGGCGGCCGACCGTGTCATTGGGGGGGCCGCCACCCCCGCCACCGGGGCTGGTGGCGCCGGAGCGGGTGTAGATGGAATTGACGCCGGGCACGTCCAGCAGGCGCGCCTCCACCTGGCGGACCAGGACGTCGTGGGCCTCAGGCGAAAGGTTGCCCCGGGCCTTCACATAGACCTGCGCCCATTCCGGATCCTCCTCGAGGAAGAACTCGGTGCGATGCGGGGTCATGGCGAACCAGACCACGATGGCGGCCACGATCAGGAAGGTGGCGGCGAAGGTCCGGGTCGGCGCGGCCCCCAGGGTCCAGAGGGTGCGGGCATACCAGCCCATGAAGCCCGACATCTGGCGCGGGTCGCCCCGCTCGGATTTCTCGATCTCGGCCAGGTGGGCTTCGTCCACGGCGGCCGGGCGGCCGAAGATCGAGCCGAGCGCCGGGGTGAAGATCAGGGCCACAAAGATCGAGGCGCCGAGCACATACATGAGCGTCAGGGGCAGGAAGCTCATGAACTTGCCCGGGATCGAGTTCCAGAACATGAACGGCAGGAAGGCGCAGAGCGTCGTCAGGGTGCCGTTCAGGACGGGGAAGAACATCCGCTTGCCCGCCGCGGCGAAGGCTTCCTCCTTCGGCAGGCCCTCGGCCATCTTGCGGTCGGCGTACTCGACCACGACGATGCCGCCGTCCACCAGGATGCCGACGGCGAGGACCAGCCCGAACATCACCATCTGGTTCAGGGTCACGCCCGAGGCGTTCAGCATCAGGAAGGCCAGCATGAAGCAGGCCGGGATCGCGGCGCCCACCATCAGCCCCTGGCGGATGCCCAGGCTGTAGACGATGATCATCATCACCAGGATGGTGGCGATCAGCAGGCCCGATTCCAGCACCACCAGGGTGCGGTGGATGAAGTCGCTCTGGTCATAGGTATAGGAGACGCGGATGGTCTCCGGCCAGCGGGCCTCTTCCTCGGCGACCACCGCGCGGACCGCGTCCACCGTGTCGAGAATGTTCGATCCGCTGCGCTTGGCCACCTCCAGCGACATGGCCGGCTCGCCATTGAAGCGGGTGATGTAGTTGGGCTCCTTGAAGGTTCGCCGCACCTCGCCGATGTCGCCGACGGTGATGACCCGGTCGCCGTTCTTCTTGATCGGCAGACTGAGGATGTCAGCCGGCTCCTCCACCACCCCGGGCACCTTGACGGCGAACTGGCCGCCGCCTGAGCGCAGATTTCCCGCCGGCACCAGCTGGTTGTTGCGGCTGATCACCTGGGCGAGTTCGCCGGTGGTGACGTTGTAGGCCTCCATCCGCAGGGGATCGATGGTGACCTCGAGCATCTCCTCGCGGCCGCCGGTCAGCTGCACTTCCAGCACGCCGGGGGCGGCCTCCAGACGATCCTGCAGGGTGCGGGCGATGCGATAGAGCTCGCGCTCGGGCGCCGCGCCGGACAGCACGATGCCGATCACCGGCTCGCCGCTGAAATTGGCCTCCTCGATGATCGGCTCTTCGGCGTCGGGGGGGAAACGCCCGCGGGCCAGGTCCACCTTGGCGCGCACCTCGGCCAGGGCCCTGTCCTTGTCGAAGTCGGCCTCGAATTCGAGATTGACGATGGCCATGCTTTGGCGGGCTGCGGAGTTCATCTCCTTCAGCCCCTCGATGGACTGAAGCTCCACCTCCAGCGGCTTGACCAGCAGACGCTCGGAATCCTCCGGGCTGACCCCCGGATAGGGGACGACCACCGAGACGAAGGGGAAGTCGATGTCGGGATTGGCTTCCCGCGGCATGGCCAGATAGGCGAACAGGCCAAAGATGCCGGCGATCAGCGTGACCCCGAGCACGACCTTCCGTCGCTTGATGGCGCCGTCGATCAAGGGACCGATCATAGTCGCAAGCCTCCTGTGCGGCGCGCTCTAGCGGGCCAGCGCCACGCGAACCTTCTGTCCCTGGTCGACATAGGACTGGCCGACGGTGATGACCCGGGTCTGGCCCGTGAGGCCGCGGACCCAGACCCCGTCGGCGCTCTCCTCCATCACCTGGACCGGCGCGAAGGCGACCACGTCGCCGGGACCCGCATAACGCACCCCCTGGCGGCCCTCTGAGTCGAGGACCAGGGCCGAGGGGGGCACCAGGTGGGCCGGCCCCGAGGCGCTGGTGATCTTGACGTCGGCGGACAGGCCCGAGCGCACGGCGCCGCGGGGATTGCTGGCGATGATCTCCAGGCGATAGGTGCGCGTCGCGGCGTCGGCCTCCCTCGCCACATAGCGGACCCGACCCGAAATGACCTGACCGGAGACCAGGGTGGCCGTGGCCGGCTCGCCCCCCGTCAGCCGGCCAGCCTGGGTTTCAGGCACGTCGCCGACGATCAGGATGGGGTCGAGTTCGATCAGGTCACCACAGGCCTGGCCCGGGGAGAGATAGGTCCCCACCTCGGCCTCGCGCTTGTCGAACACGCCGGCGAAGGGCGCGCGAATATTGACCTGCTCCAAGGCGATCTCCGCCTGGCGCACGGCGGCGGCGGCGGCGTCCAGATTGGCCTGGTCCTGCAGCACCTGGGTTTCGGAACGATAGCCCTTCTCGGCCAGAGAAGCCGAGGCCTTGCGCTGCAGCTCCCGCGAGCGCAGGGCGGCCCGGGCCTGATCGAGCGAGGCCTGGCGGGCGTCCACCGACAGGCGACAGAGCACGGCGCCGCGGGGCACGACCGCGCCCTCGGGGGTCGGCGTGGCCGCGACCACGCCGGAGGTTTCGGAGCGGACCGTGACGCTGCGGGCGGCCTCGGTCCGGCCGCGCAGGGTCACCTGGTAGGGCCGGATCACTTCCTCGACCAGGGCGACCTGGACCTGCGGCGACTCGTCGGCCTTGTCGGCGGCCTCGGCGGGCGCGCTATCCCCGCCGCCCAGGACGGTCATCAGGATGAAATAGAGCGCCAGCGCCCCGAAGACGCCGAGAATGAAATAGTGAGACGCCTTGAGACGCATAAATCCGTTTCCCCCGGCTGCGACGACGGCGTGTGCAGCCCGTCAAAGCCCGCATTCCCATGTTCTTTGGGATCACGCGCTGGTTGTGCTGCGCTCCCAGCGCTCACGCAAATGAAATCGCAGACAGGATCGCTTTCGCGCGGCGACTGTGCCTGACGAACCGCAGAGAACGGCATAGGATTGCGGCGAACCCCAAGGGCGTCCTCACCGGCGCCCATCAGCCTTCAGAGGGAGCCTCCATGAGATACCTCCACACCATGGTCCGCGTGCGGGACCTCGACGCCTCGCTGGACTTCTATTGCAACAAGCTTGGCCTGGCCGAGATTTCCCGGGTGGAGAACGCCGCGGGGCGGTTCACGCTCGTCTTTCTGTGCGCCCCGGGGGACGAGGAGATGGCCAGGACCAACCGCGCGCCCACCGTCGAGCTGACCTTCAACTGGGATCCCGAGGACTATCAGGGCGGACGGAATTTCGGCCATCTGGCCTATGCGGTGGACGATATCTACGCCGCCTGCCAGCGCCTGAAGGACGGCGGCGTGACCATCAACCGGCCGCCGCGGGACGGCCATATGGCCTTTGTTCGCTCGCCGGACGGCATTTCGGTGGAGCTGCTGCAGGCGGGCGCGGCCCTGCCGCCGGCCGAGCCCTGGGCCTCCATGCCCAATGAGGGCCAGTGGTGATGGCGGGCGGGGCGAGGCTGACCCTCAATGACGGCCGCGCCCTTCCTCAGGTGGGCCTCGGCGTCTGGCGGACGCCGGCCAATGACGCCGCCGTGGTGGTCCGCACGGCGCTTGAGGCCGGCTATCGGGCGGTGGACACCGCGGCCATCTACGGCAACGAGGCCGGGGTCGGGGAGGGGATCCGCACCTCGGGCCTTCCCCGCGACGAGGTGTTCGTCACCACCAAGCTCTGGAACGAGAGCCAGGGCTATGACCGCGCCCTGCGGGCCTTCGACAAGAGCCTGGAGCGCCTGGGGCTCGACCATGTGGATCTCTATCTGATCCACTGGCCCTGTCCGCAGCAGGAACTCTACCTGGAGTCGTGGAAGGCCCTGATCCGGCTGCGCGAGGACGGGCGGGCCAGATCGATCGGCGTGTCTAACTTCGCGCCTGAGCACCTGGACAGGATCATCCAGGAGACCGGCGTCGTCCCGGCGGTGAACCAGATCGAACTTCACCCCCGATTCCAGCAGGCGAGTCTGCGGTCCGCCAACGCCGCCGCCGGCGTGCTGACCGAATCATGGAGCCCCCTTGGGCAGGGCCAGATCCTGGAGGACCCTGTCATTATGGGCCTGGCGGCCCGGCATGGCGTGACGCCGGCCCAGGTCGTGATCCGCTGGCATGTTCAGCTTGGTCTGATCGTCATCCCCAAGTCGGTGACGCCGGCCCGGATCGTCCAGAACCTGGATGTCTTCGGCTTCGAGCTCGACGCCGACGACATGGCCGCCATGGCCAGCCTGGACACCGCCGAGGGCCGCATTGGTCCCGATCCCGCCAGCTTCGGCTGAGCGGGACGGTCGGAGGCTGAGAAGGACGTGGATCGCGCGAGGCTGGCGCTGGCGCCGAAGGCCCTGGCGTTCAGGGCCTGGACGGTGCGGTGGCTCCCCGAGCAGGACTCGAACCTGCGACAAGTCGGTTAACAGCCGACTGCTCTACCAACTGAGCTATCGGGGATCAGCACCGTAGGGCGGCGCGTATACGCCGGGCTGGCGGGCGGTGCAAGTCTCGCGAAGAGCGCTATCCACAGCCGGGGTCAAAAAAGAGCCCGGCCGAAGCCGGGCTTGAGAAGGTTGGTGATGGTGGGGTGTCTTCAGAGAAGACCAGGTGAGGGTGGGCTTTTATGGTTAAGTGAAGGTTAATGGTCGCGGGGCGTCAGGATTGTCGGGCGCCGGATAGACAAGCCCTGGCCGAGGTCATAGAGCCGAGCCTACCGGCCGCACGAAAAGGGCGGGCTGGGGCGGCAAGCGCGCCTTGCGGGGACCTTCGAGACGTCATGCGGTTCTTCCAGCAGCACACAGTGTTCGCGTATGGCCTGGCGATTCTCAGCGCAGCTCTGGCTTTCTATGTTCGCTGGGTTTTGGACGGCGTCCTGCCGCCGGGCTTTCCCTATCTGACCTTTTTCCCCGCGGTGATTCTCACGGCCTTCCTGGCGGGGCTTTGGCCGGGAATTCTCTGCGCGGCGCTTTCAGGCCTGGCCGCCTGGTGGTTCTTCATTCCGCCCATCGGGTTCAGCCTGTCGGCGTCCAGCGGACTGACCCTGGTCTTCTTCGTCTTTGTGGTGGCGGTGGATATCGCCGTCATCGAGCTGATGCGCCGGGCCATGACCAGCCTGAGCGCCGAACAGGCCCTGACCGCCCAGCTCTACGAACGTCAAAGGGTGATGTTCCAGGAGTTGCAGCACCGGGTCGCCAACAACATGACCTTTGTCGCGGCCCTCTTGCAGATCAAGAAGCGGACCATCGACAGTCCGCAGGCCTCGGCGGCCCTGGATGAGGCGCGCGAGCGGCTGGTCACCATGGCCCAGATTCACCGCCGCCTCTATGATCCCGCCAGCCTGGAACTCAGTGTCGGCGCGTCTCTGCGCGAGCTCTGCGACGACCTCGTCCAGGCCGCCGGGGTCGAAGGGGTCACCTGTTCGGTGCGGGTCGACGGGGTCGATCTCGACACGCCCCGGCTGGTGACCTTGTCCCTCCTGGTGGCCGAGGTGGTCACCAATTCCCTCAAGCATGCCTTCGCCGACCGCAGCTCCGGTCAGATCGCCATCGACCTCGACCCCCTGGACGATGATCGCGCCGCCCTGGTGATCGCCGATGACGGCCCAGGTTTTCCGGACGCCAGTCCGAATCTGGAAGGCCGGATCAGCCTGGGATTTGGCATCATGCAAAGCCTGGCGGGCCAACTCGGCGGCGCTCTGGATTTCCCGGCCGGCGCCGGCGCGCGGGTGCGGCTGGTCTTTCCCACCTAGAGCGCCGCCAACCCGACAAGTGCGGCGGCCATTGGCCTGTCGCCCGCGCGCGGTGTCACCACGGCTTCACGTCCGAATGCGAAACCTCCCTCCAGACGGCGGGGCTCCCCGACGCCGGGATTTGACAGCGTAGAGGTTCTCCATGCGGCGACGATCAGGTGCGATCCTGGCGGCGATCGGCCTTGGCCTGGCGGGGTGCGGCGGCGAGGCTGCGACCTCGGACGGCAGCTGGCAGTCAGAGATGAAGGAAGTCCGGATGGCGGTCCGCGGGTCGGAGGACGACCCCATGATCACCCGCCGGCTGACCGCCTATAAGACCTATATCAGCAAGGCCACGGGCCTGCCGGTCAAGCTCTACGAATCGTCCGACTACAACGGCACCATCCAGGCGCTTTCCAGCGGCCAGGTGGACATCGCCACCATCGCCGGCGGCGGCTACGCCAATGTGGACGCCCAGATCGGCGACCTGGCCCAGCCCATCCTCACCGTCCGTCAGGCCGAAGGCGACATCGGCTACTATTCAGGCCTCCTGGTGATGGCCGACAGCCCCTATCAGTCGATCCAGGACCTGAAGGGCAAGACCCTGGGCTATGTGGATTTCAACTCCACGTCTGGCTACCTGTATCCCCGCGCCATGATGCGCGAGCAGGGGATCGACCCGGACACCTATTTCGGCCGGTCGAGCTTCGCCGGCGGGCACACCCAGGCGGTGATGGCCCTGGACAACGGCCAGTTCGACGCCACCATCATCAATATGGGCGGCGGGGACCCCGAGCACGGCTTCACCACCGGCGCCCACTTCACCATGGCCCGCCGCGGCGTGGTGGATCTGGACGACTTCCGGATCATCTGGACCGCCGGCCCCATTCCCAACAGCGCCGTGGTGGTGCGCACCGACCGGCCGCAGCCCTTCATCGATGCGGTGCGCGGCGCGATGGCCGCCTTGCCCTATGACGACCCCGACGTCTGGCGCGACATCGGCCAGCCGGACGGCGCGGCCTTTACCGCCGTCACCCGCGATCACTACGCCCAGATCATCAAGCTGCGCGCCGACGATATCGCCGCCCGCCGCAGTGGAGAGCGGCAATGAAACGCCTGATCCTCGCCGCCGCGGCGATCCTGCTCAGCGCAGCCCAAGCCCAGACCCCGACCTTGCCCCTGCGCATCGCCGCAATCGGCCCTGCGACGGGGCCTTGCGCGCCCCTGTCGGCCAACGCCCCGGCGGGACAGAAGGCCTATTTCGACCTGTTGGCCAAGCGCCTGCAGACCGAGGTGGTCAACTGCCCGATGGCTGACGCGGCGGCGGCGGCCCAGGCGCTCGCGGCCGGTCAGATCGACCTGGCGCGGCTGGACGGCGCGGTCTTCGGACCCGTGTCCAGCAATGTGCGCAGTGTGCTGACGACCCGGGACAAGGGGGCGCTGAACCGCCTGCCGGTGGTGGTCTCGACTCTGAAAACCGGCCAGGCCCAGACCCTGGCCGATCTGGCCGGCGCCAGCCTGGTGTTCGGCGGTCCGATGAAGGCCAGCCTTGAGGTCCCGAAGATGGCCCTGGCCACCTATGGGGCCGACGACGCCTTCTTTGGCGATCTGATTGTGGCGCAGGACTATGAGACCGCCGCAGCCCAGCTGCGCAGCGGCGCGGCCCAGGCCATGGTCCTGCACGCCGGCGCCTGGCAGAAACTCTGCCGCGGCGACCAGCCGGGGGAAGATCTGTGTGCGGACCTTCGCGTCGTCTGGCGCCAGCGCCCGGTGGCCGACCAGGCCTGGGCGGTGCGCACCGACATGACCGATGAGCGGCGTTTCCGGCTGATCGGCATCCATGTGGCCATGCACAATGAAGCGCCGGACGCCTTCGCCTGGGCCGCCGGCCCGGGCGCCGAGGAATTCGAACCTACCGAGGCCAAGGCGCTGATCCATCAGGGTCCGACGGTCGGGTCATGAACGTGACCAACCCCACCGTCGACGCGTTCGAACGCGAACGCCGGCGGATGCTGATCCGCCAGCGGACCCAGGCCGTGGTCGGCCTGGCCGTCTTCACCGTGCTGCTGCTGGTCTCGTTCCAGCGCAGCCAGTTCTTCGGCTCCGACATCGGCGGCGACCCCCTGGGGCGCATGGCCGACTTTCTCCAGCGGATGAATCCGGGCCTGAAGCCTGAGCTCCTGCTGGAGGACCGCCAGACCCGCGGCTCCCTGCACGCCTGGTTCTACGCCCTGCCGATCTGGCTGCGGGCGGCCTGGCAGACGGTGGAGATGGCGATTCTGGCCACGGCCCTGGGCTCGGTCCTGGCGCTGGGGGCCTCGTTCCTCACCGCCCAGAACCTCATGCCGTTTGCGCCGGTGCGCTTCGTGGTTCGCCGGATCCTGGAGGCGATCCGCACCCTGCCGGACCTGATCATGGCGCTCATCCTGGTGGCCGCCTTTGGGGTGGGGCCGCTGGCCGGGGTCCTGACCCTGACCATTTCGACCCTGGGGGGGCTGGGCAAGCTGTTCGCCGAGATCAACGAGGAGATCGATCCCCGCCAGCTGGAAGCCCTGCAGGCCAGCGGCGCAGGTCCGCTGAAGAAGATCCGCTACGGGGTCATGCCCCAGGTGCTGCCCAACTACGCCTCCTACGCTCTGATCCGACTTGAGGGGAATCTGGCGGGCGCCGCGGCCCTGGGCATTGTCGGCGCAGGGGGCATCGGTCTCGAGCTCCAGCGGGCCATCACCTACACGGAATTCGACACCTATCTGGCCATCCTGCTGATCATCATCGCGATGATCTTCCTGATCGACCTCTTCTCCGAAAACGTCCGCCACCGCCTGATCGGTCTGGAGAAGGCCTGATGACCCGACCCGCCTATGACCAGGCCCTGGCCATCGCGCCAGGCGCCCTTCGCGCCCCCTGGACCCGCCGGGCGCGGGACGCCGTCCTGCTGCTGCTGGCCCTGGCCGCGCTGGTCGGTATGGCCATCGATCTGCAGCTGGCGCCCGGCGCCCTGATGACCGGCTTCGGCAAGCTCGCCCGCTTCCTGGGCGAGATGGTCCCGCCCTCGTCCGGGGGACAGTCGGAGCGGATTCTCAAGGCCCTGGCCGAGACCTTCGCCATGGCCTTCGCCGGCACGGCGATCGCCGCGGTGGTCGCCCTGCCGCTGGGCGTGATCGGCGCCAAGACCGTGGTGTCCAACCCCGCCCTGCATTTCGCCTTCAGGCGGTTCCTCGACGTTTTCCGCGGGGTGCCGGCCCTGGTCTGGGCGCTGATCCTGGTCTCCGCCTTCGGTCTTGGACCCTTTGCCGGCGTGATCGCCCTGGCGCT
>CAZERE010000103.1:0-11559 GCA_964515365.1 uncultured Phenylobacterium sp. | reverse complement strand
GAGACCATCGCGTTCGCCGAGATGAACGCCAAGAACGTGCGGAGCGCCTGAGGCCCATGTCCGAGACCCAAGGTTTCGAGGCCCTGCAAAGCCTCTCTTCCAATCCCGAAGCCGCGCCGCGCGAACCGGTCATCGACCAGTACGGCCGCGCCTACGCCACCGGCAAGCGCAAGAACGCCGTGGCCCGCGTGTGGATCAAGCCCGGCAAGGGCGTGATCACCATCAACGGCCGCACCCAGGAAGTCTATTTTGCGCGCCCCGTGCTGCGCATGATGATCGCCCAGCCGCTGGAGATCGCTGACCGCCTGGGCCAGTTCGACGTCATCGTGACCGTGAAGGGCTCTGGCCTGTCGGGTCAGGCCGGCGCGGTTCGCCACGGCATCGCCAAGGCGCTGACCTATTACGAGCCGGGCCTGCGTCCGGTCCTGAAGCCGCACGGCTTCCTGACCCGCGACTCCCGCGTCGTTGAGCGTAAGAAGTACGGCAAGGCCAAGGCCCGCCGCAGCTTCCAGTTCTCGAAGCGCTAATCGCGCGCGAACACCGCGTATGCGAACGGGGGCGCTTCGGGAGACCGGAGCGCCCCTTTTCTTGTCTATCGTCCCAGTTCTTGTTCATCGCCCCCAGTTCTTGTCTATCGCCTACGGGAGACGACCATGGCCCCCAGGATCTTCATCGACGGCGAAGCCGGCACCACGGGCCTGCAGATCCGCCAGCGCCTCGCCGACCGGCGCGACCTGGAGGTGGTGTCGATCGATCCGGCGCGGCGCAAGGACGCCGAGGCCCGGGCCGAGCTGCTCAATAGCGTGGACGTGGCCATTCTCTGCCTGCCCGACGAGGGCGCGCGGGAGGCCGTGGCGATGATCGAAAATCCCGACGTGCGGATCATCGATCCCTCCACGGCGCACCGGACGGCGCCGGGCTGGGTGTTTGGCTTTCCGGAACTGGCGCCCGGCCATCGCGAGGCCATCGCGGCCTCCAAGCGGGTGACCAACCCTGGCTGCTGGTCCACCGGCTTCATCGCCCTGGTAGGTCCCTTGGTGCGGGCCGGCCTGATCCCGGCTGAAGCCGCCCTGAGCGTCCATGGGGTCTCCGGCTATTCCGGCGGGGGCAGGGGGTTGATCGAAGAGTTCGAGCAGGCGCCGCCCCCATCATCGGCCGACGCCTTCCGGCCCTATGGCCTGACGCTGGCGCACAAGCACCTGCCGGAGATGGTCGCCTATACGGGCCTTGACCATCCGCCGATCTTTTCGCCCGCGGTGGGCCGCTACGCCCAGGGGATGATCGTCGAGGTTCCCGTGGCGCTGTGGGCGCTGCCGGGCCGTCCGACGCTGGCCGATCTGCGCGCCGCGCTGTCGGACGCCTATGCCGGCGAGGCCTTCGTCCAGGTGGCGACCGATCTGGAGACCGCTCAGCTCAGCCAGGCGCGGGCGGGCGCCGGCGGCTATGTGGCGGCCCTGGACCCCGAGGCCTTGAACGGCACGAACGGCTTGCGGCTCCATGTGTTCGGCGACGAGGCCAAGGGTCAGGCCCGTCTGCTGGCGGTGCTGGACAATCTGGGGAAGGGGGCCTCCGGCGCCGCTGTGCAGAACCTGAACCTGATGCTTGGCCTGGATGAGGGGGAAGGATTGAGTCGCCCCTAGGGATATGCAGAATTCGGCGCGGCCTATGTCGATTCTGCCCCTGCTGACGCCTCCGACCCGACCTCCGCAATCAGAGCTTAACCCCGCGGCCCTAATTCTGCTGCGGTCGTAGTCCGGCGCTTACAAGGATCTCTCGCCTATGACCCACGCGTCATTCATCGATCCGCAGGGCGATGCGCCGGCGCGGAGCCGGGATGCGTGGGATCTGGACATGGGCACCTTCTTCGAGGTGTCCCTCGACCTGCTGGTGATCCGCGACCTCGAGGGACGTGTGCTCAAGGCCAGCCGTTCCTGGCAGACCATCCTTGGCCACGACCCAGAAGACATGGAAGGCCTGCCGCTGCTGCGGCTGGTCCATCCCGACGACCTTCCCGGCACCCAGAGCAGCGTCACCGAGGTGGAGCTGCGTCGCCCCGGCGATCCGGTGCTCGGCTTCATCAATCGCTACCGCCACAGCGACGGGGGCTATCGCACCCTTGAGTGGCGCGCCCAGCGGTTCGGCGACCGCATCTATGGCGTCGCCCGAGACGTGACCGAGCGGGTCGCCGCCGAGCGCGAACTGCTCGAAGCCAAGGCGATGGCCGAGGCGGCCAGCCGGGCCAAGACCGATTTCCTCGCCAATATGAGCCACGAGGTGCGCACGCCGCTCAATGGCGTTATCGGCATCATCGACGCCCTGTCGCGGACCCCCTTGAGCCCCGAGCAGGCGGAGATGGTCGGCCTCGTCCGGGATTCCGGGGTGATCCTCGAGCGGCTGGTGTCGGACTTCCTGATCGTATCCAAGATCGAGGCCGGCCAGCTTGAATTGGAAACCCGGCCGTTCGATCTGGACGAAGCCTTGCGTCCCTATATCGAGGTCACCCGTCACCGGGTGGACGACAAGGGCCTGGCGCTCAAGGTGGAGCGTCACGAGGCCGCCCAAGGCCGCTTCCTCGGTGACCCCACACGGATCGGCCAGATCGTCAGCAACCTGTTGTCCAATGCGGTGAAGTTCACCGAGCAAGGCCACGTCATCCTGCGAATCAGCCGGATCGAAGCGCCGGACGGGGACCACCTCACCTTTGAGGTCGAGGACACCGGCGTCGGGTTCAGCGCCGATCAGGCCGCCCGTCTGTTCGACCGCTTCAGCCAGGCCGACGAGACGATCAGCCGGCGCTTCGGCGGCACGGGCCTTGGTCTCTCGATCTGCCGCTCGCTGACCGATCTCATGGGCGGGACGATCACGGCCACGTCAGAGCCGGGGCAGGGCAGTCGATTTGTCGTGTCCATCCCCCTGCGGCGGGCCGACCCTCTGCCGGAGGGCGAGGTCCAGCGTCCGGGCGCGCCGGTGTCGCATTCGGCCTATGACCGGCCCCTGCGGGTGCTGCTGGCCGAGGATCACCCCACCAACCAGAGGGTGGTTCAGCTCATCCTGGCCAGCCAGGCGGCCGAACTGATCACCGTCGAAGACGGTCTTCAGGCGGTGTCGGCCTTTGAATCGAGCGCCTTCGATGTCGTCCTCATGGACATGCAGATGCCGCACATGGACGGTCTGGCCGCGACCCGCGCGATCCGCGCCCTGGAAGCCAAGCGGGGCGCATCGCCGACGCCCATCATCATGCTGAGCGCCAACGCCATGGTGGAGCACCAGTCCGAAGCTTTGGCGGCCGGCGCCGACATCCACGTCGCCAAGCCGATCACGGCGGCCACCCTGCTGAGCGGCATCCAGGCGGTCGTCGGCGTCTAGATGTCGCGCCGCCTCATCCAAGTCCAGATCGCCAGCGTATGATGAGGCATGAACCTCATGCACGCCTTTCATCGTCGGGGCTTTCTGCTGGGCGCCAGCGCGCTCGCCGCCTGTAGCGGCGGGGCCGAGGCCCAGGCCGCCGACGCCCATGCGGACTCGTCCTGGCGCAAGCTGACCGACGCCCAGTGGAAGAGCCGCCTGTCACCCGCCGCCTACCAGGTCCTGCGCCGTGAAGGCACGGAGCGGGCGGGCTCCAGCCCGCTCGACCGCGAAAAGCGCAAGGGGACCTTTGTCTGCGCCGGGTGCGAGCTGCCGCTGTTCAAGTCCGACTGGAAATACGACAGCGGCACCGGCTGGCCGAGCTTTTACACCTATATCGACGGGGCCCTGGGCAAGAAGACCGACTTCAAGATCGGCATACCTCGCACCGAGTATCATTGCGCCCGCTGCCTCGGTCACCAGGGCCACGTGTTCAAGGACGGACCCCGGCCGACCGGCCTGCGCTACTGCAACAATGGCGTGGCGTTGAAGTTCGTGCCCGCCTGAGGCGAGACACGCGACGAACGTCTAGGCCGCCGTTCGGCGGCGCCCTAAGAGTGCTCGCAACGAGAACAACACCTTAGGGAAGAACGATGCGACATCATCTTGCACGCCGACTGGCCGGCGCGGTTTCGGCTGTGGCGCTGGCCGCCCTGGCGACTGGCCCGGTCCTGGCCGCCGACGTCCCCATGGCCGCGCCCGCAGAGGCCGGGTTCACGGCCTCCGGCGTCGAGGCGCTGAAGACCGAGATGCAGGCCCTGGTCGACCAGAAGAAGCTGGCCGGCGCCGTCACCCTGCTGGCCCGCCAGGGCAAGGTCGTCCACTTCGAGGCCTATGGGGTCCAGGACGTGACCACGGGTCAGGCGACCGATCGCGACACCATCTATCGCATCGCCTCCATGACCAAGCCGATCACCGGCGTGGCCATGATGATCCTGTGGGAAGAGGGCAAGTGGAGCCTGGACGATCCGGTCGCCAAGCACATCCCGGCGTTCGCGGACCTGCAGGTGGCCGCCGCCGACGGGGGAACCGAGCCCCAGGCCCATCCCATGACCATGCGCGAGCTGATGAGCCACACGGCCGGCTTCGATGTCAGCGCCGGTTATGACGACGATGGCCTGCAGGACGGCGACCTCCAGGCGATGATCGACAAGCTGGCGGCCCTGCCGCTGGCGGTCCAGCCGGGAACTGATTGGCGCTATGGGCCCAGCGTCAACATCCAGGGCTATATCGTCGAGAAGCTGTCAGGGCAGAGCCTCGACGCCTTCTTCAAGAGCCGGATCTTCGATCCCCTGAAGATGGACGACACCGGCTTCCATGTGGACGCCGCCAAGCTGGCCCGGGTGTCGGCGGTCCACACCTATGGCGAGGATGGCCTGATCGCCCCGGCCGGCGAGGTGCGGGCCGCCCCCACCAGCCCACCTGCCTTCCTGTCGGGCAGCGGCGGCCTGTTCTCCACCGCCGAGGACTACTGGCGCTTCGCCCAGATGCTGGCCAATGGGGGCGAACTGGACGGCGCGCGCATTCTGAAGGCCGAAACGGTCGAGCTGATGCGCACCAATGTGCTGGCCGAGGGCGTGACGGTCGACCTCTATGGCCCCAGCCAGACCGGGACCGGCTTTGGCCTGGACTTCGCGGTCATCAACGACCCCCAGGCCGCAGGCACGCCCCAAGGGCTGAACTCCTTCTACTGGGGCGGGGCCTTCGGAACCTGGTTCTGGATCGATCCCACCAACGACCTCGTATTTGTCGGCATGATCCAGAACCTGCGGGGCAGCATTCCCGGCGCCGGCACCCCGGCAATGCGGGAGATCACGCCGCGCTTGGTCTACGAGGCGCTGACGACCGACTGAGACCTGGCCGGCCGTTCCATGAGCGGCCGGCTACTCCATCTGGTTGGCGGGGTCGGCGAAGAACAGGATCGAGAGCGCCGCCAGAGCGGCGAGGTCCCGATCCGGTGAGCCCGGCGCCGGCAGGTAGATCGCCGGAGACATCATCCGGTTGAAGTCGATCCCGCCAATCTCCTGTCCGTCCTTGTAAAAGACATAGCCTGCGATCCGCCCCGTCGGCAGGGGCACGCCGCCGATGCGTTGGGTCTGCAGCCGTATGGTCTGGCCGCCATAGGTCATCTCGCCCGCCCGCTGAGGTTGCGACATGCGGGCCAGAAGCCCGGCCTTCTGCAGGGCCAGTTCGAAGCTCGCCCCAGGGATGGGCGCGCCGTTCCGGCTGAAGGCGCAGACATAGCTCAGATCCTCCCGTTCGAAGGCGATCCAGCCCAGCTGGGTCCGGCGTTGGCCGCCGGCGCAATCGGCCTCCAGCGCAGGGATGGAGGGGCTCTGGACCTTGAACTTCGTCGTCGCGCTGTCGCGTGAAATCGCCCGGCCCAGGGCGCGGAAACTGAAACTGCGGCTGGAGGTCTCCCCGCTGTATTCAGCAAGGTCAAAGCCATAGCCGAGAAGGCCCGGCACGCGCCGTGGCTTCAGTTGCAACTGCTCGGTGCGCTCCGTCATCGGAACCTGCGCCGCCACAGCTCCGACACTCATGACGGTCGCCAGGACCGCCGTCATGAGACTCTTCATGACCCCACACTCCCCTTGAGGCGGGCGGCTCCGCGCCCGATCCAGACAGATTAGGCCAGATCAGGTATCGCGGATATCCCGAGCTTGGGCGTGTCCAAGGTCAGGATTTGACCTTCACATAGCTGCCCGGCGCATCCTCGATGGGCTTGAGCGGCCCCTTGGCCGGGTCGCGGGCCGGGACCATGCCGCCGGAATGCGACTTCAGCCACGTGATCCAGTGGGGCCACCAGGAGCCCGGCGTCTCGACGGCGTTCGCCTGCCACGCGGCCAGGCTTTCCGGAAGCTGGTCGAAGGTCCAGTGCTGGTACTTCTTGGCGGCCGGCGGATTGACCACGCCGGCGATGTGCCCTGAGCCCGAGAGGGTGAAGGTGGTCGGGCCGCCGAACAGGCGCGCGCCGCGATAGACCGACGTCGCCGGGGCGATGTGGTCCTCCCTGGAAGACTGCACATAGACCGGCGTCTTCACCGCCCCCAGGTCCAGCCGCACGCCGTCCAGCTCCAGCTCGCCCTTGGCCAGGGCGTTCTGGCCGTAGAACTGGCGCAGATAGAACATGTGCAGCGCCTTGGGCATGCGCGTCTGGTCGGAGTTCCAGAACAGCAGGTCGAAGGGGCGGGGCTCCTTGCCCATCAGATAGTTGTTCACGAAGAACGACCAGATCAGGTCGTTGGAGCGCAGGACGTTGAAGGTGTCGGCCATGGCCTGGCCCGACAGCACCCCGCCCTCGGCGTCCATCCTCTGCTCGAGATCCTTCAGCCAGGACTCGTCGGTGAACAGCAGCAGGTCGCCGGCCTCGGTGAAGTCCTGCTGGGCGGCGAAGAAGGTGGCCGAGGCGATCCGCGGGTCCCCCTTGGCGGCCATATGGGCCAGGGCCGCCGACAGGAGCGTGCCGCCGATGCAGTAACCGACGGCGTTCACGCGATCGACGCCCGCCTGCGTCATGGCCGCATCGGTGGCCTCATAGACGCCCTGGCGCAGATAGTCCTCAAAGGTCTTGCCCGCCAGACTCTTGTCCGGGTTCACCCAGGAGGCGACGAAGACCGTGATCCCCTGGTCGGCCAGCCAGCGGATCAGCGAATTATCGGGGCGCAGGTCGAGGATGTAGAACTTGTTGATCCAGGGCGGGAAGATGATGAGCGGAATCTCATGCACCTCCTGCGTCGAGGGCGAGAACTGCAGGAGCTGGAGCAGCTCGTTCTGGAACACGACCTTGCCCGGCGCGGTGGCGACGTTCTCGCCGATCTTGAACTGTTCGTAGTCGGTCTGGCTGATCGCCAGCTGGCCGCCGCCGCGGGCCAGATCGGCGGCGAAGTTCTCCATGCCGCGGACCAGGCTCTCGCCCCCGGTGGCCATGATCTCGCGCATGGCCGTAGGGTTTGAGGCCAGGAAGTTGGTGGGCGAGAAGGCGTCGGTCAGCAGCTTCATGAAGAACTCGACCCGGCGGCGCGAGATCGGCTCGACGTCCTCGACCCCGCCCACCAGGCCCTGCAGCCAGTCGGCCGTGACGAGATAGGACTGCTTCATCACGTCGAAGACCGGGTTGTCTGACCAGTCCGGGTCGAGGAAGCGCTTGTCGCCCTTGGGCGGCTGGGCGACCGGGTCCGGCGTCTCGCCGGCCATCCGCCGGGCGGTCGTCTGCCAGAGATCCATGTAGCGGGTCAGGAGGTCGGCCTGGGCCCGGAGCAGGCGGTCCGGCTGGCTGGCCAGCTTGCCCATGACCTCCGTCAGGGACGGCCCGATGTGGAAGGGATCTGTGGACAGGGCGGCGGGGCGGTCGGCCTGGCGCAGGGCCGCCTCGGCGATGGCCCCCTGGGCGGTCATGGCGGCGCGGGCGAGATTGGCCGACAGAGTCTCCAGCAGGCGTCGCTGCTCGGCCGTCAGGTCCGGAAAGGCGGCAGGGGCGGCGGGGGCGTCCTGCGGCGCAGCCTGAGGCGAAGCCAGGACGGCTTCAGGCTGGGGCTGCGGGGACGCCTGCGGCTTGGGCGTGCGGGCGGGTTTCGGGCTGGCGGCTTTGCGGGCGGCCTTCGGAGCCGGCGCAGCCTTGGCTTCGACGGGCGCGGCGGCGACCTTGGCCTTGGCCTTAGCCTTGGAAGGGGCAGACTTGGACCGGGCTCGGCCCTTGGCGCCCGAGCCCTTGGTCTGCGAGCCTTTTTCGCTCATGGAACGCCATCCTCCCGGCAGGTGGGCCGATTGCAGCCCTTTCACTGAACCGCATCATGTCATAAGAGCGAGGCCGATATGAACGTCTTGGCTCGCCTTTTTCGAAACGCACAAAACGCCCCGTTGCGGCGTGGCGCGGGCGCGTGCCTGGGCCTCTCGATTCTAGGCGGCTGCGCCAGCGTGAGCCCGTTCGCCACCGCCCCTGTCGATCCCGAGTCGCCGGCCGCCCAGGCGGTGATCGCCGGCGCGCGGGCCGACACCGCCTATCCGAAGTTCAGCGACATTCCGCCGGCGCCCGCCAATCCTCGCCCAGCCCGCGATTGGGCCCGCGCGGTGGCCGGCGTCGAGTCCGCCGGCGCGCAACTGGCGGCGCAGACCGCGCCTGGAACCTGGACCCTGGACGGCACGGCCGCCTTCGCCGCCCGGGCCCAGGCCGATGTCACGCCGCCTCCGGCCATCACCATGAGCGACACCGAGGCGTTCGCGCGCGACGCCAGGGAGCGAGCTACACCGCCTCCGTCGCCCCGTTGAGGGGACCTGCGGAGGCGAAAAGTTCCCTGAGCCTGCTTGGCGGACTCCAGCCCGGAGTCTATCCATGCGCGACTTTCAGCTCCCCAACGCCGCAGCAGCGGCAGAGCTTGCAATGACCCCCGAATTCCACCGCATCCGACGCCTCCCGCCCTACGTCCTCGAGGAGGTGAACCGCATCAAGGCGCGGCTTCGCGCCGAGGGCACCGACATCATCGACTTCGGCATGGGCAATCCCGACATGCCGACGCCCAAGCACATCGTCGAGAAGATGATCGAGACCGCCCGCGACCCCAAGGCGGGACGCTACTCGGCCTCCAAGGGCATCATCGGCCTGCGTCGCGCCATGGCCGGCTATTACAAGCGTCGCTTCGGCGTGACCCTGAACCCGGACACCGAGGTGATCGCCACCCTGGGCTCCAAGGAAGGGTTCGCCAACCTGGCCCAGGCCCTGACCGCGCCCGGCGACGTCATCATCTGCCCCAATCCGGCCTATCCGATCCACGCCTACGGCTTCATCATGGCCGGCGGGGTGATCCGCCATGTGCCGGCCCATTCGCCGGAAGAATACCTGGCCGGGGTCAGCCGCGCGGTGAAGCACTCGGCGCCGCCGCCCAGCGTGCTGATCCTGTCCTATCCGTCCAATCCCACGGCCCAGTGCGTGGACCTGGACTTCTACAAGGACGCCATCGCGCTCGCCCGGAAGCACGACCTGCTGGTGATCTCCGACATCGCCTATTCCGAGATCTATTTCGACGACAACCCGCCGCCGTCGGTCCTGCAGGTCGAGGGCGCCAAGGACATCGCCGTCGAGGTCAACTCCCTGTCCAAGACCTACGCCATGGCTGGCTGGCGGGTGGGCATGGTGGTCGGCAATGAGCGGATCTGTAACGCGCTTGCCCGGGTGAAGTCGTATCTCGACTACGGCGCCTACACGCCGATCCAGGTGGCCGCGGCCACGGCGCTGAACGGCCCGCAGGACTGCGTCGCCGAGATCCGCGCCATCTACAAATCTCGCCGCGACGTGCTGGTGGAATCCATGAAGCGCGCCGGCTGGGACATTCCTTCGCCCCAGGCCTCAATGTTCGCCTGGGCGCCTGTGCCCGAGAAATTCAAGGAGGCCGGGGCTCTGATGTTCTCCAAGCTGCTGATCGAAGAGGCCGGCGTGGCCGTCGCGCCTGGCGTGGGCTTTGGCGAGTACGGCGAAGGCTATGTCCGGGTCGGTCTGGTCGAGAACGAGCACCGCATCCGTCAGGCCGCCCGCAACGTGAAGAAGTTCCTCGGCAACGCCGATGAGATCCTGGAGCGGGCGCACAACACCATGGCCGCCCAATGAGCCCGCGGGACTGGCGTATCGGCGTCGCCGGCCTGGGCACGGTCGGCACGGGCCTGCTGACCTTTCTCGACGAGCGTCCGGCCTTTGCGCCGGCCGGCGGTCAGGCCCGCGTCACCGGCGTCTCGGCCCGGTCGCGGACGAGGCCCCGGGGGTTCGACATCTCGAACCTGCCCTGGTTCGACGATCCCGTGGCCCTGGCCCAGTCGGACGAGATCGACATCTTCGTCGAACTGATCGGCGGCTCCGACGGTCCGGCCAAGGCCGCGGTGGAGGCCGCGCTGAAGGCCGGCAAGCCCGTGGTCACCGCCAACAAGGCCCTGATCGCCGAGCATGGGGCGGAACTCGCCGCCCTGGCCGAGGCCGCGGGCGTCCCGCTGCTGTTCGAGGCCGCCGTGATGGGCGGCACGCCGGCGGTGAAGATGGTCCGCGAGGCCATGGTCGGCGACGATGTCCGCAGCCTGTCGGGCATCCTCAACGGCACCTGCAACTTCATCCTGACCGAGATGGAGCAGGGCGGCCGCGCCTTCGAGGACGTGCTGGCCGAGGCCCAGCGCCTGGGCTATGCCGAGGCCGATCCGACCATGGACGTGGGCGGGTTCGACGCGGCCCACAAGATCACCATCCTGGCGGCGCTCGCCTTCAACTGCGCGCCGGACTTCGCCGCCTGCGAGGTGGAGGGCGTCGACCAGGTCGAGCTGCTCGACATCCGCATGGCCAAGGACCTGGGCTATCGCATCAAGCTGATCGCCTCCGCCGACCGCAGCGACGAGGGGGTCTCGGTTCGCGTGCATCCGTCCCTGGTGCCCCTGGCCCACCCCCTGGCCCAGGCCGGCGGGGCGCTCAACGCCCTGTTCATCGAAGGTGAGCGGCTGGGCCGCATCTTCATCCAGGGCGCGGGCGCGGGCGCCGGCCCGACGGCCGCCGCCGTCGCCGCCGACATCGCCGACGTCATGACCCAGGCCGTTCGCCCGGTCTTCCAGCGGCCGGCCACCGAGCTGGCCGCCTTCACGCCGGTGGACCGCAGCCGCAGCCTGGTGCGCGCCTATCTGCGCCTGCTGGTCAAGGACGAGCCCGGCGTGATCGCGGCGGTCTCCGAGACCCTGGCCGAGGCCGGCGTCTCCATCGAGAGCTTCCTGCAGAAGCCGGTCGAGGACGCCCAAGGGGTGCCGATCGTGCTGACCACCCATTCGGTGTCCGAGGCGGTCTTGGCCGAGGCGGTGGCGCGGATCGGCGGGCACCCGGCGGTGATCGAAGCGCCCCGGCTGATGCGAATCGCACGGATATGAGAATCCGGCGAAACTGAAGGCCCGACGGCCGAGGAGACCCATATGACCGCTGAGACTCTGGATCGCGGACTGGTGCTGGACTCGGTCCGGGTGACGGAAATCGCCGCCATCGCCGCCTGGAACCTGGTGGGCCGCGGGGACGAGAAGGCCGCCGACCAGGCCGCCGTGGACGCCATGCGCACGGCGCTCAACGATCTGGACATCGATGGCGAGATCGTCATCGGCGAGGGCGAGCGCGACGAGGCGCCGATGCTCTATATCGGCGAA
>CAZERE010000102.1:0-11625 GCA_964515365.1 uncultured Phenylobacterium sp. | reverse complement strand
GTCGTCGCCTCCGAGGTCCGGGCGCTCGCCCAGCGCTCTGCCGACGCGGCCAAGGAGCTCAAGGTCCTGATCAGCGCCTCGGCCGCCCATGTGGCCGGCGGCGTGCGCCTGGTGGCCGAGACGGGCCAGTCCCTCGCGACCATCGTCACCCAGGTGGCCGAGATCAACGGCCTGATGACCGAGATCTCCGCCTCGTCCGAGGAGCAGGCCATCGGCCTTGGCCAAGTGAACTCCGCCGTTAACCAGATGGATCAGATTACGCAGCAGAATGCGGCCATGGTCGAGGAATCTACCGCCGCCAGCCATGCGCTCGCCCAGGAGACCGCCGAGCTGAACCGCCTCATGGGCCGGTTCCAGTTCGCCACGGACATCCAACCGCGCGTGCAAGCCAAGGCTCCGGCTCGGGCGCCTCGCCCTGTCGCCTTCACCCGTGCGCCGCGTCCCATGACGCACGGTTCGGCGGCCTTGAAATTGGCGCCCGTGGCCCAAGAGGCCGGCTGGGAGGAATTCTGACCATGAACGACCACGACACCATGTCGGCCAGCGGCGAACTGATCACCGTGATCATCGGCGCCCAGCGGTTCGCCATCGATATCCAGCTGGTCCGCGAGATCCGCGGCTGGACCACCTCTACCCCGCTGCCCAACGCCCCGGACTATGTGCTGGGCGTGATCAATCTGCGCGGCGCGGTGCTGCCGGTGCTGAACCTGGCCGCCCGCCTGGGCCTGCCGGCCAGCGCGGCGGGGCCGTCCTCGGTGGTCATCGTCGTCGACCTGGTGGGCCGCACGGTGGGCCTGCTGGTGGACGCGGTCAGCGACATCATCAATGTCGGCGAGGGCGAGATCCAGCCCGCGCCGGTGATCGGCGCAGCCTCTTCAAAGGGCCTGGCCCGGGGCATGATCACCACCGACGAAGGCATCATCACCCTGATCGACATGAGCGGCATCCTGCCGACCGTCGAGCGGGAAGCCGCCTGAGCCTTTAGAACCTGGAGCTCAGCACTCCACCACGTTGACGGCCAGGCCGCCGAGCGAGGTCTCCTTGTAGATCTCGTTCATGTCCTCGCCTGTCCGCTTCATGGTGGCGATGACCTTGTCCAGGCTGACCGTGTGCTGGCCGTCCCCCAGCAGGGCCAGGCGCGAGGCGTCGATGGCCTTCACCGCCCCCATGGCGTTGCGCTCGATGCAGGGCACCTGGACCAGGCCGCCGATGGGATCGCAGGTCAGGCCCAGATTGTGCTCCATGGCGATCTCGGCGGCGTTCTCGATCTGGGCGTTGTTGCCGCCCAGCGCCGCGGTCAGCCCCGCCGCGGCCATGGAGCAGGCCACCCCCACCTCCCCCTGACAGCCCACCTCGGCGCCGGAGATCGAGGCGTTGCGCTTGTAGAGCGCCCCGATGGCCGCCGCCGTCAGCAGGAAGGTCCGGCGTCCCTCGGCCCCGCCCCGGTGGAAGCGGTCATAGAAGCGCAGCACGGCCGGCAACAGGCCTGCGGCCCCATTGGTCGGCGCCGTCACCACCTTGCCGCCTGAGGCGTTCTCCTCGTTCACCGACAGGGCCCACAGATTGACCCAGTCCAGGGCGGCCAGGGGATCGCTGATGTTGCGCTCCATCCGGCGGGTCAGCTCATTGAAGTGCTGCTGAGCGCGCCGGCGCACCTTCAGGCCGCCGGGCAGGCAGCCGTCCTGGCGCAGCCCCCGCTCGATACAGGCCTCCATGGCCTCGAAGATGGCGTCGAGGCCGGCGTTCACCGCCTCGGGCGCACGCCGGGCGATCTCGTTGCGCCACATCAGTTCGGCGATGGTCACACCAGCGCCCTCGGCCATGGCCAGCAGTTCGTCGGCGCTGGTGAAGTCGTAAGGGACCACCGGTCCGTCGGCCTTGGGCGGCTGACCGAACTCCGCCTCGTCCACCACGAAGCCGCCGCCGATGGAGAAATAGACCTGCTCGGCCAGGACCTGGCCGTCGGCGTCGAGGGCGCGGAAGCGCAGGGCGTTGGGATGCTGCGGCAGGCGGGTGCGCCCTTCCCACAGGATGTCGCGGGCGGGGTCGAATTCGATCTCCGGCCCCTCGCCGCCCAGGACCATGCGCCCCTCGGCCGCGATCTGCGCCAGCACGGCCTCGGCGGCGTCGGGATCAAGGGTGGCGGGCTCGAAGCCGGCCAGGCCCAGGATCACCGCCCGGTCGGTGGCGTGCCCGCGGCCGGTCATGGCCAGGGAGGCGTAGAGGGTGGTCTCAACCCGCGCCACGGAGGAGAGCCCCGGGGCCTGCGCCAGGCCGCGCAGGAACCGCGCCCCGGCCGTCATCGGCCCCATGGTGTGGGAACTGGATGGCCCGACCCCCAGCTTGAAAAGGTCGAAGACGCCGGCGGGCATGGAGAACTCTCGGGCTTGAACGCAGAGGAAGGCGCGAACATAGCCACCGCCTGCGCCCTGGCCAGCCTTGCATTTGCGCCACGGGGGGCAAGGCTGCCCTATGGGCGCTTCTGACCGCTATGCGATCACAGAGCTGACCTTGGGTGAGCTTTGACAAGGCCGAACGGCCCGCCCAACCTTGGCCCATGACAGAGATCGCGCCCCTGCCCGCCCTGCCCGCGCAACCTGCGCAGACCCCCTGGCCGACCCAGCAGTGGCCGGAGAGGGCCCTGCCCAGCCAGGCGGACCGGCCCGCCCTGGAGGCGCTGGTCGCCACAGCCTTCGCCGCCCCGGACACCGAGCTGCTGGGCGAGACCCACGCCCTGTTGGTGGTTCAGGGCGGGCGGATCGTTCTGGAGCGCTATGGCGAGGGCCTGGGTTCCGAGCACACCTACCCCTCCTGGTCCAAGGCCAAGAGCATCACCCACGCCCTGGTGGGGCTGCTCGTCGCCGAGGGTAAGATCGACATCCACGCCCCGGCCGACGTGCCGGAATGGCGCGAGAGCCCTGATGATCCGCGGGCCGCGATCACCCTGGACCAGCTCCTGCGCATGTCGAGCGGCCTGTCCTTCGTGGAGGACTATGTGCCCGGCCACGTCTCCGATGTGATCGAGATGCTGTTCGGCTCCGGCAAGGCCGACGTGGCCCACTATGCCGCCACACGACCCCTGGCCCATCCGCCGGGGACCGCCTGGTCCTATGCCAGCGGCACGACCAATATCGTCGCCCGCTGCGCCGCCCGGGCGCTGGGCGTCGATGGGGCGGGCTTCGAGGCCTTCATGCGCCAGCGGCTGTTTGAACCGCTCGGCATGACCAGCCCGGTCCCCAAGTTCGACGCGGCCGGGACCTTCATCGGCTCGTCCTTCTGCTTTGCCACGGCGCGGGATTTTGCGCGCTTTGGCCTGCTCTATCTGCGCGGCGGACGGTGGGAGGACCACCAGCTGCTGTCGGCCGACTGGGTCGACTACGCCCGCACGCCCACCCCGCAGCCGGCGGTGCGCGAGGGCGACTATGGCGCCCACTGGTGGCTGAACCTGGCCGGCCCCGGCTCGTTCAGCGCCAACGGCTATGAGGGCCAGTACACGGTGCTGGTCCCCGAGCTCGACCTGATCCTGGTCCGCCACGGCAAGACGCCGCTGGAGAAGAAGGACCACGTGAAAGCCTGGATCGCCCAGGTGGTCGACGCTTTCCGCTAGGCGTCAGTCCTCCACCGTCCGCCGTAGCGGCGCGAGGGCCACCAGGCTGACCAGGGCTGCGGCGCCGAGATAGAAGCCCACGGGGACCAGGCCGCCGCGGTCGGCCAGGAGCTGGGCGACCAGGGGGGCGAGGCCGCCGCCCAGGATGCCGCCGACATTGAAGGCCACCGAGGCGCCGGTGTAGCGCACCCGGGCGGGGAACAGGCCGGGCAGGAAGGCGCCCAGCGGCCCATAGACGAAGCCCATGCAGAAGAGGCTGAGCGACAGGAAGCCGAACACCAGCAAGAGCGAGCCCGAGCCCAGCATCGGCGCCAGCAGCAGACCTGCGACGATCACCATGCCGCAGCCCCACATGAGCACGGCCCGGGGCGTGGTGGCGTCCGACCAGTAGCCGGCGATGACGATGCCGACCGCCATGAACATGATGGCCCCAAGCTGGATGGCCAGGAAGGATTCCCGCGCATAGCCGAGCGCGGTGACCCCATAGCCCAGGGCGAACGAGGTGGAGAGGTAGTAGGTGGCGAAGCAGGCCACCACCGCAAAGGTGCCGCCGAGGGTCTCCAGGGGATGACGGGCCAGGAGCTCGAACAGGGGGGTCTTGGGCGGCGGGGCGTGCTCCAGGGCCTTGGCGAAGGCCGGGGTCTCGGTGAGCTTGAGCCGCACCCACAGGCCCACGCCCACCAGCACGGCGCTGAGCAGGAAGGGGATCCGCCAGCCCCAGGCGATGAACTGTTCCGGCGTCAGGAAGAGGCCGAGGATCAGGAAGAGGCCGTTGGCGGCGATGAAGCCGACCGGCGCGCCGAGCTGCGGGAACATGCCAAAGCGCGCCTTCCAGCCTGGCGGCGCATTCTCCACCGCCAGCAGGGCCGCCCCGCCCCATTCGCCGCCAAGCCCAAGCCCCTGGCCGAACCGCAGCAGGCAGAGCAGGGCCGGCGCGATCCAGCCGGCGGTCGCATAGGTGGGCAGGAAGGCGATGGCGAAGGTCGAGGCGCCCATCAGCATGAGCGAGGCCACCAGGGTCGACTTGCGGCCGATCCGGTCGCCGTAATGGCCAAACAGCGCCGCGCCTAAGGGCCGGGCGAAGAAGGCGATGGCGAAGGTGGCGTAGGACGACAGCAGCTGGGCCGACGGCGAGGCCGAGGGGAAGAACAACGGCCCGAACACCAGGGCCGCGGCCGTGGCGTAGATGTAGAAATCATAGAATTCCACCGCCGTGCCCACCAGGCTTGCGCCCAGCACGCGGCGGGTGGACGGCGCCTTCAGCACCTGTGCGCCTTGCGACATCTGTTGTCCCCTCCCCGTCGAGGTCGAACGGCTTGGCCCTGTCAAAGATCGCCGTCAAGTCTTCGGCTTTTCCAGGCCGGCCCGGTTGTGCCACCTTGGCCGGCCACAAGGATCAGAGCCGCTCAGCGGCCGACGCCGCCCGGGGAGGGCGAAATGGCCAGGATGGAACTGCCGAAACAAGGGACGCCCTGGGCTGAGGTTTCCGCCCGCATGGACGCGCTGGGCGCCGGCGACGTCAAATGGCGCGACGGCAAGGCGGCGGTCTATGTCTTCAACGCCGGCCCCGAAATCGAACAGGTGCAGAAGGAGGCCTACGCCAGATTCGCCTCGGAGAACGGCCTGGGGCCGGCGGCCTTTCCCAGCCTGAAGCAGATGGAGGCCGAGGTGGTCGGCTTTGGCCTGGGCCTGCTGCACGGCGACGGGTCTTGCGTCGGCAACATGACCAGCGGCGGCACCGACTCCATCCTGATGGCGGTCAAGGCGGCCCGCGACCACGCCCGCAAGGTGCGCGGCCTGACCGGCCAGCTGAACCTCGTCCTGCCCCGCTCGGCTCATCCGGCCTTCGACAAGGCCTGCGCGGTGATGGAGATCGAGGTCCGGCGCACGCCCCTGGCCGACCTGCTGGCCGATCCCGCGGCCATGGAGGCGGCGATCGACGGCCAGACCCTCATGATCGTCGGCTCGGCCCCCTGCTTCCCCTATGGCTTGATCGATCCCATTGAGGCCCTGGCCGAGCTCGCCCGGCGGCGCGGCGTGTGGCTGCATGTGGACGCCTGTGTCGGCGGCTATATCGCCCCCTTCGTGCGCATGAACGGCGCGCCGATCCCGCCCTTCGACTTCGAGGTCGAGGGGGTCTCGTCCATCTCGGCCGACCTGCACAAGTACGGCTACTGCGCCAAGGGGGCGTCCACCGTCTTCTTCCGCAGCGAGGCCCTGCGCGCCCACATGATCTTCGAGGTCGGCGACTGGCCGGCGGGCAAGATGGTCACCCCGACCCTGGCCGGCACCCGGCCCGGCGGCGCCATCGCTGCGGCCTGGGCGGTGATGAATGTCCTGGGTGTCGAAGGCTACCGTGCGAAGCACGCCGAGGTGACTGACGCCCGCCAGGCCATCGCAACCGGCGTGCAGGCCCAAGGCTGGCGCCTGCTGGGTGATCCCATGTTGGGCATCCTCGCCTTCACCCGTGACGACGTGAACCCCTTCGCCGTGCTGAAGAATCTCTATGAGCGCGGGTGGGTGACCAGCGCGGTGACCGAGCCCGCAGGTCTGCACCTGATGCTGTCGCCAGTTCACAAGTCCGTCGCCGACCACTATCTGGCCGACCTGGACTGGGCCACCCACGCCGCCCGAGGGGACGGCGGCAAACCGGCGGAGGCGCGTTATGGCGGCTGAACGGAAAATCCCCTGGGGCGCCATCGCCGCGGTCGGCCTGCCGACCGCCCTGCTCGGCGGCTTCCTGCTCGCCCGCGGCCAACTCAACGACGAGTCCGTGCCCAGGACCCACATCCTGCCGGGCGTCGGCGCCGAGGTCACGGTGCTGGCCATCTGGGCCCATCCCGACGACGAGATCACCTGCGCCGGGACCCTGGCCCGCATGGCCAAGGCCGGCGCGCGGATCATCCTGCTCTATCTCACCCACGGCGAGGCGGCCCAGCACACCGGCTACGCTCCCGAAGAGCTGGCCCGCGTCCGCCTGGCCGAGGCCAAGGCCGCCGGCCGCCTGCTGGGCGCCGAAGCCGTGGAGGTGCTGGACTTCCCCGACGGGGGCCTCATCCGGCTCGATCCCGCCAAGCCCAAGGCCGCCATCGCCGAGGCCATCGGCCGCTATCGCCCCCAGGTGCTGATCAGCTTCGACGAGAAGGTGGGCTTCTACGGCCATCCCGACCATGTGCGGACCGGCGTCTGGGTGCGCGAAGTCTTCGAAGCCGCGCCCAAGGATGGCCCCTGGCCGCGTCTGCTCTATCAGGTGACCCTGCCCGGCGCCCTGGTGCGCCTGGCCCGCCGGCTGGTGGCCGCCTTCCGCGAGCACTATCCCCGCGATCCGGCCAAGGGCCTGCCGCCGCCGGAGCTGGCGGTGAGCATCGCCAGCGTCGCCCAGACCAAGCGCGACCTGCTGGACGTCCACGCCTCCCAGGCGAAGATCATCGCCGACGTGCAGCCCTATTACGACCGCGTGCCGGCCTGGCTCTATTACCGGCTGTTCGACCGGGAATATTTCGCCGCGATCCGCCGCCGCTGAGCGCTGCCTAGGCCCAGAGCGGCGAGGCGGCCTTCATGAAGCGCAGGCAGAAGGTCACCCGCGCCTGGTCCCGGCCGGTCTTCGGATCGGCGATCAGCACATCGAACCAGGCGGCCTCCGCCTCGGGGCTTTCGGTGATGGCGTGCAGCCGGGTGCGGGCGACATAGGCGACGCCTTCGCGCAGGGGGCCCTCCAGGAACTGGATCTCCACCCCGCCCAGCTGGCCCTGCTGCGCCAGATCGGCCCCCACCGCCGGCGCCCGAGCGGCCCCGGCCAGCTCGACCACCTCCGAGGGCGACAAGGCCCCGCCGGAGGCGGAGCCCGGACTCATCACGGGGATGTCGTGGGCCTCGGCCCCCACGCTCAAGGCCGCCAGGATGCGGATCGCGCTGCGCGGGGCCGCCTCCTGGGTCAGCAGGCGGCGTGACAGTTCCGAGCCGGCGTCGGCGTGATCGGCGCCGGTGCCCTCGCAGATCATGGCCATGGCCGCGCTGCGCATCTCAAGCCTGGCCCGCTCCCGCCCCGGCGTGGCCTCGGCGCGCAGCATCTCGCCGGCCGCGGCCGCGCCCTTGAACAGGACAGAGAGATTTCCGCCGGCGCACCAGCCTTCCCCATAGAGGTCGACCAGCAGGGGAACAAAGGAGTCCAGATAAGCCGCCCCGCTCAAGGGACCGGCGCCGTTGCGCGACGGGACAGGGGGGCCGACCAGAGTCGTCCCCTCCCCCGCCGCCTCGTGTGCGAGGCGCATCTTCGTTTCCTTCCCGCGCCCGATCATGTCGCCGGGCTTTTTATGTTTTCTGCAGGATCACCGGCGCCGCGCCGATGTCCTGGCCGGCCCACGCCCCTCTGGCGCGACGGCCGACAAGGCATCCTGGCACGGGGATTCCGGAGCGTCACGACGCCATTTGTCGCCCACCAGACACAGGACCGTCGTCGTCGGCAGGGGCTGGGCAGCGGCGTCGAGGGTGACTGCGGTGGCGGGAATCTTTGTCAGGACCGGACAATTTCACCAGAAATTCAGCTCATCGGCCGAACGGTTGAACGGTGTTCCTGGACGGACGGTCGGGTATGGCTGCAAGAGGTTTCGATGCGGGGTGGGACAGGCTCAGACGGCCTGTCTGGCTTTATGATCCGCAGACCGGACAAAAGCCCTACGCCAATCCCGCCGCCCTGGCCCTCTGGGGCGCCGACAGCCTCGAGGCGCTGGCGGCCCGCGATTTTTCGGCGCGATCGCCGGCCATGAAGGCGCGGATCCGGCGCCTCGTGCAGGCGACGGCCCACGGCGAGGCCGTGAGCGAGCGGTGGACCTTCTTCCCCCACGGCCAGCCTGTGGCGACCCAGGCCACGGTGTCGGCCATCGTCGATGGCGCCGGCCAGTCCTGGCTTCTGTTCGAAGCCACGGTCGAAGAGGTCCCGGCGGAGGAACAACGGGCCGCCGAGGCCCTGCGTCACGCCTCGACGCTGATCAGCCTGTTCGACGGGGACGGCGCCCGACTATTTTCCAATCCGGCCGCATTTCGCGCCTATGGCGACTCTGAAGACAGCTTCGTCGCGCGGTTCGCGGTTCCCGCCGAAGGCCTGGCCATGCTGGCGACGGCGGGCGCGGCGCCCGTTGCGGGGCTACGCATGGTGCATACCCGCGACGGCGTCAGATGGCACCACATGGAGGCCCGTCCGGTCCCAGACCCGGTGACGGGCCGCACCTGCATCCTCCTGGACGAGCAGGATGTGACCCTGCGGGTCGAGGCCGAGATGGCGCGGAGCGCGGCCGAGCAGAAGGCGAGCATGGCCGAGGCCCGGCAGGAATTCCTGACGGAGATGTCGCACGAACTGCGCACCCCCCTGAACGCGGTGATCGGCTTTTCCCAGCTGATGGCCGACGCCGAACTGCCCGCCGCCCTTAACGATCAGGCCCGGCGCATTCATGCCGCCGGGCTCAGCCTGCTGGGGGTGGTCAACCAGATGATCGCCGATCCGCTCGGCCAGCCGATCCAGCCTCAGCTTCGCGAGACCCAAGCGGCCGCCACGGGCGCCGCCAAGGGGGCCACCCCGGAGGCCGCCCCGGAGGCCGCAAGTGTGCGCGCCCTCTATGTCGACGACAATGAGAGCAACCGCGCCCTGGTTCAGGCGATGTTCGCGGCCATGGGCTTCGTCTGCGAGACGGCCACGGATGGGCAGGCCGGCGTCGAGGCGGCGACGTCCGGGGACTGGGATGTCATCCTGATGGACATCCAGATGCCGGTCATGGACGGGATCACAGCGACCCGACGGATCCGGGCCCTGGCGGGGCCGACCGCCGCCACGCCCATCATCGCCTTGACCGCCAATACCCTGCCGGCCCAGATCCAGGCCTATGTGGAGGCCGGGATGGACGACTGTGTCGCCAAGCCCATCAACATGGTGGAGCTGATGACCAAGGTCTCCCACTGGGCCCAGGCCTGCTGGCGCGAAACCGGCGCCGACGAGCCGCCGGTCGTCGCGGGCTGAGCGACGGGGTCGAGCCGCCGACCGCCGGAAACGAGCCTTTGTCCCCTGGGGCGAAGGGTCTAAACTTGCCGCGACGAAGCGGATGGATGCGATGAGCGACGCGGTCGGCCCCGGCGATCTGGTTCTGTGCGTCAATGCGGCCCCCAATCACGTCAACGGACGGCCGGTGCCCCTGCAGGCCGGCGAGACCTACCGGGTCTGGGCGGTGATGGACTTCCCCTGCCCCTGCGGCCGCTCCGACGCCCTGATCGATGTCGGCATCGACTTCGCCTGGTGCCAGTCGCGGTTCAGGCTGCTGCCGAAGCCCAAGGCCCAGGCCAGGCCCCAGAAGGTTTCGGCGCCGCGGGAGAAGGAGACGGTGCGGTAGGGGTTGGACCCGCGGTGCAGGCGACGGCCGGGAGCGGTTCGGAGATGGCGGAATTGCTGAACGACAGCCACATAGGCCTTCCCGCGGAGCAACGCCGGGGCGCCGTCATGAGGCGGATGGCTGTGGCCGCGGTCATAGGCCTCTCATTTCCGATATTCGCCGACGCGAGCGAGATTGATGGCCCTGCGCGCTTCTGCGGCTACGCGCCGATAATCGATCTTTTGCCCGGCGAGAAAATCACGACGTTAGGGGGCGGAATCCACAGCGGGAGCTTCCGTTGGGAGGGGCCGTTTGGATCTCTGGATGTCTACGGAATAGGCTGGGCCCGCCGCCCACCGGGGCGGATCGTTGAGGATCGAACAGACTCGAAACCAGCCAGGTTCGCCCAGCGCCGAGTGGACAAGCGGTATGAGGTCGCCATTTGGAATGGCGGCCATGGCGCTGCTTACTTCAGCTCCGAAAGACCGTTGAACGCTGACCAGCTGAGGGCCATCGGCAGAGTGCAGCTATTCGAGGAGGGGGAAGATCCCTTGGACTGCAACCTTCGGACAAGCTTCGCCTGGGGCTGACCGATTAGAGGGGTCTACTTCGTGCCCTTTGCGCCCCTTCGTGTCCTTCGTGTCCCCTCTTGAGGCCCCCGCCCCTATTCCCGCTTCAGCAGGCGCTCGGTGAAGAAGTTGCCCCACCATTGGCTGCGGAAGTCGGCCTTGATGGCGTCGGGGTCATAGGCGGGGCTTTCGACCCATTCGATGAAGGAGAGACCGGCCGGTTCGCCTTCGGCCAGGTAGCGCTCGAAGGTGTAGTCGAGCACGCCGGTCTTGCCGGCCTTCATGTGCAGATAGCGCAGGTGGAGCTGATCCAGGGCCTCGCGGATCGTCTTGCCCTTGCGGAAGTGCATGTAGAAGACGCTCATGATGCCTGCCCGGTCCGCGCCGGACTTGCAGTGCATCAGGGCCGGATACTCGATGGACTCAAACAGGTCCCGCGCCCCCAGCACCCGGGCGCGGCTGGGCACCTCGCGGGACGTGATGGTGAAGTCCACCAGGGTCAGGCCGAGCTCTTCGCAGGCGGCCTTCTCCAGCACGTGGAAGCTGCCGTCGAAGCCGCCGCGCAGGTTGATGATCGTCTTGATCCCGCGGGCCTTCCACCCGGCCAGCTGCTCGGGCGAGGGCTGGTTGGTGCGCACCAGCTCCTCGCTGATCCAGTGGGCGTTCTGGAAGCGCAGGCGCAGGAAGGCGTGGTCGTTCCACATATAGTCCCGCAGGGCGCGCTTGCGGCCCTCAGGGGTGCTCAGATCGAATTGGGGCAAGGGGCGCTCCGCGATTTGCCGCATAACTAGGCGCTCAGGCCGGCCAACGGAAGTCTTGGGTCCTGCGGTTGACTTGACTTGCGGCCCGTGACGGACGACGCCAGGGCGATGAGCACGACGGCCACATCGGAGCCGCCCAAGACGCCCGCCCGCGTCCTGATCGGCCGTATCGCGCAGGTCTATCTGAAGCCGCGCTGGAAGGGCTTCGCCCTGGCGCTGGCCGCCGCCATCGTCGTCGCCTTCTCGAGCGCCAAGCTGGTCCAGATCCTGGAGCCGGCGATCAACGACCTGCTGGTGGTGCAGAAGCCCGGCGCCATCTGGGCCATCCCGCT
>CAZERE010000101.1:0-11684 GCA_964515365.1 uncultured Phenylobacterium sp. | reverse complement strand
CCTGGGTCTCGAACAGGGCGCAGACCTCGGCCTCATTGGCGAAGACGATGTCCACCTGGCTGTCGATGAACTCCATCAGGGCGCCGCGATGGCGCTCGACGACGAAGGCGTCCGACAGGGTGAGCGCGATCTTCCGGCCATTGGCCCGGGCCAGGCCCGCGGCCTTGGCGAAGGCGCGGCGGGCCTCGAAGGGGTCGAACAGATAGCCTTCCAGATAGACGATCTTGGAGGCCTCGACGATGGCCGGGTCCACGTCGTCGGCGGTCAGCTCGGTCGAGGCGCCCAGATAGGTGCACATGGTGCGCTGGCCGTCCGGCGTCACATTGATCAGGCAGCGGGCCGTGGCCGGACCGGCGCCCAGCGGCGCCACATCGAACCGCACCCCTTGGGCGCGCATGTCGTGGGCGAAGACGTCGCCCAGCTGGTCCTTGGCCACCTTGCCCAGATAGGCCGCCCGGCCGCCGAAGCTGGCCACGCCGGCCACGGTGTTGCCGGCCGAGCCGCCGGAGGTTTCCACGCCCGGCGCCATGCGGCTGTAGAGATCCACCCCGCGGGCCTCGTCGATCAGCATCATCGCGCCCTTGGACAGGCCCTCAGTGGCGAGGAACTCCTCGGCGGCCGGGGCGATCACGTCGACAATGGCGTTGCCGATGGCGGCGACGTCGTAAAGCTCGGTCATGGCGGGAGGGTTTCTCTTCTCGTTAGGCGCCGATGATCGTGGGCGATGATCAGGGAACGGGCGCCGATTACAGGGAAAGCACAGTCGGGGCAATGTGAAGCAAGGCCGCGGCCGGGCCAAAGATGGCGGCGCCCCGGCCTTGCGCAGGCCGTCACGATCGGGCGCTATCCCGGCGACATGCAGCTCTATCACTTCAGCGACGATCCGGGCATTGCGGTGTTCGAGCCCCGCCCCGTCCGCGTGCCCTCCGAGCGGGGGCCGGGCCGGGACTGGCTGAACGGCCCCCTGGTCTGGGCCATCGAGGCGGCCCGCCAGGCCATGTACCTGTTTCCGCGCGACTGCCCGCGCATCCTGCTCTGGGCGACGGAGGTCAGCACGGCGGACGACCGGGCGGCCTGGTTCCGGGGAAGCCCCGCCCAGGCCATCGCCTATGTGGAGTGGGACTGGCTGGCGCGGCTGCGCGCCGAAACCCTCTATCGCTACCGCCTGCCGGTCGAACCCTTTGAAAGCCTGGAGGACGCCGGCATGTGGGTGGCCCGGGACCCCGTGACGCCGCTGGCGCGCGATGTCCTGACCGACCTGCCCGCCGCCCTGCGCGAGGCGGGCGTCGAGCTGCGCCTCACCGAGACCCTGACCCACCTGCGGCCGGTGTGGGACACCAGCCTGCACGCCAGCGGCATCCGCCTGCGCAACGCCAAGGACTGGACATGAAGACGCCCCTGATCGCGGGCCTGATCGCCGCCCTGCTTCCCCTCGCCGCGACGGCCGCCCCAGCGCCTGACTGGCGCACACCGGATCCGGCGCAGACCCTGGTGATCGACACCAGCAAGGGCGCCGTGGTCGTGGAGCTGGCGCCCGAGGTCGCGCCGGCGGCCGTGGCCCGGGTCAAGCAGCTGGCCACGGAGGGGGTCTATGACGGCCTGCAGTTCCACCGGGTGATCGCAGGCTTCGTCGCCCAGACCGGCAATCCCAACAATCGCGACGGCGGAACCTCCGACCATCCAGACCTCGAGCCGGAATTCACCTTCCTTCTGACCCCGGACCTGGCGGACAAGGTCGCTGTCGTCACCCAGGCCAGCGACGGGCGCACCGGCTTCCTGCGATCCCTGCCGGTCGCGGCGGTCTCGGCGGGCGAAGCGGCCCGCAGCGGACGGCCCCGGGCCTGGGGCGCCTATTGCCCCGGGGTGCTGGGCATGGGCCGCCAGGCCGACCCCGGCAGCGCCAATAGCGAGATCTTCGTCATGCTGGAGGCCGCCCGGCGCCTCGACCGCGACTACACCCCCTTCGGCCGGGTGATCGCGGGCCTGGACGTGGCCCGGGCCCTGGCCGTCGGCGAGCCGCCAGAGGCGCCCGACCAGATGCTCCGCGTGGCGGTGGCCGCCGACCTTCCGGAGGCCGAGCGCCCCAGGCTCGAGGTGGCCGATCCGAAGGGCGAGCGCTTCCAGGCCCACATCGCCGCTCTGCGCGCCGAAAAAGGTGCTGACTTCACCCTCTGCGACCTGGAGATCCCGGTGCGGGAGGCGCCGCGCTAGGGGGATCCAACCACCTCGCGCGCCGCAGGCGCTGCAAAGACGGGACACAAAGGACACCAAGGGGCGCGAAGAACACAAAGGCGAGGCCGCCGATCCCTTCGTGTCCTTGGCTATCTTCGTGTTCTTCGTGTCCCCTCTTTTGTCGCGCTGCGTGCTTAGGCGAACAGCGCGCGGGACGGGCAGAGGTCGGCGACGGGGCATTCGTCGCACTTGGGCTTGCGGGCGACGCAGATGTAGCGGCCGTGCAGGATCAGCCAGTGGTGGGCGCGCACCAGATAGGGCTCCGGGATCACCGCCATCAGCTCGGCCTCCACCTGGTCGGGCGTCTTGCCGAAGGCGAGCTTCAGCCGGTGGGCCACGCGGAAGACGTGGGTGTCCACGGCGATGGCCGGCTCGACCCGCAGCTCGTTCAGCACCACGCTGGCGGTCTTGCGCCCGACGCCGGGCAGGGCCTGCAGGGCCTCGCGCTCCAGGGGCACCTCGCCGCCATGCTGCTCGATCAGGATGCGCGCCGCGGCGATAACGTTCCTGGCCTTGGTGCGGAAGAGGCCGATGGAGGCGATGAAGGGGATCAGCCCCTCTTCCCCCAGCGCCAGCATCTTCTCCGGGGTGTCGGCCACTTCGAACAGCCTGGCCGTAGCCTTGTTGACCGAGATATCGGTGGCCTGGGCCGACAGGGCGACCGCCGTCACCAGAGTATAGGGGCTGTCATAGTTGAGCTCGGTGCGGGGGTCGGACTCCGCATCCTCGAAGCGCTCGAACAGGGTGGCGATGCGCGCCCGTTCGGCCGGCGACAGGCGCCGCGGCGGCTTTTTCGCGGGCGGCTTGCGGGGCGGGGATTTGGGCGGCGCGACCATGGGGGCTAGATGCCCTGCGCAAAGGCCCTCGCCAAGTCCGTGCTGGCGGCTAATATCGCGTCCAAGATGGACGGCCCCTATTACATGGATGCGGTCATCACCCCCAACCGCTCGCTGTCCCAGCGAGGGTTCGTGATCCTTATATCCATCGTCACCGCCCTGAACTGCATCTCGGCGGCGGTCTTCATGTCGCTGGGCGCGACCCTGGTGCCGATCTTCCTGGCCCTGGATGTGGGCGCCATCGCGCTGGCCTTCCTGGTCAGCTTCCAGGCCGCCAAGCAGGTGGAGCGGGTGCAGGTCACCGCCCGGGAGGTCCGGGTCCTGCGCCAGACGCCGCAGGCCCAGGCCCTGGTCTGGACCTCGCCCACGGCCTTCACCCGAGTCGACGTGGAGGTGGAGGACGAGCGGACGGTGGGCGTGAAGCTGATGCT
Source organism: uncultured Phenylobacterium sp. (assembly GCA_964515365.1). Classification (GTDB taxonomy): domain Bacteria; phylum Pseudomonadota; class Alphaproteobacteria; order Caulobacterales; family Caulobacteraceae; genus Phenylobacterium. Next base: position 8,185 of record CAZERE010000101.1, on the reverse strand, counting down.
GTCGGGCAAGTTCGCCCAGGTGGCCGCGGCGCTCTCGCCGGGCGAGCGGGCCGATTTCGCCCGCGCCCTGCAGGCCGCCATCTGGCAGGCGCGTTCGAACCGCTTCTAATGGCGAACCGCTTCTAGACGCGGATATCCAGCAGGGAGCCGGGGCGCAGGATCTTCTGCGGCTGCTCGTCGGTGGTGCGCGCCTGGAGCGGAACCTCGCGCACCGGCGTGGCGCGCACCTGAACCTCGGCGGCCGGCGCGGCGGCCTTCGTCGGAACCTGCGCCTGGGCAGGCGCCGCGCGGCCAAGGGCGGCCTCGAAGAAGGCCTTCTGGGCGGCGCTGCGCTGTTGCGGCTGGGTCCCTTGCGGGGCCGCTGGCAGGGCGTTCGGGAAAGGCGGTCGAATCGCGCTCAAGGCGAAAACCAGGCTTTAGGGGCTGAAATCGACCCCAAAATGGGCCGCTTGCCCTCAATTTATGGTTAACGACCTCTGAAGGCTAGGGCTTTGGCGCCGCCGCCTGCAGCAGGCGTGCGAGGCGATCGGCCAGGGCGGCTTCGTCCTTCATCTCGCATTCCCAGATCACCTCGACCCGCCAGCCGGACGCTGACAGGGCCTCGGCGGCGGTTATGTCGCGGGCCCGGTTGCGGCCGACCTTGGCCAGCCAGTAGTCGCGGTTGGTCTTGGGCACCCGGGCGCCCCGGGCGCAGTCGTGGCCATGCCAGAAGCAGCCATGGGCGAAGATGGCCAGGCGCCGCCCGGGCAGGACGATGTCGGGCGAACCCGGCAGGTCCCTGCGGTTCAGGCGGTAGCGGGCGCCCAGCCTGGTCAGCAGGCGGCGCAGGGTGCGCTCGGGCGTGGTGCCCGAGCCCTTGACCTGCCGCATGACGGCCGAGCGCTTGTTCGCGTCATAGACATCGGTCATGACGTCCCCAGACCTGGGCCCGGCCGCCCCGTGGCGCCTAAAGCCCTTCGAACAGGGCGGTGGACAGGTAGCGTTCGGCGAAGCTCGGGATGATGACGACAATGGTCTTGCCGGCCATCTCGTCCCGGGCCGCCACATGGAAGGCCGCCGTCAGGGCCGCGCCGGACGAAATCCCCACCGGAATCCCCTCTTCGCGGGCGACCCGGCGGGCCATGGCGAAGCTGTCGTCATTGGAGACCTGGACCACCTCGTCGATGACGCTGCGGTCGAGAATGGAGGGCACGAAGCCCGCCCCGATGCCCTGGATCTTGTGCGGACCCGGCTGGCCGCCGGACAGGATCGGCGAGGCCTCGGGCTCCACGGCGATCATCTTCACCGACGCCTTGCGGGCTTTCAGCACCTGGCCGACCCCGGTGATGGTGCCGCCGGTGCCGACGCCGGAGATCACGGCGTCCACCTTGCCGTCGGTGTCGTTCCAGATCTCCTCGGCGGTGGAGACCCGGTGGACCAGGGGATTGGCCCCATTGTCGAACTGCTGGGGCATGACCGCGCCCGGCGTCGCCTCGACGATCTCGCGGGCGCGGGCCACCGCCCCGGCCATGCCGCGCTCGGCCGGGGTAAGCTCAAGCTTGGCGCCCATCAGGGCCAGCATCTTGCGGCGCTCGATGGACATGCTCTCGGGCATGACCAGGGTCAGCGGATAGCCCTTGGCCGCGGCCACGAAGGCGAGCGCAATGCCGGTATTGCCGCTGGTGGGCTCGACGATGGTGGAACCGGCCTTGAGAATCCCCTGGGCTTCCAGGGCCTCGATCATGGCCACGCCGATGCGGTCCTTCACCGAGGCGATCGGGTTGAAGAATTCCAGCTTGGCCAGCACCTCGCCCTTGGGCTGCAGCGCCGCCGTCAGCCGCGGCAGGCGCACCAGGGGGGTGTCGCCCATGGTGTCGATGATGGAGTCGAATACCCGGCCCCGGCCGGCCCGGCGGAGGCCTTCGGCGTCGTAGGTCTTGTCGGAAGTGGCGTCCATGGACCTGCCTTCAAAATTCGCGTGTCTTGCCCTTTGAACGCAAACTTAGGGGTTCAGGTCGCAATTGTAAGCCGGTCATTCGGCGGCGATCGGCTGGACTCCGGCCTCGACCAGGGCGCTGAGCAGGTTTTCCCCCAGCCAGGCCACCACCGGAACCGCCACCCCGTCGCCGGTCACATGCAGGGCGCCATTGGCCGAGGCCGGCAGGGCGTAGGTCTCGGGCAGGCCCATCAGCCGAGCGGCTTCCCGCGGAGAGACCAGGCGCGAGCGCAGGCCCCCCTCATCGGCGATCAGCAGCATCTGGCGCGAGGAGCCGCCGCCGGGCGTGCGCAGGCATCCGGCCAGGCCGTCCAGCCGCACCTCGGCCCGCTGCACCCGCACGCCGTTCTCAGTGCGGATCCGCCGATAGGCCGCTCCCACCGCCCGGCCCTTGGCGGTCCGCTCGGCGTCGAACCGGCGCCGGTGCAGGGGCGACATCTGGTCCAGCAGCAGCTGCGTCTGGGCCGCCGTGCGCCAGACCACCGCCCCGTCGTCCTCCAGCAGGCTGGCAAGCTCGGTGTTGCGGGCCGGCGGCGCGGGCAGGCGCCACCAGACCCAGCGGGCCGCCAGTTCGGCCGGCAGGCGGCCGTGGGCCTCGGCCAGGGCGCGGCTGTGGAACGGACTTTCGCCCACCAGCGATGGCGGCGGCGCAGTCTTGGTGGCGACCACGAAGACCCTGGGCCGCGACTGGGGCACGAAGCGGGCGGCGTCGATCTCCAGGGCGCCGAAGTGGTAGCCCTCGTCGGCCAGGGCCTGGCACAGGGCCTGGAAGTCGGCCCCGCCGTGCGAGGTCAGCAGGCCGACCACATTCTCGATGACGATGGTCTTGGGCGCGCGGCCCTCGGCGTTCAGGGCTTGGACCAGCCGCCAGAAGCCGAAGAAGGCCGAGGAGCGGCCGCCGGCCAGGCCCGCCCGGGCGCCGGCCAGGCTGAAGTCCTGGCAGGGCGAGGAGGCCCAGGCGAGATCGGCCTGGCCCGGCAGGTCGGGGGCTTGCAGCTTCCAGACGTCGCCCTCGTGGAAATGGGCCTCGGCGTCGGGGAAGTTGGCCCGGTAGGCGCGGGCCTTGACCGGATCGAAGTCGTTGGCGAAGGCGCAGTCCCAGGCCTCGCCCAGGCCGAGCCTCGCCATGCCGCCGCCGGCGAAGAACTCGTAGAAGGTGGGGCGGGGGAAGGTGGGGCTGGGGTTTCGACTCATGGCGGGCTTGAGTCTAGCCTGTCCCGGCCCAACGGGAAGGACCCATGCCATGCGCGCCATTGTCCCAAGCCGAGTTCTCCGCGACCGCCCCCTGATCTGGCTGGCCGCGCCCGCCCTCATCCTGGGGCTGGCCGCCTGCGAGCCCCAGGCGCCGGGCGGCGGCGCCGCAGCCCCGCCGCCGGCCGATGCGCCGGAAGCCCCTGCGGAGCCGCTCGGACCCTTCGACGGCGAAATTCGCGCCGTGGGGACCGAGCCCTTCTGGGGCCTGCGGATCAGCGACACCGAGATCACCCTGGAGCGGATGGACAAGCCCTCGTCCAAGGGCCCCAATCCCGGCCCGACGCTCGACGGCGAGCAGGCCACCTGGCGCACGCCGACCGCCGATGGCGATGAGCTGGTGGTGACGCTGTGGGAGGAGGACTGTTCGGACGGGATGTCGGACCTGACCTATGTCTATCAGGCCCGCGTCCAGGTGGGGGAAGAGACCCTCTCGGGCTGCGCGGGCAAGGCCGACGCCATGCCCCGCGAGGGCGGCTAGTCCAGGTCGAGGGTGGCCAGCTGTGAGGCGCCGGCCGGCTGATGGTCCGCCTCCCCGGGGGTGGGGAGGGTGAAGCCGATCAGGGCCGCGGCCAGGGCGATCACGATGAAAAAGGCTCTCAAGGCCACGCTTGTACGCTCCAGACAGGTTACGGCGCCTTCTGCGCCGTGATTCGCAGGCCAAACGGCGGGGCGGGCGGGCCAGTTCCCTCCCCCTTGCCCCGACCGTGATGTCGAGGGAGCATCGGCCACCGCCCAATGGACGTCGCCCGTGACCCAGATCAGCCTGAAATTCGACTTCGCCAATGGCGAGCGCCTGGGGCCGGGCAAGGTGGATCTGCTGGAAAAGGTCGGTGAACACGGCTCCATCGCCGCGGCGGGACGGGCCATGGGCATGAGCTATCGGCGCGCCTGGCTGCTGATCGATGCGCTGAACCACATGTTCGTCGAGCCGGCCGTGGTCACCCAGATGGGCGGCCGCGGCGGCGGGGCCGCCACCCTGACCCCGTTCGGCGAGACCCTCGTGCGCCGCTACCGCGCCCTGCAGGCCAAGACCGCCCTGGCCGCCGCCGAGGATCTGGCCGCCCTCGAGGCCGTGCTGCGGCCCGCAGGCGACTGAGGTCTCAGCCAGGCTTCAGGTCGAGAAGCTCGGCCACCAGGGGGCTGGCCGGCCGGGTCATCACCTCGTCCGGGGTCCCGGTCTGCAGCACGCGTCCCTCGTGCAGCACGCTCATCTGGTCGGCCAGGGCGCTGGCCTCGTCCAGATCGTGGGTGACCAGCAGGATGGGGATCGGCAGGACCTTCCGCAGGGTCGCGAGATCCTGTTGCAGCCGCCGGCGGGTGCGCCGGTCCACCGCGGCGAAGGGCTCGTCCAGCAGCAGGACGTCGGGCGACCGCGCCAGGGCCCGGGCCAGGGCCACCCGCTGCTGCTCGCCGCCGGACAGGTCGGCCGGGCGGCGATGGGCCTTGTCGGCCAGGCCCACCTGGGCCAGCAGGGCCAGCGCCCGGGCGGCGCGTTCGGCGCGAGGCTGGGCGGCCAGACTGGTCTCCACATTGGCCTGGGCGCTCATGTGCGGGAACAGGGCATAGGCCTGGAAGACCAGGCCCACCCGCCGGGCCTGGGGGGCGAGCCAGGTTCCGGCGGCGGCGTCGAACCAGACCGCCGCCCCCGAGGTGATCCTTCCCTCCCGCGGCCGGTAGAGTCCGGCGATGGCCTTGAGCAGGGTGGTCTTGCCGGCGCCGGAGGGTCCGACGATGGCGTGGAGTTGGCCGGGCGGACAGGCGAGCTCGACCGCCAGGGGGATCGGCCCGGCCTGGACCAGCCTTACGCGGAGGCCCGCCCCTGAGGTGTCGGCGATCTCAGCCACGCAGGCGTACCGCCCGGGCGCCGACCCCATAGACCACGGCGATGGCCAGGAAGGCGCTCAGCAGCAGGAAGGCCGACATGATCCCCGCGGCCGCAGTGTCGAAGGCCTGCACCCGGTCATAGATGCTGATGGCGATGGTGCGGGTTTCGCCGGGGATCGCCCCGCCGACCATCAGCACCACCCCGAACTCGCCCAGCGTATGGGTGAAGGTCAGGACGACGGCGCTGAGCAGGCCCGGCCACGCCAGGGGCAGCTCCACCTTGCGGAAGGTGGCGAAGGTCGACAGCCCGCCGACCCAGGCGGCCTGTCGCAGGTCCTGGCCGACGCCCTCGAAGGCCCGCTGCAGGGGCTGGATGGCGAAGGGCAGGTTGAACACCACCGAGGCGATCAGCAGGCCCGAAAAGCTGAACACCAGGGTCTGGCCGGTAAGGGTCTGCCAGGCCTGGCCCAGCGGACTGGCGACGCCCAGCGCGATCAGCAGGTAGTAGCCGAGCACGGTGGGGGGCAGGACCAGAGGCAGGGTGATGGCCGCCTCCACCCAGCGCTTGCCGCGGAAGTCGTGGAAGGCCAGCAGCCGCCCCAGGATGACGCCGAGCGGCAGCAGGACCAGGGTCGTGGCCCCGGCCAGCTTCAGCGACAGGGCGAGCGCCGGCCAGTCCATCAGCGGGCCTCCGCCGGGGCCGTGCTGAAACCGGACCGCGCCAGGATCGCCCCGGCGGCCGGGCTCTGGAGAAAGCCGTAGAAGGCCCGGGCCGTGGGGCCGGCGCGCTTCAACAGGACCATCTGCTGGTTCAGGGGCTGGTGCCAGGCCGCCGGGATCAGGGCTGCGGTTCCCCGGGCGGCCAGTGGCGGCGCCAGGGCCAGGGCGTGGGGGATCAGGCCGCCTTGGGCTGCGCCGCTGCTGGCGAACTGCGCGGCCTGGGCGGCGTTCTCGCCCAGCACCAGCCGCGGGCGAACCGCCTCCCACAGGCCCGCATGGACCAGGGCCTCGCGGGCGGCCCGGCCATAGGGGGCGTGCTCGGGATTGGCGATGGCGAGCCTTCGCAGGCGGCCGTCGGCCAGGGCGGCGCGGAGGTCCTGCAACTGGCCGTCGACCTTCAGCGCCGAGCCCCGGGGGGCGAAGAGCGCGATCCGCCCCTGGGCGTAACGGACCCCTTCATCGCGGGTCAGACCCTTGCCGGCCAGGCGCCGCACATAGGCCTGGTCGGCCGACAGGAAGAGCTCGAAGGGCGCCCCCTGCTCGATCTGGGTGGTGAAGGCGCCTGATGAACCGAAGACCAGCCGCAGCGGCCCGCCGCCCTGGGCGCGAAAGGCCTTCTCCACCTCCGGCAAGGCGAACTGCAGGTCCGAGGCCGCGGCGATGGCCGGCGCAGCTCTGGCGCAGGCGGCTGGCGCCAGGGCGAGGCTTCCCAGGGCGGCGGCCAGGCCCGCAAGGACGTCCTGTCGGGTGGCGGTCGCAGGCATCGCGGCGTCCAAAGGAGCAGAATATCTGGCCAGATATAGCGCTCCGCCAGCGCTTGTCACGACGCCTTCCCGCTTGACGCAAGGGACGCTGCGGGGCGCTAATCGGGAAAACGGCAGGCGACAAGACCTGCCAGACGCCAGGGAGGCGGCGATCTTGGAACGGGCATATGACCTCGTCGTGCGCGGCGGGACCCTGGCTGACGGCACGGGCGCGGCCACCTATGAGGCCGATGTGGCGATCAAGGACGGGCGGATCGCCGCCGTCGGCGAGATCCGCGGCCGCGGCGCCGAGGAGATCGACGCCCGGGGCCTGCTGGTGACGCCGGGCTTTGTCGACATCCACACCCATTATGACGGCCAGGCCACCTGGGATGCGCACATGCAGCCCTCGTCCTGGCACGGGGTGACGAGCGTCGTCATGGGCAATTGCGGCGTCGGCTTCGCCCCCTGCCGGCCCGCCGATCACGACCGGCTGATCCGCCTGATGGAGGGGGTGGAGGACATCCCCTTCCCCGTCCTGACCCAGGGCCTGGCCTGGAACTGGGAGAGCTTCCCGGACTATCTCGACGCCCTGTCGCGGCGGGCCTTCGACGTGGATATCGCCGCCCAGCTGCCGCATGCGGCCCTGCGGGTCTTCGTCATGGGCGAGCGCGGGGCCAATCGCGAGCCGGCGAGCGCCGCCGACATCGCCGCCATGGCGCATCTGGCCGAGCAGGCGGTCGCCGCCGGCGCGCTGGGCTTCTCCACCTCACGGACGCTCAATCACCGCACCAGCGACGGCCAGCCGACGCCGACCCTGACGGCGGGCGAGGACGAGCTGACCGGCATCGCCATGGGTCTGGCCCGGGCCGGCAAGGGCGTGCTGCAGGTGGTGTCGGACTTCGCCGATCCGGAGGCCGAGTTCGCCATGCTGCGGCGGATCGTCGAGGCGTCGGGCCGCCCCCTGTCCTTCTCCCTGACCCAAGCCCCCAAGGCGCCCCAGGCCTGGCGCCTGCTGCTGGACGCCCTGACCGAGGCCACCGAGGCCGGCCTGCCCATGAAGGCCCAGGTCTGCGGCCGCCCGGTGGGGATCCTGTTCGGCTTCGAGCTGACGCTGAATCCCTTCTCCCATCACCCGACCTACCGGGCCCTGGCGCACCAGCCCTTGCCTGAGCGGGTCGCCCGGCTGCGCGATCCGCTGGTGCGCGAGGCCCTGCTGGCCGAGGCCACCACCGCCGAACAGGGCTTTGCGGCGTCGACGCCGCGCAACTGGGCCAACATGTATCTGATGGGCGAGACCCCGGACTATGAGCCCGGCCCCCGCCAGACCATCGCCGCCCTGGCGCTCGCCCGCGGGGTGAAGCCCGAGGTCGTCGCCCTGGACCACCTGCTGTCGAACGACGGGCGCGGCATGCTCTACCTGCCCTTCCTCAACTATGCCGAGGGCTCGCTCGCCCCCAGCTACGAGATGCTGGGCCATCCCGATGCGGTGCCGGGTCTGTCGGACGGCGGCGCCCATGTGGGCATGATCTGCGACGGCTCCTTCCCCACCTCCAACCTCACCCACTGGACCCGGGATCGCACCCGGGGGCCGCGATTCGACCTGGAGGCCATGGTGCGGATGCAGACCCGCGACACCGCCCGGGCCGTGGGCCTCTATGACCGCGGG
>CAZERE010000100.1:0-11755 GCA_964515365.1 uncultured Phenylobacterium sp. | reverse complement strand
AACGCTCGCGCTCGCCTCGACGAGGGATGCTCGGCACAAGGCCGAGCATGACGGTGTTTTGGCGGGTAGGCGCAAAGGCTCCGCCGTTTGCCCGACCCGCGCCTCACGCCCGGCTTCCAGGCTTGCCAGCAGGCCTTGGCCCGACTATGCGCATCGGCATGGCTTTTCCGGCTCGGAACTCCTGGCGATGGCGCCGCGCGTCCTGAACGCCCCGTCCTAGGGGGCGCAAGCCTCTGCGCGCCTTGGCGCGCGTCTTCACACTCCGCTCGAAGTCGAAGCCGATCCCATGACCGACCAAGTCCCCCCCGCCTATAGCGGCCCCCAGCGCGTGCTCTCCGGCGTCCAGCCGTCGGGCGCCCTGCATCTGGGCAACTATCTGGGCGCGCTCGTAAAGTTCGCCCGCCTGCAGCACGAGATGGATACCTTCATCTTCGTCGCCGACCTGCACGCCATCACCGTCTGGCAGGACCCGGCCAGGCTGGCCGACCAGGTGCGCGAGATCACCGCGGCCTATCTCGCCTCGGGCCTCGATCCGGACAAGGCGACCATCTTCCCGCAGTCGGCCGTGCCGGCCCATGCGGAGCTCGGCTGGATCTTCAACTGCGTGGCCCGGGTCGGCTGGCTCGATCGGATGACCCAGTTCAAGGAGAAGTCGGGCAAGCACAAGGAGCGGGCCAGCGTCGGCCTCTACACCTATCCGGTGCTGCAGGCCGCCGACATCCTGCTTTACAAGGCGACCCACGTGCCGGTGGGCGACGACCAGCGTCAGCACCTGGAGCTGACCCGGGACATCGCCGCCAAGTTCAACCACGACTTCGACGCGCCGGACTTCTTCCCCCTGCCTGAGGCCCTGACCCAGGGACCCGGCTCGCGGATCATGTCCCTGCGCGACGGGACGGCGAAGATGTCTAAGTCCGACCCCTCGGACAATTCGCGGCTGAACCTGCTCGATGACGAGGACGCCATCGCCCAGAAGGTCCGCAAGGCCAAGACCGACCCCGAGCCGCTGCCGGAAACCCTCGACGAGCTGAAGGGCCGGCCCGAGGCGGAAAACCTGCTGGGCGTCTATGCCGCCCTGGACGGCCGCACCTCGGCCGAGGTTCTGGCGGAGTTCGCGGGCCAGGGCTTTGGCGCCTTCAAGCCGAAGCTGGCCGATCTGGCGGTGGCGAAGCTCGGGCCGGTGGGGACGGAGATGCGCCGGCTGATGGCCGATCCGGGCGAGATCGACGCGGTCCTGGCCAAGGGCGCGGAGCGGGCGCGGGCGGCCGCCGCGCCGACCCTGGCGGAGGTGCGCGCCAAGGTGGGCTTCTGGGGCGCTTGATGGGGCGCCTGAGGCCCGGGTTGTTGGCCCCCTTGCCCAAATCCCGCCGCCGGGCCAACGTCGGCCCATGAGTCAGCGCAAGTTCCTCGTCATCGCCGACGACACGCCCGAGTTCCAGACCGCCCTGCGGTTCGCCTGTCGGCGCGCCCGCTCCACCGGCGGCCACCTGGCCATGCTGCGGGTGATCGAGCCGGCCGTGTTCGAGCACTGGTCCGGCGTGCGCGAAGAGATCGAGCGCCAGGCGCGCGCCGAGGCTGAGGCCTTCCTGCAGAAGATGGCCGAGTTCGTCATCGCCGAGACCGGGGCGGCGCCGGAGTTCATCATCGTCAACGCCGAGAGCGCCCGCCAGGCCCTGCGCAGCGTCATCGCCGACGATCCCGACATCAAGATCCTGGTCCTGGGGGCGGCGCCGCACGGCCGGGGGCCCGGCCCCCTGGTCTCTTCCATCGCCAAGGAAGGCATCCGCTGGGGCGGTCGCAACCTGCCGGTCACGGTGGTGCCGGGCGAACTCACCGACGAAGAGATCGCCGACCTGGCCTGATCGTCACCAGGAGGACGGCCAGGGCGGGGCCTCCGGCGGCGGGGCCACGTCGGCCTGGGCCTGCAGCTCGGCGATGCGCGCCTCATAGACCTCGGCCACCGCCTCAGGGGCGGCGAAGGCGGCGTCCTCCCGGGCGCGCAGCCAGCGCCGCTGCTGACGCTCCAGCCGCCAGTCGGGGACGCCGGCGGCCAGGGCCTGCTGATAGGCGGCGCTCAGCCGCTGGTCGGCGGCGGCCAGGGCGGGATCGGCGCAGACCACCCGCTCGCCCTGGCTGCGGGCGCGACGGCAGTCGAAGCTGGGGGCGAAGCTGAGATTGGCCGGCTGGCGCAGGACCGGCCGGGCCGGGGGCGCCGGTTCCGGCGGCGCCTCGGCCAGGGCCATCTCCGGCGGCGGCTCGTACACCGGCGGGGGATTGTGCGGGGCGGCCAGGGCCATGTCGTCGGGCAGGACGTCCAGGGCCGCGCCGGGGGCCACCGCGCCGGGCGGGGGCGGGGCCGGCTGATCGGCCACCTCGATATCCAGGGTCTGGGCGCCCTCCGGCGCCATGTCGGGCAGGTCGTCGCCCAAGGTGAGGCCCAGGGCGGCGACGCCGACCACCGCAGCGACGAGGCCGCCGGCGATCCACAGGCCGCGGCGTCTGGGGGGCGGGGCCGGCGGCGCGATCGGCTCGATCCGCAGGTCGGCGGCGTCCGGATCTGCGCCGGGCTTGCGGGGGGCGGGGTCGAAGGAGTCGAGGTTCATGGGCCTATCGGGCTCGGAATATGCGGACCTGCATCGACAAACCTCGCGCCCTACGCCTGAATTGCGGCTGAACGATGCGAAGGGGCGGGAGACATCACCATGACCTTGACGATGACCGATAGCACGGCCCTGGGGCCTACCCTGGAGACCGAGCGGTTGATCCTGCGCCCGCCGGTCCTGGCCGACTTCGAGCCCTGGTGCGCCTTTTCCGCAGACGAGGAGGCGGCCCGCTATATCGGCGGGCCGATGAATCCGGCCCAGGTGTGGCGCTCCATGATGACGATCGCCGGGGCCTGGGCGCTGGAGGGCTTCGCCATGTTCTCGGTGACCGAGAAGGAGAGCGGGCGGTGGATCGGCCGGCTGGGGCCCTGGCGGCCCCATGGCTGGCCCGGGACCGAGGTCGGCTGGGGGATCATCCGCGACTGCTGGGGCCGCGGCTATGCGCCGGAGGGGGCGACCGCGGCCATGGACTGGGCCTTCGACCATCTGGGCTGGGACGAGGTGATCCACACCATCGAGCCGGCCAACGCCAATTCCCAGTCGGTGGCCCGGCGCCTGGGCTCGGCGGTCCTGCGCCAGGCCCGCCTGCCCCTGCCCATGGATGTGGAGGTCGATGTCTGGGGCCAGAGCCGGGCGGACTGGCGCGCCCGGCGGAAGGCGCTCTAGTACCAGCCCGCCGCCCGGAGCTGGCGGGCATAGGTGCGGCTGACGGGAACCTCGGTCCCGTCCCTCAGGGTCAGGACCGCGCGGCCGTCGCCGCGACGGACATCTGCGATGGCGCTCTTGGCCACCCACCAGGAGCGGTGGACCTGGGCGCCCTCCAGGCCCTCCAGCTCGTCGACCGCATCGCTCAAGCGCATCAGGATCAGGTCCTGGCCCCGGGAGGTGTGCAGGCGCAGATAATGATCCTCCGCCTCGATGGCGTGCAGATCGGCGCCGCGCAGCCGCGGGGGCAGGCGTTCCAGGAACCGCACCGGCTTGGGCGGCGTCTCGACGGCGCTGAGCCTGCGCATGGCCTGCCGGCGGCTTTCGACCAGGGTGTTGAGCACCGTCATGGCCAGGGCCAGGATGAAGACGCTGCCGAACAGATAGGGCAGGCCGCGCCAGGGGATCTGGTGGCCGAAGGCCAGCCAGTTCGCGGTCCAGACCAGGCCGGTGAACGGCGCGCCCATGGCCAGGGCCGCCAGCAGCGAGCGGAGCCAGAGGCGAGGCGCCGCGCCGTCCGCCATCTCGTCATGGGGGAAGATGGCGCGGGCGATGAAGCCGCCCCACAGGGCGCCGATCGCCATCATCGGCAGCCAATAGGCCAGCCGCAGGCCGAGGGCGGCGTCCTGGTCGACGAAGGCGCCCGACAGGGCGAGGAATCCCCCCACGGCCAGGGCGATGGCCAGGCCCCGCGCCCAGCCGGTCCGATCCTCATAGGGCCCCCAGGCCAGGGGACGGCGCGCCGCTGGCGTTTCGCCAGCCGCAGGGCGCGGCGGTTCACGACGACGGGACGTCATTCCGCGAAACCGCGCTGGCCCCATCTCCGGTCCCCACCCTTGTCTTGCGCCCAGATCGCAGCCCCGCCGCAAAGGCCAGGAGATACCCGATGTCGCTCGCGCCGCAAGACGCCGCCCCCAGCCCCCGACCCGCATGGACCTTCGGCCGCGGCTTCGCCCTCAGCATGGTCGTCGTGATCGCTATCCTGGCCGCGGCGCTGTGGAGGGGCTGGCCGGCCATGCTCGACCAGCTGGCCGCGGTGCGACCCCACGCCCCGGACCTGGCCCTGCTGGCGGACCTGTCGCCGGTCATCCAGGTTCATCTCTATACCGCCCTGGCGGCGCTGGTCCTCGGCGCGGGGCTGATGGTCGCGCGCAAGGGGCGGACCTTCCACCGCACGGCGGGGTGGCTTTGGGTCGGGCTGGTCTTCACCACCGCGGCCTCGACCCTGTTCATCACCAGCCTGAACAACGGCCGCTGGTCGCTGATCCATCTCTTCACCGGCTGGACGCTCATCATTCTGCCGATCGCCGTGACCTGGGCCAGGCGCCACGACGTGGCGCGCCATCGCCGGGCGATGATGGGCCTGTTCTATGGCGCCTTCGCCATCAATCTGATCATCGCCTTCATTCCCGGCCGCACCATGTGGGACCTATTCTTTGGCTAGGGAGGCCTCGCAACTTTGGTGATGGCGTTACCTCGGGTAGCGGGTTGCCACGCTCGGAGGCGGCGCCTATAAGCCCGAGAACTCGCCGGTCCGGGCGAGACGATTTCAGCGACATATCGCGGCCTCATGAACATTCACGAGCATCAAGCCAAAGCCGTCCTCGCAGAGTTCGGCGTGGCGGTCCCGCGCGGCTACGCCGCCCACACGGTCGAAGAGGCCACCAAGGCCGCCGAGCAACTGGGAGGCCCGGTCTGGGTCGTCAAATCCCAGATCCACGCCGGCGGCCGCGGCAAGGGCCGGTTCGAGGGCCTCGGCGCCGACGCCAAGGGCGGCGTCCGGGTGGTCAAGTCCGCCGCCGACGTGACCTCCAACGCCCAGGAGATGCTCGGCCGGGTGCTGGTGACGCACCAGACCGGCCCCAAGGGCAAGCAGGTCAACCGCCTCTATATCGAGGAAGGCGCGGCCATCGCCCGGGAGCTCTACCTCTCCCTGCTGGTCGACCGCGACACCAGCCGCGTCTCGGTGGTCGCCTCCACCGAAGGCGGCATGGACATCGAAGAGGTCGCCGCCTCGACCCCTGAAAAGATCATCAGCTTCTCCATCGACCCGGCCACCGGCGTCTTCCCGCATCACGGGCGGAGCCTGGCCAAGTCGCTGGGCCTGACCGGCGGTCTGGCCAAGGAAGCCGCCACCCTGCTTTCGCAGCTCTATGCGGCCTTCCTGGCCAAGGACATGGAGATGCTCGAGATCAACCCGCTGATCGTCACCGCCGACGATCACCTGCGGGTGCTGGACGCCAAGGTCAGCTTCGACGGCAACGCGCTTTATCGCCATCCCGACATCGTCGAGCTGCGCGACACCAGCGAAGAGGACGAGAAGGAAATCGAGGCGTCCAAGTACGACCTCTCCTACATCGCCCTCGATGGCGAAATCGGCTGCATGGTCAATGGCGCGGGCCTGGCCATGGCGACCATGGACATCATCAAGCTCTATGGCGCCGAGCCGGCCAACTTCCTCGATGTGGGCGGCGGCGCCACCAAGGAGAAGGTCATCGCGGCCTTCAAGATCATCACCGCCGATCCCAGCGTGAAGGGGATCCTGGTCAATATCTTCGGCGGCATCATGCGCTGCGACATCATCGCCGAGGGCGTGGTCGAAGCCGTGAAGGAAGTCGGCCTGCAGGTGCCCCTGGTGGTCCGCCTGGAAGGCACCAATGTCGAGCTCGGCAAGCAGATCATCGCCGAGAGCGGCCTGAACGTCGTGTCCGCCAATGATCTGTCGGACGGCGCGGAAAAGATCGTCAAGGCCGTTCGGGGAGCCGCTTAATGTCCATCCTCATCGGAAAAGAAACCCGCGTCATCTGCCAGGGCATCACCGGCAGCCAGGGCACCTTCCACTCTGAGCAGGCCATCGCCTACGGCACCAAGATGGTCGGCGGCGTGACCCCCGGTAAGGGCGGCACGACCCATATCGGCCTGCCGGTGTTCGACACCGTCAGCGAGGCGGTCAACCAGACCGGCGCCGAGGCCAGCGTGATCTATGTGCCGCCGCCGTTCGCCGCGGACTCGATCCTCGAGGCGATCCAGGCCGAGATCCCCCTGATCATCTGCATCACCGAGGGCATCCCGGTGGCCGACATGGTCAAGGTCAAGCGCGCCCTGTCGGGCTCCAAGTCCCGCCTGATCGGCCCCAACTGCCCCGGCGTCCTGACGCCGGATGAGTGCAAGATCGGCATCATGCCGGGAAATATCTTCAAGCGCGGCTCGGTGGGTGTTGTCTCCCGCTCGGGCACGCTTACCTACGAAGCTGTGTTTCAGACCACTCAGGTGGGCTTGGGCCAGACCACGGCCGTCGGCATCGGCGGCGACCCGGTCAAGGGCACCGAGTTCATCGACGTGCTTCAGATGTTCCTCGACGACGACGAGACCGAGTCGATCATCATGATCGGCGAGATCGGCGGCGCGGCCGAGGAAGCGGCGGCGGAATTCATCAAGAATTCACCAAAGAAGAAGCCTATGGTCGGATTCATTGCGGGACGCACCGCCCCTCCCGGGCGGCGGATGGGTCACGCGGGCGCAATCATCTCGGGCGGCAAGGGCGGCGCCGAGGACAAGATCGCGGCGATGGAAGATGCGGGCATCCGCGTCTCGCCTTCGCCCGCGAAACTTGGTGAAACCCTGCTCCAGGTGCTCAAGGGCGCCTGACACAATCAAGCGTATGGCGGTCCGCCGTCGGCTCCTCTCACCAAGAAGCTTCGCGGGCCGTCTGGAAGCGGAAGCATGGCGGACGACGCAGGTCTGATTAACGAGGTTCTCGCCGAGACCTCGTTCCTTTATGGCGGCAACCTGGCCTTCGTAGAGGACCTCTACGCCCAGTGGGCGGAGAACCCCGGCTCGGTGGAGCCTTCGTGGCGGGCCTTCTTCGCCTCGCTCCACGAGCGGGCCGAGGAGATCAAGCAGGCGGCCGCCAAGCCCGGCTGGGTCCGTCCCGACGCGCCGGCGGCTCGCCCTGAATGGCTTTCGGCCCTGGACGGGCTCTGGCCCGCGGTGGAAGCCAAGCTCGAAAAGAAGGTGGCCGAGCGCGCCCCGGCCGCCTCGACCGACGCGGTCCGCGCCGCCACCCTGGATTCCCTGCGCGCCATCATGATGATCCGGGCCTACCGGATGCGCGGCCATCTGCGGGCCAATCTCGACCCGCTGGGCATCGCCATCGTGCCTGGCGACGCCAGCGAGCTCGACCCGGCCTCCTATGGTTTCACCGAGGCCGACTACGACCGCCCGATCTTCCTGGACTATGTCCTGGGGCTCGAGACCTCCACGATCCGCGAAATCCTCGACATCCTGCGGCGCACCTACTGCGGCGACGTGGGCGTGCAGTACATGCACATCTCCGATCCGCACCAGAAGGCCTGGATGCAGGAGCGGATCGAGGGCCGCGACAAGGAGATCGAGTTCACCGAGAAGGGCAAGGTGGCCATTCTCAAGAAGCTGATCGAGGCCGAGGGCTTCGAGCGCTTCCTCCATCGCCGCTTCCCCGGCACCAAGCGCTTCGGCCTGGACGGCGGCGAGGCCATGGTCCCGGCCATGGAGCAGATCATCAAGCGCGGCGGGGCGCTGGGCGTGCGCGACATCGTGCTGGGCATGCCCCACCGGGGTCGCCTGAACGTGCTGGCCGCGGTGATGGGCAAGCCCTACCGCGTCATCTTCCACGAATTCCAGGGCGGCTCGTCCCTGCCCACCGACATCGAGGGCTCCGGCGACGTCAAGTATCACCTGGGCGCCTCGTCCGACCGGGCCTTCGACGGCAATTCGGTCCACCTGTCGCTGACGGCCAATCCCAGCCACCTGGAGATCGTCAATCCGGTGGTGATCGGCAAGGCCCGCGCCAAGCAGGCCTTCACCCTGCGGGACAATCCCGAGGCCGGCCGCGGCCATGTGCTGCCCCTGCTGCTGCACGGGGATGCGGCCTTCGCCGGCCAGGGCGTGGTGGCCGAGTGCTTCGCGCTCTCAGGCCTCAAGGGCTACGGCGTCGGCGGTTCGATCCACTTCATCGTCAACAACCAGATCGGCTTCACCACCAGCCCGAAGAACAGCCGGTCTTCGCCCTATCCCTCCGACGTCGCCCTGATGGTCGAGGCGCCGATCTTCCACGTGAACGGGGACGATCCCGAGGCCGTGGTCTTCGCCGCCAAGGTGGCCACCGAGTTCCGCCAGCAGTTCGGCAAGGACGTGGTCATCGACATGTTCTGCTATCGGCGGTTTGGTCACAACGAGGGCGACGACCCGACGATGACCCAGCCCCTGATGTACGCCAAGATCAAGGGCCACCCCTCGACGCGGGAAATCTACACCCAGCGCCTGATCGACGAGAAGGTCGTCACGGCGCAGGAGGTGGATGGCTGGATCGCCGAGTTCGCCGATTTCCTCGACAAGGAATTCGACGCCGGCAAGGACTACAAGGCCAACAAGGCCGACTGGCTGGACGGCAAGTGGTCGGGCCTGACCCTGCCCACCACCGAGGACCGCCGCGGCGACACCGCCGTGCCCCTGCAGAAGCTGCTGGACCTCGGGCGCAAGATCACCGCCACGCCGGAACGGATCGCCGTCCACAAGACCGTGGCCCGGGTGCTGCAGACGCGGCGCGACGCCATCGAAAGCGGCGAGGGCCTGGACTGGGCCACCGCCGAGCACCTGGCCTTCGCCACCCTGCTGGACGAGGGCTATCCGGTGCGTCTGTCGGGCCAGGACAGCGCGCGGGGCACCTTCACCCAGCGCCACTCGGCCCTGATCGACCAGAAGACCGAGGAAACCTACTTCCCGCTGCGCAATCTCTCGCCGACCCAGGCCCACTTCGAGGTGCTGGACTCCGCCCTGTCGGAAGAGGCGGTGCTCGGTTTCGAATACGGCTTCTCCCTGGCCGAGCCGCGGACGCTGACCCTGTGGGAGGCCCAGTTCGGGGACTTCACCAACGGCGCCCAGGTGGTCATCGACCAGTTCATCTCGTCGGGCGAACGCAAGTGGCTGCGGATGAGCGGCCTCGTGATGCTGCTGCCCCACGGCTATGAGGGCCAGGGTCCGGAGCACTCGTCGGCGAGGCTCGAGCGGTTCCTGCAGTCCTGCGCCGAGGACAATATGCAGGTGGCCAATTGCACCACCCCGGCCAACTATTTCCACATCCTGCGCCGCCAGCTGCTGCGGGAGTTCCGCAAGCCGCTGATCCTGATGACGCCCAAGAGCCTGCTGCGTCACAAGAAGGCCGTCTCGCGCCTCACCGACATGTCGGAGGGCTCGTCCTTCCACCGGGTGCTGCTGGACGACGCCGAGCGGGGCGAGAACACCACGGTCACCCTGGTTCCCGACGACAAGATCCGTCGGGTCATCCTGTGCTCGGGCAAGGTCTATTACGACCTGCTGGAGGCCCGGGAGGCCAAGGGGATCAACGACGTCTACATCCTGCGCCTGGAGCAGTTCTATCCCTGGCCGGTGAAGTCCCTGTCCAACGAACTCAAGCGCTTCAAGGACGCCGAACTGATCTGGTGCCAGGAAGAGCCCAAGAACATGGGCGGCTGGACCTTCGTCGATCCGTGGCTGGAGCTGACCCTGGAGCGCCTGGACGTCAAGACCCGCCGCGCCCGCTATGTGGGCCGTCCGGCCTCGGCCTCGACGGCCGCGGGCCTGATGAGCCGCCACCTGGCCGAGCTTGAAACCTTCCTCAACGAAGCCTTCGCCTAGGGCGTCGTTCGTCTAAAGAACTGAATAAGAACAGGAATCTACCACTATGGCTGACATCATGACCCCCGCCCTGGGCGAGTCCGTCACCGAGGCGACGGTGGCGCGCTGGACCAAGAAGGCGGGCGATGCCGTCCGTAAGGACGAGATCCTGGTCGAGCTGGAGACCGACAAGGTCAGCCTGGAGGTCGCCGCCCCGTCCGACGGCGTGCTGAGCGAAATCCTGGCCGGCGAAGGCGACACGGTCGAGCCCGGCACGGTGCTGGGCAAGATGTCCGAAGGCGGCGCGGCCGCTGCGCCGGCCAAGGCTGAAGCGCCCAAGGCCGAAGCCCCCAAGGCTGAAGCCCCGCCCGAACCCAAGGCCGAGGCGCCCAAGGCGCCCGCCCAGCCTGAGGTCATGACAGCCAAGCCCGCCGCCCCCTCGGCCCAGCGGATCGCCACCGAAAACAGCCTCGACCTCTCCAAGGTCGGCGGCTCGGGCAAGGACGGCCGGGTGACCAAGGGCGACGCCATCGCCGCCCTGGAGGCCCGCGCCAGCGCGCCCAAGCCGGCCGCGGCGCCCGCCGCCCCGCGCGAACTGCATGAGCGCGAGGAGCGGGTCCGCATGACCCGCCTGCGTCAGACCATCGCCCGGCGCCTGAAAGAGGCGCAGAACAACGCCGCCATGCTGACCACCTTCAACGAGGTGGACATGAGCGCGGTCATGGCCCTGCGCACCGAATACAAGGACGTGTTCGAGAAGCGCCACGGGGTTCGCCTGGGCTTCATGAGCTTCTTCGTGAAGGCCTGTATCGCGGCCCTGAAGCAGGTGCCCGACGTCAACGCCGAGATCGACGGCCAGGACATCATCTACAAGAACCACTACGACATCGGCGTGGCGGTCGGCACCGAGAAGGGCCTTGTGGTCCCGGTCATCCGCGACGCCGACGATATGAGCCTGGCCGGGGTCGAGAAGGCCATCGGCGCCATGGGCAAGAAGGCCCGCGACGGCCAGTTGGCCCTGGACGACCTGCAGGGCGGCACCTTCACCATCTCCAACGGCGGGGTCTATGGCTCGCTGATGTCGACCCCGATCCTGAACGCGCCCCAGTCGGGCATCCTGGGCATGCACAAGATCCAGGAGCGTCCGATGGTCGTGAAGGGCCAGGTGGTGGTCCGCCCGATGATGTATCTGGCGCTGTCCTACGACCACCGCGTGGTGGACGGCCAGGGCGCGGTGACCTTCCTGGTGAAGGTCAAGGACGCCATCGAAGATCCCCAGCGCCTGCTGCTGGACCTCTAAGACAGCCAAGGGCGCGGGGGACCGCGCCCTTTTCGGCTTTAAGACCCTCTGACCTACGGATTGCAGTCCCATGTCCCAATACGACGTCGTCATCATCGGGGGCGGCCCCGGCGGATACAATGCGGCCATCCGCGCCGGCCAGCTGGGGCTGAAGGTCGCCTGCGTCGAGAAGCGCGAGACCCTGGGGGGCACCTGCCTGAACGTCGGCTGCATCCCCTCCAAGGCCCTGCTGCACGCCTCGGAGATGTATGACGCCGCCGTGGGCAAGGAGTTCGCCACCCTCGGCATCGAGGTGAAGCCCAAGCTGAACCTGTCGCAGATGATGGCCCAGAAGGCCGAGTCGGTGACTCAGCTGACCAAGGGCATCGAATTCCTGTTCAAGAAGAACAAGGCCGACTGGATCAAGGGTGCGGGCAAGATCACCGGCCCCGGCAAGGTCGAGGTCACCGGCGCCGACGGTTCGGTCCAGACCCTGGAAGCCAAGAACATCGTC
>CAZERE010000099.1:0-11792 GCA_964515365.1 uncultured Phenylobacterium sp. | reverse complement strand
AGGCCCCCACCGAAGCTGCGGCCCCTTGAGCCAGTTTCAGGTCCTTCAGCATCATGGCGACGGCGAATCCCCCCTCGTACCCGCGGTTGGACGGCGCGGCCTCCACCGGCCCCGGCCAGGGACAGTAGGCGGTCAGCGACCAGCACTGCCCCGAGGAGGCCGAGGCGATCTCGAAGAACCGCTCGGGGTCGAGACCCAGGCCCTCGGCCAGGGAGAGGGCCTCGCAGGCCCCGATCATCGAAACGCCCAGCAGCATGTTGTTGCAGATCTTCGCCGCCTGCCCCGCCCCCGCCTCGCCCGCCCGCACGACGGTCTTGGCCATCGGCGTCAGAGCCTTCTCCACCGCGGCGAAGTCGGCTTCGCGACACCCGACCATGAAGGTGAGCGCCCCTGCGGCTGCGGCCGCCACGCCGCCAGAGACCGGCGCATCGGCTGGGCGCAGGTTCGCGCCCTGCGCCTGCACGGCCACGGCCCGGGCGGTCTCGACATCGACAGTGGAGCAGTCGATCACCAGCGCGTTTCCGGCGGCGGCCGGCAGGACCGCCTGCTCATAGACGTCCCGCACATGGGTCCCGGCCGGCAGCATGGTGATGACCACCTCGGCGCCTGCGACCGCAGCCGCCGCCGTTTCAGACGCCTGGGCGCCGGCGCTGACAGCGCGCTCAAGGGCCTCGGCGGACAGATCGAAGGCCTGGACCCTGTGGCCCGCCGCGGCCAGGACCGCGGCCATGCCGCCCCCCATGTTTCCCAGGCCGATGAAGCCGTAGCAGGTCATGCGCCCCTCGCGAGGCTGGCGGTTTCCATGGCGGATCTCCCTTGGTGGCGGACGGACGCCGCCTTACTCCAAGGGTAGCGGCCGCCAGGTCTGGGCGGAAGGCAGCGGCGCGAAGATCTCGTCGAGCATGGCCTCGGTCACCTCTTCAAGCCGGGCCGGATTCCAGCGCGGGGCGTTGTCCTTGTCGACGATCACCGCGCGCACGCCCTCGATGAAGTCGTAAAGGCCGACCACCCGGGCGCCGATCCGGTACTCCATCTCCATGTTCTCGGCGAAGGTCTCGGCCTGGGCGCCCAGGGCCAGCTGGCGGAAGGCGACCTTCAGGGTCTGGGGCGACTTGGTCTTCAGCACCTCCAGCTGAGCGGCGGCCCAGGCGCCGTCGTCGGCTTCGAGGGCGGCGAAGATCGCCTCGACGCTCTCACCGTCAAACAGGCGGTCCATCTCGTCGCGATGCAGCCCCAGCGGCGGCCGGCCAGGGTCGGCCTCCAGCAGGGTGAGGTGCGTCTCGACTGCGGCGGGATCGGCGATCACCTGCGCCTTCAGGCGCTCGATACTGGCGGACTCCACATAGTCCGTGGCCAGGCCCAGCAGTTCACAGTCCGCCCCCTTGAGGCGGGCGCCGGTCAGGGCGAGCCAAAGGCCGGACTTCCCCGGCAGCCGCGGCAGGTGCCAGCCGCCGCCCACGTCGGGGAACAGGCCGATGCCGGTCTCGGGCATGGCGAAGGTGGTCCGCTCGGTGGCCACCCGATAGCGCGACGGCAGGGCGAGACCCACGCCGCCGCCCATGGTCACCCCATCCATGACGGTCATCACCGGCTTGGGATATTCGAAGATCAGGTGGTTCAGCCGGTACTCGGTGAAGAAGAACTCCCGGGCGGCGAAGCCGTCGCGGGCGCCGCTTTCGGCCAGCATGCGAATGTCGCCGCCGGCGCAGAAGCCCCGCTCGCCGGCATGATCGATCAGGACGAAGTCCACGGCCGGGTCGCCCAACCAGTCCACCAGGGCGTCGATCATCCTCCGACACATGTCCGTGGTCAGGGCGTGCAGCGCCTTGGGGCGGTTCAGGGTGATCCGCCCGACCGAGCCCTCAATGCGCGTCAGGACGGCGGGCTCGTCGGTCATCGAAACATCTCCCGGGCGATGATCACCCGCATGATTTCATTCGTCCCCTCCAGGATCTGGTGGACGCGCAGGTCGCGGACGATCCGCTCCAGCGGGTAGTCGGCCAAGTAGCCATAGCCGCCGTGCAGTTGCAGGGCCTCATTGGCCACATGGAAGCCGGCGTCGGTGGCGAAGCGCTTGGCCATGGCGCAGAGCTTTGTGGCGTCCGGCCGCCCCGCCTCCAGGGCCGCCGCGGCCCGCCGCACCATCAGCCGGGCGGCCTCCAGTTCGGTGGCCATGTCGGCCAGCTTGAACTGCAGGGCCTGGAAGTCGCGTAGCGGCCGACCGAACTGCCGACGCTCGGCGAGGTAGGCCTGGGCGGTGTCCAGGGCGAGCCCCGCCCCGCCCAGGGAGCAGGAGGCGATGTTCAGCCGCCCGCCGTCGAGGCCCATCATGGCGAAGCGGAAGCCCTCCCCTTCGCCGCCGATCCGGTTGCTGGCGGGTACGCGGACGCTGTCGAAGTTCACCTGGGCGGTGGGCTGAGCGTTCCATCCCATCTTCCGCTCACGGGCCCCGAAGGAGAGGCCCGGCGCGCCCGCCTCCACCACGAAGGCCGAGACGCCGCCGGCCCCCGCCCCGCCGGTGCGGGCCATGACCACATAGATATCGGAGGTCCCGCCGCCGGAAATGAAGGCCTTGGCGCCGTTCAGCACATAGGCCTCGCCGTCGCGGACGGCGGTCGTGGCCAGGGCCGCGGCGTCGGACCCGGCCCCGGGCTCCGTCAGGCAGTAGGACGCCACCAGCTCCATGGCCGTCAGCCGCGGCAGATAGCGGGCGCGCAGCTCCGCATCGCCGAACCGGTCGATCATCCAGGCGGCCATGTTGTGGATGGTCAGATAGGCCGTCGTGGCCACGTCCCCATAGGCGAGGGCCTCGAAAATCAGTGCGGCGTCCAGACGCGAGAGCCCGGAGCCGCCGACGTCCTCCGACAGGTAGACGCCGGCAAATCCAAGCCCCGCCGCCTTGCGCAGGGTCTCCACGGGAAAATGGCTTTCCCGGTCCCACTGCGCCGAAAAGGGGGCCAGTTCGGCCGCGGCAAAGGCCTGGGCCGCCGCCTGGAGGGCCCGTTGGTCCTCGGAGAGCTCGAAATCCATGACCTTGGGCCTCCCTGGGCTTGAGGAAGTCGCGCGGGCGGCGCACCCTGTCAACGACAGGGGGAGATCAGCATGACCTTCAACAGCGGCGGCGCCAGTCCCATCGAGTCGAGCCGCAACCTGGCCCTCATCAACTACGCCCTGATGTTCGCCGCGGTCTTCTTCGCCGGCGTGCCCGCGCTGGTGGCGGTGATCATCGCCTATACCCAGCGTGATTCGGCGCCGGAGCCAGCCCACAGCCACCTGGGATTCCAGATTCGCAGCTTCTGGGTGGCCTTCTTCCTGGCGCTGCTGGCCGGCATCTGCGGTCTCGCCGCCGTCATCCACATCCTCGCCTCCCTCTATGGCCTGGCCAATACGGCGGGCTGGGGCGGGGTCGACCAGATGGAGGTGGTGATCGGCCAGGTGGCCATCGACGCGACCCTGCTGTTCCTCATCGTCGGCGCCATTGCGCTGGGCTTTCTTTCGGGGCTCTGGCTGATCGGAGCCTCCATCGTCGGCGCCGTGAGGCTTGCGTCGGACAAGACGATGGGTAAGAGCCGGGTCCCATGACCCTGCCTCCCCTCGCCGCCTACCCCGCCCTGCGTCTGCGCCGCCTTCGCCAGGCCGACTGGATCCGCAGTCTCGTTCGCGAAACCGTCCTCACGCCCTCGGACCTGATCTGGTCGATGGTGGTGCATGAGGGCGAGGGCCAGGTTCCCGTGGCCTCCATGCCCGGCGTCGCCCGGCTGTCGGTGGCCGAGGCCGCCAAGGTCGCGGTGGAGGCCCGCCAGTTGGGCATCCCGGCCATCGCCATCTTCCCCCACATCGACATGGCCCGAAAGGACGCCTCAGGCTCCCTGGCGGCCGACCCGGACGGGCTGATCTGCCGGGCGGTCAAGGCCATGAAGGACGCCGCCCCCGAGGTCGGGATCATGTGCGACGTGGCGCTCGACCCCTTCACCGACCATGGCCATGACGGCCTGATCGAGAGCGGCCGCATCCTCAACGACGCCACCATCGAACGCCTGGTCGAGCAGGCGCTGGTCCAGGCCAGGGCCGGCTGCGACATCCTGGCCCCGTCGGACATGATGGACGGCCGGGTCGGCGCCCTGCGCACGGCGCTGGAGGCCGAGGGCCTGCAGGACGTGATGATCATGTCCTATGCGGCCAAGTACGCCTCGGCCTTCTACGGCCCCTATCGCGACGCCATCGGCTCGGGGAAACTGGGCACAGGCGCTGTGGATAATCCTGGGGACAAGAAGACCTACCAGATGGACCCGGCCAATACCGAGGAGGCCCTGCGCGAGGTCGCCCTCGACATCGCCGAGGGCGCCGACATGGTCATGGTCAAGCCGGGCCTGCCCTATCTCGACATCCTTCGCCGCCTGGTGGAGGCCTACCGCCTGCCGACCTTCGCCTTCCAGGTGTCGGGCGAGTACGCCATGATCAAGGCCGCCGGCGCCAACGGCTGGATCGACGAGGATCGCGCCATCCTGGAAAGCCTGGGCGCCTTCAAGCGAGCCGGCGCCGCCGGAACCATCACCTACTTCGCCCCTCACGCCGCGCGGCTGCTGGGGGCATGAGTGGGCCGGCGATCGAGGTTGTCGCTGCGGTTATCCGCGACACCGCCGGTCGCGTGCTCACCGTGCGCAAGGCGGGCGCCACGCGCTTCATGCTTCCCGGCGGGAAGAGAGAACCCGGCGAGGATGATCTGACCGCCCTGGCCAGGGAACTGCGCGAAGAGCTGGGCTTAGAGATTGTGGTCGGCCTGTTCATCGGCCGATTTCAGGCGCCCGCCGCCAATGAGCCGGGACGCCAGGTGGTGGGCGACATCTACATGGCCGCCACGTCGGAGACGCCGGCCGTCGCAGCAGAAATCGCCGAGCTGCTCTGGGTCTCCCCAACAGGGCCCTGGCCTGCGCGCCTGGCCCCGCTTTTAGAGCTTGAGGTTCTACCTCGCCTAAACGGGACAACCTCTTGAACAGAATACTAAAAGACCGCGGCGCCTCCAAGCGTGGAGCGCGTGTCGTCGGATAAGCGGCTCCCACCTATGGAAACGCGCTCTAGGGCCTCAGCCAGTCGACCAGCAGGGCGTTGACGGCCTCCGGCGCCTCCTGCTGCACCCAGTGCGAGACGCCGGGCAGCCGCTTGATCTGCAGATCAGCGACATGGGCCTCCGTTCCCTCCAGCGTCTCCAGCCCCAGCGCCGCATCGGCCTCGCCCCAGATCACCAGGGTCGGGATCTCGATCCGCGCCCAGGGCTCGCGCATGAAGTCCGGATGGCGCGCGGCGGCGCGATACCAGTTGATCATGCCGGTCATGGCCCCCGGCCGCTGGGCGTCCGCGGCGTAGCGATCGAGCACCGCATCGGGAAACCGGCTCTTGTCCTTGGCCATGCCTGAGAAGGCCCGCCGGATGGCGCGGGCGTCCCTCGCCAGCAACAGGCGCTCCGGCAATCTCGGGATCTGGAAAAAGGCCATGTACCAGGATCGCAGCATCTGTTTCGGCGAGCGGCGCACCACCCGCGCGAACACCGCCGGATGGGGCACGTTCATGATCACCAGCCGGCTCAGGGGCCGGACCTGTCGTGCAGCGAAGGTCCAGGCCACCGCCGCCCCCCAGTCATGGGCCACCAGCATGACCTCCCGGGCGCCGGCGGCGTCGATCAGGGCGGCGACATCCTCCAGCAGCCGCTCCATGCGGTAGCTGTCCACATCCTGGGGCTTGGGCTCTGTTTCGCCATAGCCGCGCAGGTCCGGCGCCCAGACCCGGTAGCCTAAGTCCGCCAGCACCGGCATCTGGGCGCGCCAGGAGAAGCGGCTTTCGGGGAAGCCGTGCAGGCAAAGGGCCAGGCGGTCGCCTTCGCCGGCCTCGTCCACCGCAAAGGCGAAGCCGTTCGCCTCGATCGTGCGCGTGGTGATGGTCATGGGCCCCTCCCGACGTCCTCAGGCGCAGTAATAGGCGCTCGGCTGCTCCCATCCGTCCAGATGGCGGACATCAATGAAAGTGAAGCCGATCTTCTCCAGCACTCTGCGCGAGGCCCAATTGTCAGGATTGACGATGGCCGCCACCGTCGCCAGCCCGAGCAGCCCTCGGGCGTGGTCGAGCACCGCCATAGCCGCCTCCTGGGCGTAGCCATGCCCCCAGTATCGCTCGAGGAAGGCGTAGCCGAGGTCCACGTGCGGCAGGACCTCGCGCCGCACCAGACCGCAGAGGCCCGCCGGCTGGTCCGCCCCCTTCACCGTCGCCACCCACATGCCGAACCCGTGGTCGCGATAGCTGCCGACCATCCGGGTCTCGATATAGTTCCGCGCCTGATCGAGGTTGCGGACGCCGCGGTCGCCGATCCCCTGGAGGAAGCCTGGTGCGTTCAAAAGCTCCAGGACGAAGGGCGCGTCTTCGATCCCGGCCTCACGCATCGTCAGGCGCGGGGTCTCCAGGATCATTTCGGCGGCTCCAGGCGGGCCACCAGGCTGGACGTGTCCCAGCGGGCGCCGCCCATGGCCTGGATCTCGGCATAGTAGCTGTCCACCAGGCGCGTCACGTCGAGGCGCGCGCCGTTGTCGGCGGCCTCATCCAGCACCAGGCCCAGGTCCTTGCGCATCCAGTCGACGGCGAAGCCGAAGTCGAAGCGCCCCTCGGCCATGGTCGGCCAGCGATTGTCCATCTGCCAGGACTGGGCCGCGCCCTTCGAGATCGCCGCCAGCACCTCGGTCGGGTCGAGGCCCGCGCGGATGGCGAAGTGCAGGCCCTCGGCCAGGCCCTGGACGAGACCTGCGATGCAGATCTGGTTGACCATCTTGGTCAGTTGGCCGGCGCCGGCGGGTCCCATCAGCCTGACCGCCTTGGCGTAGCCGCCGATCACGGGCTCGGCGCGGGCGAAAGCCTCGGGATCGCCGCCGCACATGATGGTCAGCTGGCCGGCCTCTGCGCCCGCCTGGCCGCCGGAGACCGGCGCATCGACAAAGCTCGCGCCGGCTTCGGCGCAGAGCTTCGCCATCTCCCGCGCCACCCTGGCCGAGGTGGTGGTGTGATCGACGATCACCGCATGGGGCGCCAGGGCCGGCAGGGCCTGCGTCACGACAGCGCGGACGTCGTCATCATTGCCGACACACAGGACCAGCATGTCGACGTCCTGCGCGGCCTCGGCCGCCGTCGCGCCGGCCCGTCCCCCATGGGACCCGACCCAGCGGGCCGCCTTTTCCGGACTACGGTTAAAGACCGCGACCTCGTGGCCGGCCTTGGCCAGATGGCCGGCCATGGGAAATCCCATCACGCCCAGGCCCGCAAACGCCAATTTCATAAGGTTCGACCCTCTCCAGACTCATCGAATGGCAACGCCATCTTAACGAGCCCCGCGCCACCTTGCGGCTCAATTAGCGTTAACCGGGGTGGGGCGATGGCGTCGGGCGAGCGGCCGATCGTTATCAAGAAGGTCAAGAAGGGCGGCGGCCATGGGCACCATGGCGGCGCCTGGAAGGTGGCCTATGCCGACTTCGTCACCGCGATGATGGCCTTCTTCCTGCTGATGTGGCTGATCAACACCACCAGCCCGGAGCAGAAGCGCGGCATCGCCGACTATTTCGCGCCGGCCAGCATCTCCTCGACCACCTCGGGCTCCGGCGGCATCCTCGGCGGCACGGCGCTTGGCGCCGACGGCGCCAAGTCGTCCGGCTCGATGTCGATCATCGAACAGATGTCCCCCGAATCGCCCAACCCGGAAGAGGACGGCGAGACTCAGGACCCGTCGGCCAAGAGCCAGTTGCAGGAGGCCAGCACCGAGGCCCTGCGCGAAGCGCTTCAGAAGCGCGAAGAAGCCGCCTTCCAATCCGCCGCCCAGTCCCTGCGCCAGGCGCTGCAGGACATGCCCGAACTGGCTGAGCTTTCGAAAAACATCATCATCGACCAGACGCCCGAGGGCCTGCGCATCCAGCTGGTGGACCAGGAGGGCCGCTCCATGTTCGCCGAAGGCTCCGGCCAGCCCAACGACCGGGCCCGGCTGCTGCTGCGGGCGGTCTCGAAGGTCATCAACCAGTTGCCCAACCGGGTCAGCGTCTATGGCCACACCAGCGTCAACGCCGACGGCGCCCGCGCCGAGGGCGACTGGGCGCTGTCGGCGACCCGCGCCGACTCCTCGCGCCGGGTGCTGCAGGCCGCCGGCGTCGCGTCGGACCGGATCTACCAGGTCTCCGGCAAGGCCAATTCCGAGCCGCTCTATCCCGACGACCCCACCCTGCCCGGCAATCGCCGGATCGCCATCGTCCTGCTGCGCGAAGCCCCTGTGCTGCCGCCGGACGTTCGACCCTGAGCCTGAGGTCGAATCGCGACCGAACAGCTCACCGAAATGTGTCGGCTTGCCTGAGAGCCAGACATGGCTCCTAATCGGGTTCTCCGCAGGGGTTCGAGGGCGAACGCAGGTCCGTGACGCAGCATTTCCCGACGCGACAGCTTAGGTTCTTCCTGACCGCGCCGTCGCCATGCCCCTACCTGCCGGGTCGCTTCGAACGAAAGGTGTTCGCGCACCTGCCCATGGCTGACGGGCCCGGCGTCAACGACTCCCTCACCCAGATCGGTTTCCGGCGGTCGCAGAACATCGCCTATCGACCGGCCTGCGAGGCCTGTGTCGCCTGCGTATCGGCCCGCCTGCCCGTCGAAGACTATGTGTTCTCCCGCTCGGAGCGGCGCATCCTGGCGCGCAACGACGACATTGTCCGCTCCGTCGTCGAGGCCGAGGCGACCATGGAGCAGTTCGACCTGCTGCGGCGCTATCTGGTGACCCGCCACGCCGAGGGCGGCATGGCCGAGATGAGCTGGCCCGACTATGTGGCCATGGTCGAGGACACGGCCGTCCGCACCCATCTGGTGGAATATCGCATCCAGTCCGACGACGGCGGCCCCGGCGACCTGATCGCCTGCGCGCTCATCGACCTGATGTCGGACGGCCTGTCGATGGTCTACAGCTTCTACGACCCGGCCGAGACCCGTCGCAGCCTCGGCTCGTTCATGATCCTCGACCATGTGGTCCAGGCGGGACTCATAGGCCTGCCTTGCGTCTATCTCGGCTACTGGGTGCGGGGCAGCGACAAGATGGACTACAAGGCCCGCTTCTCGCCGATCGAACTCCTGCGTCCCGAGGGCTGGGTGCGGATGAGCAGCCGCGAGGCCCTTGGCCCCCGCGGCTGATCCGGAGCCTGCGCTCTAGTCGCGGGAGCCTTCCATCGTGAAGCCCACCTTCAGATAGACCTGGAAGTGACCGACCTTGCCGTCGGTGATCTCGCCACGGGTTCCCGTGACCTCATACCAACGCATGTCGCGCAGGGACTTGCTGGCCTCGGTGATGGCGTTGCGGATCGCGTCCTCGATGCTGTCGTTGGACGAGCCGACCAGTTCGACAACCCTGTAGACATGCTCCGACATGATGAACTCCCTCATAGGCGCCCCGATGGCGCAGGACCTCTAAGCGCCCACAGGCCCGTCCCCGTTCCGCCGCCCCTGCACAGGACGGCGGCGTCCATCCCCAGGCGCCTGCATCCCGGTATATCGACCGGCGCGGGCGCGCCTGATAGATTCGTTCGTGAAATGAGTTCCTTAGGACATGGACCATGGCCCGGCAGCTTCGGCTGAAGCTTCGACGCCCGCCGTCCTATGACCGGGACGCCCTGGCCACCGGCCCGTCCAACGCCGCCGCGCGCGCCGCCCTGGCCGCCTGGCCCCACTGGCATGGGGGCGCCCTGGTGCTGGTGGGCCCCGAGGGGGTGGGCAAGACTCATCTGGCCAGCCTCTGGGCCGAGGATGTCGGCGCGATCCGGCTGGATCCGCGCGGTGGCGATCTGTCGGAGGGCGCGCCGGTTCTCATCGAGGATGTCGACCAGGGTTTTGACGCCGAGTTCCTGTTTCACAGGATCAACATGGCCAGCCGCGCCGGCGCAGGCCTGCTGCTGACGGCCCGAACCGCGCCGGCCGGCTGGCCTGCGGAGCTGCCCGACCTCCGGTCCCGCCTCAACGCCATCCAGGTGGCCGAGATCGAAGCGCCGGACGACGAGGTGCTCGAGGCGATCCTGCGGCGGCAGTTCGCCCGCTGCAACATCACCCCCCACGACGACGTCATCCCCTACATCCTGCGCCGGATCGAACGCTCGGCGCCGGCGGCCTGGGATGTGGTCCGCCGCCTGGACGCCGCATCGGGGGAAAGCCACCGGCCAGTCTCCCGGGTCCTCGCGCGGCAGGTTCTTGAAACCGAAACCGAAAATCTTGACCTTTTCGAGTGACCCTCAAGCCGGGATCAGCGAGGCTTGCCTGGCTCCCTGATCTTCGAGAGGCCCCCATGTCCTATGTCGCGTCCCAACCGCCCAAAGGCGAACCCCAGACGGGGAAAGAGCTGGGCTGGGATGCCGACATGGCCGCCTCGCGCGACCGGTTCTTCAACCGGGAGATCTCCTGGCTGGCTTTCAATGAGCGCGTGCTGTCAGAGAGCAAGAACCCCCGCCACCCCCTTCTGGAGCGGCTGCGCTTCCTGTCGATCTCGGCCAACAACCTCGACGAATTCTACATGGTCCGCGTGGCCGGCCTGAAGGCCCAGGTGCGCGAGCGGGTGCGCTCCCTCAGCCAGGACGGCCTGACCGCCGCCGAGCAGCTGGAAAAGGTCAACGCCGAAGCCGCCATGCTGATGACCGACCAGCAGAACCGCTGGCGGGATCTGCGCCGGGAACTGGCGGCCGAGGGTCTGCGCCTTGTGGAGGCCGATGAAGTCACGCCGGCCGAACGCGCCGCCCTGGAGGCGGCCTTCCTGAGCCTGGTCTTTCCGATCCTGACCCCGCTGGCCATCGACCCGGCCCATCCCTTCCCGTTCATTCCGAACCTCGCCTTCTCCCTGGCCCTGACGCTTCGGCGGGATTCTGACGGCAAGAAATTCAACGCCCTGGTGCCGATTCCCGCCCAGGTGGCGCGGTTCTGGCAGCTCGAAGCGCCCCGGGGCGGGCGCAAGCCGGCCAAGCCGCAGCGGCGCTCCATATCGCTGGAAGGCATGGTCGCCCTGTTCGTCGATCACCTGTTCCCCGGCTGCGACGTCGAGGCCAGCGGCGTGTTCCGGCTGATCCGCGACTCCGACGTGGAGATCGAGGAAGAGGCCGAGGACCTGGTCCGGGAGTTCGAGGCCCGCCTAAAGCAGCGACGGCTGGGTTCGGTGGTCCGGGTCGAGATCGAGCAGGCCATGCCCGAGAGCCTGCGGGCCTTCATCTGCGAAAATCTCAGCGCCCAGCCCGATGACGTCCTGCTCATCGACGGCCTGCTGGGCTTGGACGAACTCTCGCAGCTCATCCCGCCCGATCGTCCGGACCTGAAGTTCAAGCCGTTCACCGCCCGCTTCCCCGAACGCATCCTCGACCACGGCGGCGACTGCTTCTCGGCGATCCGGGAGAAGGACATCCTGGTCCATCACCCCTTCGAGAGCTTCGACGTGGTGGTGCAGTTCGTCCGCCAGGCGGCGCGCGACCCCCACGTCCTGGCCATCAAGCAGACCCTCTATCGGACCTCATCGGACAGTCCGATCGTCGCGGCGCTGATCGAGGCGGCCGAGAACGGCAAGAACGTCACTGCGGTCATCGAGATCAAGGCGCGGTTCGACGAGGAGGCCAATCTGAAGTGGGCCCGGGACCTGGAACGGGCCGGCGTCCACGTGGTCTTCGGCTTCGTGGAGTACAAGACCCACGCCAAGCTCTCGGTCGTGGTCCGCCGCGAGGGGGACCAGGTCCGCACCTATTGCCACTACGGCACCGGCAACT
>CAZERE010000098.1:0-11948 GCA_964515365.1 uncultured Phenylobacterium sp. | reverse complement strand
GGCGCCGCCATCGCCAACGCCGTCTACAACGCCTGTGGCGCGCGGATCCGGGAATATCCTCTGACCCCGGAAAAGGTCCTGGCCGCCCTGCCCTGAAGGGCGGGGCGTTTCGCCTCAGACGCGGGCGTGAAGCTCGCCCAGGATGCGGGCGAGGTCGCTCTCGCGGAAGGGCTTCTGCAGGACCGGCGTGCCCTTGTCGACGTCCCGCAGGCCCGCATCGCCATAGCCGGTGGCGAAGGCGAAGGGCGCGCCCTTTTCCCGCAGGATGTCGGCCAGGGGGAAGATGGGCTGGCCGCCCAGGTTCACGTCGAGCACGGCGCAATCCAGCTCGCTTGATCCCACCAGGGCGATGGCTTCCTCCAGCCGCGAGGCCGGTCCGATCACCTTGCAGCCGAGATCGCTGAGCATGTCCTCGATCAGCATCGAGACCATCATCTCATCTTCGACGACAAGAACCCGAAGGCCGGCGAGCTTGGCGAGATCGGTCATAGAAGAGGCTCCAGAGCGCCAGCGCGGCCGGCGAGTGTTGCAGCATAGCTCGTGGAAATGCAAAGGGCGTGAGGCGACGGGGTCGCAGGGGCGCCGCCGGTTTTCGCCCAGGCTCTGGCGAACATCATGCTCAAGGCGTCCTCCCCTCCGGCCGGTCGCAGAGAACGACGCCGGCTACAGAAGGTTCCCACGCCGGGCGCCCTAGTCCTCGACCGGGGCTTCGATGGGCGGCGAGACCCGCAGGGCTGTGATCTGGTTGCGCTCGCGCCGAACGATCTGGAAGCGGTGCCGGTGGAAGATGAAGGTCTGCCCGACCCGCGGGATGGTCTGGGCCTCGTGGATCACCAGACCCGCCACGGTGACGGCGTCCTCGTCGGGCAGCTCCCAGTCCATGGCGCGGTTCAGGTCGCGGATCGGCACCGAGCCGTCCACATTGACCGAGCCGTCCGGCTGGGGCCGCACGCCAGGGACGGCCACGTCGTACTCATCCTCAATCTCGCCCACGATCTCCTCGAGGATGTCCTCCAGGGTGATCAGGCCCTTCAGGCCGCCATACTCGTCCACCACCAGGGCGAAGTGGGTGTGACGCTTGAGGAAGGCGTTGAGCTGGTCCTTGAGGTTGGTCGTGTCGGGAATGAACCACGGCTCGCGCAGGAAGCTGGCCACGTCCAAGCTGTCGATCCGCCCGTCGGTTTCGGCGATGGCGCGCAGCAGGTCCTTGGCGTGCAGGATGCCGACGATGTTCTCCGGCTCGTCGCGATAGACCGGCATGCGGGTATGGGCGCTGCCCAGGACGGCGGCGACGAACTCGCGCACCGGCATGCTGATGTCGATCATGGAGATCGATTTCCGGTGGACCATCACCTGGCCCACATCCATCTCGGCCAGGTCCAGCACCCCGCCCAGCATCAGGCGGTCGCGGTTCTCCACCAGGCCTTCGGAGTGGTGATAGTCCACCGCGCCGCGGATTTCCTCATGGGCGGCCAGGACGTCGGTGGCCATGTCGAGCCGGATGCCGAAGGGCCGCAGGGTCAGGCGCACCACCCACTGGGCGCCATTGGCGAGCGGACCGAAGATCTTCACCACCCAGGTCGCCGGGATGGAGAGCAGCCGCGCGGCCCGGTCGGGCTGGGCGATGGCCAGGGTCTTGGGCAGGATCTCGGCGAAGATGACCACCAGCGCCGTCATCACCACCGTGGCGATCAGCGGTCCCGTCGCGCCGGGGATGGCGGCGGTCAGCACCGTGGTGGCCAGCGCCGAGGCGCCGATATTGATGGCGTTGTTGGAGAGGAGGATCGCCCCGATCATCTTCTCCTGATTGCCGATCAGCTTGTTGACCCGGGCGGCGGCCTTGTCGCCGTCCCGCTCCAACCGGTGCATCCGGCTGCGGCTGGCGGCGGTCATCGAGGTCTCGGTGGCCGAGATCACCGCCGAGAAGAACAGCAGGATGATGATGGCCGGCGCCAGGCCGACAAGGATGGCCGTGATCATGCCGCCGCGCCGGCTGAGCCGGCGCCCTCCGAAACCAGGAACGCGTGGATGGCCGCGGGATCGACATCGCGGGCCACGAAGGCCTCCCCCAGGCGCCGGGCGAGGATGAAGGTCAGCCGCCCGCCCTCGGCCTTCTTGTCCTGGCCCATATGGGCCAGCAGGCGAGCGGCGTCGAACGGATGGCCGGCCAGCTGGTCCAGGCGCACGGGCAGGCCCACTGCGGCGATGGCCGCCTGGGCGCGCTCGGCGTCCTGCCCCGGGCACAGGCCCTGTCGTGCGGAGAACCGGAAGGCCATGGCCATGCCGATGGCCACGGCCTCGCCGTGCAGCAGGGCGTCCCCGTAGCCGGTCTCGGACTCCAGGGCGTGGCCGAAGGTGTGGCCGAGGTTGAGCAGGGCGCGGCGGCCGGCCTCGCGCTCGTCCTGGGCGACGATCTCGGCCTTCATCTCAACCGAGCGGCGCACGGCCCGGTCCAGGGCCGCAGGGTCGCGCTCGATCACCTGGGGGCCTGCGCCCTCCAGCCATTCGAA
Source organism: uncultured Phenylobacterium sp. (assembly GCA_964515365.1). GTDB lineage: Bacteria > Pseudomonadota > Alphaproteobacteria > Caulobacterales > Caulobacteraceae > Phenylobacterium. Next base: position 9,438 of record CAZERE010000098.1, on the reverse strand, counting down.
GAAGCCGAAGTCGCCCAGCAGCCCGTACTTGATGATCTCGGCATAGCCCGCGCCCATCTCGCGGGCGGGCAGGGTGGCCAGCACGTCCAGATCGGCCAGCACCAGCCGCGGCTGATGGAAGGCGCCGATCAGGTTCTTGCCCCGCGGCGTGTCGATGGCGGTCTTGCCGCCCACCGAGGAGTCCACCTGGGCCAGCAGGGTGGTGGGGATCTGAACGAAGTCGATGCCGCGTTTGTAGATGGCCGCGGCGAAGCCGGCGAGATCGCCCACGACGCCGCCGCCGAAGGCGACGATCAGGTCGCCGCGGTCGAGTTCCAGGGCCAGCAGGTCGTCGCTGACCTTGGCCAGCATCTCGAAGCTCTTGGAGCCCTCGCCCGGCGGAACCACGACGGGGCTCACAGCGACGCCGGCGGTCGCCAGGCCCCCGGTCAGCCGCGCGCCGTGCAGGCGCCAGACCGTCTCGTCGCTGATCACCGCCACGCGGCCCCGCTTGAGTAGGGGCGCGATGTGAGCGCCGGCCCCATCGACGAGGCCGGGGCCGATCATGACCTCATAGGCCCGGTCGCCCAGGCCGACATTCACCGCCGTGCTCATGCCTTGTCCCCCTCCAGATGACGGGTCAGCGCCTCGATCACCTGGCCCACCGTGACGTGATGGGCCGTATCGCCGGTCTCCACGGTCACATGGGCCTGCGCATAGATGGGATAGCGGGTCTCGGCCTGGCTCTTGAGCACGGTCAGGGGATCGGAGTCCTGCAGCAATGGCCGGGTGTCCTTGCGCCCGACGCGGCGGGCCAGCAGGTCGAGATCGGCCTTCAGCCAGACCACCAGGGCCTGGGACTTCAGCAGGGCGCGGGTGTCGTCGTTCATGAAGGCCCCGCCGCCGGTGGCCAGCACGTGGGGCGGCTCGTCCAGCAGGCGCTGGATCACCCGGCGCTCCCCATCGCGGAAGGCCGCTTCCCCCAGCTCGGAGAAGATTTCCTTGATCGAGCGGCCGGCCGCAGCCTCGACCTCGGCGTCGGCGTCCCGGAAGGGCAGCTCAAGGGCGTTGGCGAGCCGGCGGCCCACGCTGGACTTGCCGACTCCCATCAGGCCGACGAGGGCGATGGTGCGGGTGCGGAGGGGGGCGTAGCGATCCATGAAAGGCAAGGCTTTACACGAGCCGCCCGCTCCACGCCAACCGGGAGGCGACGGCGGGGCGACGACGCCGACACCTTTCCCGCGTTCGAGCGTTGCAGTCCTCAATTCAATAGACTGGCGAAACGCAGTGATCGATCCCGACCTGGCCCATCTGATCCTCAAGAACGCTCGCGACTACGCCGTCCTCACCCTGACGCCGGAAGGACAGATCATCGCCTGGTCGCCGGGCGCGGAGCATGTCTTCGGCTTTCCCGCGGGCGAGATCGTGGGACGCGGCTTCGAGGAATTGTTCGTGGAATCCGACATCGCCGCCGGGGCGCCGCAGGCCGAACTCAACCTGGCCCTGAGCCTGGGCCGCGCCGAGGACACGCGCTGGCATCGCCGCAGGGATGGGAGCCGCTTCTGGGCCAATGGGGTGACCATGCGCCTGGGCGACCGTCCCGAACTGATCAAGGTCCTGCGGGACGAGACCGCCGCCAAGCTGGCGGAGGACCAGCGGATCCTGCTGCTCAATGAACTCAACCACCGGATCAAGAACACCCTGGTCACGGTCCAGTCGATCATCGAGCAGACCCTGCGCGCCGAGGGCGTCGCCCTGCGCACCCGGCGCGCCCTGACCGATCGCCTGATCGCCCTGGCCGAGGCGCACAACGTCCTGGTCAACGACAACTGGGCCGGCGCCGACCTGCACACCATCGTGGAGCGGGCGCTCGCCCCCCACGTCCAGGCCGGCGATGATCGATTTGAGGTGGACGGCCCGCGGGTGATGCTCAGTCCGCAACAGGCGGTGCCGCTGTCCCTGGTGCTGCACGAACTGACCACCAACGCCATCAAGCACGGCGCCCTGTCGGTTCCCGACGGCCGGGTGAGTCTGAGCTGGAACCTCGCCCATGACGGCATGGGCCGCCGGCGGATGACGCTCCTGTGGGCCGAGGGCGGCGGCCCGGTCCCGATCCCGCCTCCGCCTGGCCAGGACGGCTTCGGCATGCGCCTGATCGCCCGGAGTTTCGGGCAGGACGGGGATGGCCGCACCCACATCGACTTTTCCGCCGAGGGCGTGCGGTGCGTCATCCACATCCCCCTGGCGACGGACGACAGCTTTTCGATCCTGGACCTGGGCGCGGCGCAAGGTCAGGCCTCCTAGAGGTCACCGTTTGACGGCGCCCTTCAGATAGCCGGCGATGGCTGGGCCGTATGGCGGCCGCATCCGCTGCAGGGGACCGATATCCTTCTTCAGCTGGCTGTAGACCGACTTGCGATGGCTGAACTCCTTGAAGCCGTCATGGCCATGGTAGGAGCCCATGCCCGAGGGGCCGATCCCGCCGAAGGGCAACTCTTCCTGGGCCACATGGAAGATCACGTCGTTGACCGTGGCCCCGCCCGAGGTCGTCTGGGTCAGCACCCGGTCCTTTTCCGCCTCGTCCGTCCCGAACCAATAGAGCGCCAGGGGCCGCTCATGGCTGTTCACATAGTCGATGGCGTCCTGGGTCTTGCGATAGGTCTTCACCGGCAGGACGGGGCCGAAGATCTCCTCCTGCATCACCGCCATGTCGTCGGTGGGATTGAGGATCAGGGTCGGCGGGATCTTGCGGTAGGGCTGCTGGCTGAAGTCTTCGCCCGCCGGGTTCAGCTCGACCACCTGGGCGCCCTTGGCCTTGGCGTCCTCGATATAGCCGGTGATCCGCTCATAGTGGTTCTGGGCGATGATGGCGGTGTAGTCCGGATTGTCCCGCAGGGTCGGGAACATGCGGGTCACCGACTGGCGCGCCTCCTCGATGAACTCGCCGATCTTGGTCTCCGGCGTCAGCACATAGTCGGGCGCCAGGCAGATCTGGCCGGCGTTCAGGGTCTTGCCGGCCATGATCCGCGCGGCGGCCAGGCCGATGTCGGCGCCCTCGGACACGATGACGGGGCTCTTGCCGCCGAGCTCGAGGGTCAGCGGCACCAGGTTGTCGGCCGCCGCCCGCATCACGTGGCGGGCCACCGCCGTGCCGCCGGTGTAGATCATGTGGTCGAAGGCCAGGCCCGAGAAGGCCCGGCCCACCTCCGGCCCGCCGGTGAAGACGGCGATCTCGTCCTCGCTGAAGGCCTTGGCGAACATGGTCTTCATCAGCTCGGACGTTTTCGGCGTGAACTCCGAGGGCTTGATCATCGCCCGGTTGCCCGCCGCCAGGATGCCGGCCAGGGGGGCGAAGGTCAGGTTGACCGGGAAGTTCCAGGGGCTGATCACGCCGACCACGCCCTTGGGCTGGAACTGCAGCTGCGCCTTGGCCCCGAACAGGCCGAGAATGGCCGGGGTGGTCTTGCGCTTCTCCGGCGCCATCCATTTCCGCAGATTGGCCTTGGCGTGTTTCAGCGGCCCGATGGAGGCGGCGACGTCGGTCAGGCCGGTGACCGCCTTGGAGCGGGAGCCGAAGTCGTCATTGATCGCCTCGGCGATGGCCTCGGCATGATCGACCAGCAGGTCGATGCAGCGGTCTAGTCGCGCTGATCGCAGCTCGGCCGAGGGCGGGCCTTCGGCCAGCTGGGCGGCCTTCTGGCGGGCGAGGATAAGCTGCATGTCCTCACGGGTCGGTTCGGGCGCGGTCATCGGCGGCTCTCCAGGTGCGTCTTGAATCCAGTGAACCCCGGTTTACGCCAGGGCTGTCACCCGAAATTCTGCGCAAGGGGCATGACGCCCGCTCCAGCTGGCCTAAGGTGGTCCCATGCACATCGCCTGCTCCCGGATTCTCGCCGCCCTGACCGCCTGCGCCCTGGTCCTTCCGTCTGCAGCCTTGGCCCAGACGCCCGCGGAGGTGTCGGGTGAGACGGTGACAGCCACGACCCTGCAGGCGCCGGACCTGTTCTCGGCCAGCGGACGCGACACCGGACTCGGCCCCGATCTCTGGCAGGACGCCTCGGCGGCGACCGCCAGGACGGTGATCCCGCTGCTGGCCGAGCGTCCCCTGAGCCCTGCGGCCTCGGCCCTGGCGCGCGCCGTCCTGGCGACGGGCGCCCGGGGCCCGCAGGGGGCGGGCGATGATCCCGACGTCGCTGCGGCCCGCGCCCGCGCCCTGATCGTGCTGGGCGAGGTCTCCGCCGCCCGCAGCATTCTCGGGCGCACGGCCGGGGTCGAGCGTCACGAGGGGCTGTCGCGGGCGGCGGCCGATGCGGCCCTGCTGACCGACGATGACGCCGGCGCCTGCGAGACCGCTCAGGCCCTCAGCGTCGATCGCGACCAGATCTACTGGCTGCGGCTGCGGGCCTACTGCCAGGCCCTGGCCGGCGCGCCCGCCGCCCAGCTCACCCTGGATCTGGCCCAGAATGTGGAACGCGACGCGGTGTTCGGCCGACTGCTGGGCGCCCGGCTGGCGGGCTCAGGCGATCCCGGCGCGCCGTCCCTGCGCAACAGTCTGGACTACGCCCTGTCGCGTAATCTGGGGCTTGATCTCTCCGAGGCCGAGCCCGCCGCACCCATCGCTGCGGCCCTGGCCGGCGAGGCGCCGCCGCCGACCGCCCGCTGGCCGGTGATCGCCACCGAGGGACCTGTGGCCGCCGCCATCGCCGTCCTGGCCCAGGGGGACCTGGCGCTGGCGGAGAATGTGCGCGCGACCCTGGTCCAGGACGAGATTCCCCAGGCCGAGGTGCTCGACCTCGCCCTGCTGGACGCCCTGATCGCCGCGGCGTCCGGCCGTCAGGACCGGCCGACCCTGGACCGGCTGGTGGAGCGCGGCGGGATCGGCGAGGCCCGTGATCGCCGCCGCGCCCAGGACGCGGCCCTGCTGCTGGGCGCCCTGGGCACGCCGCTCAGCCCCCAGACGCGGGGGGAGTTTGCCAGCTTCGCCATCGCCGCGCCCAAGGCCCCGCCGGCGCGGATCTTCGCCATGGAGCAGGCGGCCCGCGCAGCGCTGCAGGGCGAGAGCGCCCTGTTGGCCCTGTGGACCAGCGCCGAGGCGGGCGTCACCGGACCCGCGCCCGCTGACCGGGCCCGCATCATCGCCGCCTTGAGCGCCGCCGGCCTCGTCGACCATGCGCGGGCCTATGCGGTGGAAGGCCTGCTGGCCCTGCGATGAGCGCGCAAACCGCCGAGGGCTGGGTCGAGGCCTTTCTGGAGATGATGGCCGTGGAGCGGGCCGCGGCGCGCAACACCCTGACGGCCTACGGCAAGGATCTGACCGACGCCCAGGCCTTCCTGGCGGGGCAGGGGACCAGCCTCGCCGATGCGGCGGCCGAGGACATCGAGGCCTATTTCGCCGAGCTCGGCGCCCGGGGCCTGGCGCCGGCGACGGCGGCGCGCCGCCGGGCCAGCGTGCGCCAGTTCTATCGCTTCGTCCTGGGCGAGGGCTGGCGGGCCGATGATCCGTCCCGCCGGGTGGACGCGCCGCGCAAGGGCCGGCCCCTGCCCCGGGTGCTCAGCCGGGCCGAGGTCGACGCCCTGATCGCCGCCGCCGCGGCCAAGGACGGCGCCCAGGGCCTGCGCCTGGCCTGCATGGTGGAGCTGCTCTACGCCTCGGGCCTGCGGGTTTCGGAGCTGACGGCCCTGCCCCTGGCGGTCCTGGCCCGCGATCCGGCCTATCTGATCGTCAAGGGCAAGGGCGGCAAGGAACGGCTGGCGCCTTTGAACGACGCCGCGCGCACGGCGGTGAAGGCCTATCTGGAGGTGCGCAAGACCTTCCTGCCCAAGGGCGACGGCGCCAATCCCTGGCTGTTTCCCTCCCGCGGCCAGGGGGGGCGGCTGACGCCCCGCCGGCTGGCGCAGCTGCTGGACGAGGCCGCCCGGGACGCGGGCGTCGATCCGGCGCGGGTCAGCCCCCACGTGCTGCGTCACGCCTTCGCCACCCACCTGCTGGAGGGCGGCGCGGACCTGCGGGTCGTCCAGACCTTGCTGGGGCACGCCGACATCGCCACCACACAGATCTACACCCACCTCGCCAGCGACCATCTGCGCGAGGTGGTGGAAACCAAACACCCACTGGGGCGTAAGCGCTGAATGCAGGACGACCTCGCAGGTCTCGAAGAATTCATCCTCTTCACGATCGGCCGCACCCCGGTGACCCTGGGCGGCATCATCGCCGGCGCCCTGGTGATGCTCGTCGCCTTCGTGGTGGCGTGGGCCGCCGCCCTGGGGCTGCGGCGGATGCGCGCCCGCGCCCGCTACGGCAGCTCGGCCCTCTTCATCGTTGAAAAGCTGGTCACCTACGGGGTGGTCATCATCGGCCTCGTCGCCGGGCTCTCGACGGTGGGGCTCGACTTCTCGTCCCTGGCCATCTTCGCCGGCGCCATCGGCGTTGGCGTGGGTCTGGGTCTGCAGGGGGTGGTGAAGGAATTCGTCTCCGGCCTCGTCCTGATCTTCGACCGGGTGGTGAACATCGGCGACTATGTGGAGCTGGAGGGCGGCCAGCGCGGACAGGTCCAGGAGATCGGTCCCCGGGCCACGCGCATTCGCAACAACGACAATATCGACATCATCGTCCCCAATTCGCATCTGATCGAAGGGACCCTGGTGAACTGGACCCTGCATGGGGCGACCCGGCGGATCCATATCCCCTTCTCGGTGGCCTATGGGGCCGACAAGGAAAAGGTGCGCGACGCCGTGCTGGCTGCGGCCAGGGCTCTGCCCTTCACCCTGCCCGAGAGCGAGGCGCACAGGTCGCAGGTCTGGCTGGTGGGCTTCGGCGATTCGGCCCTGAACTTTGAGCTGCTCGTCTGGCCCGATCTCAACGCGGCCAAGCGACCCAACGGCATGCAGGCCGCCTATACCTGGGCGATCGACGACGCCCTGCGCGCGGCCAATATCGAAATCCCCTATCCGCAGCAGGACCTCCGTATCCGGAGCTTCTTCGGCCACGAGGGCGAGGTCGCCCTGAAATCCCTTGGCCTGGAGACGCCGAGCGCGCCGCCGCCAGCCGAGCCGCCGGCGGCCTCCGTCAACGACGCGGCCGAGGACGTCTCGCGCCCGCTGCCGGAGCCCGACCCGGAGCCCGACCCGGAGGGGGGACCGGAAACCGCCGCCCCGGATGTCGCGGGTCCGCCCTGACAAAAGGAACGTCTGGCCAGGCCCCCCATTTCCCCTGGGACGAGGGCGCCCTTGTGACCGTGCGGGTTCCCGCCTAACTTCCGGCGCTTCGCGCACAGCCAAGGACAAGACACCTCGATGGCAGCCCATTATCTCGAGTTTGAGCGCCCCATCGCCGAGCTCGAAGCCAAGATCGAGGAACTCCAGCGCCTCTCCGAGACGGCGGAGGGCGGCGCCATGGACGCCGAGATCGCCGCCTTGCGGGCGCGGGCGGCGGAGTTTCGCGTCAAGGCCTACGCCAATCTCGACCCCTGGCAGAAGATGCAGGTGGCCCGTCACCCCGAGCGGCCGCACTTCGTCAACTATGCCGAGGGGCTGATCGAGGCCTTCGTGGAGCTGCGGGGGGACCGCAAATACGCCGACGACCAGGCCCTGCTGGGCGGCGTCGGCCGGTTCCGCGGCCGGCCGGTGGTGATCATGGGCCATGAAAAGGGTCACGACACCGCCAGCCGGGTGAAGCACAATTTCGGCTCCGCGCGTCCCGAAGGCTATCGCAAGGCCATCCGTCTGATGGACATGGCCGAGAACTTCAACATGCCGGTCATCAGCATCATCGATTCGGCCGGCGCCTATCCGGGCGTAGGCAGCGAGGAGCGCGGCGTGGCCGAGGCGATCGCGCGATCGACGCAGCGCTGTTTGACCCTCAGCGTGCCCATGGTGTGTCTCATCACCGGCGAGGGCATGTCCGGCGGCGCCATCGCCATTGCGGCGGGCAACCGGGTGCTGATCCTGGAGCACGCCGTCTATTCGGTGATCTCGCCGGAGGGGGCCAACTCCATCCTCTGGCGCGGTTCGCGCACCGCCGAAGAAGCGGCCAAGGCGATGAAGATCACCGCCCATGACCTGCTGAAGCGCAAGATCGTCGACCGCATCGTGCCCGAGCCCCCGGGCGGCGCCCATTCCGGCCCGGCGGCCATGCTGCAGATCCTCGGCGACGTGCTCGAGGAGGAGCTGGACGCCCTGGAGGGCCTGACCCCCGATCAGCTGCGGGCGGCCCGGTCCGAGCGCTTCTACGCCATCGGCCGCTCCGGCCTCTGAGGGCGGGCCGAGACGGACCCTTCCGCAAGCCGATTGCAAAGGCCCCTCACAGCACGGCTTGCCTGAACGGCGTTCAGCGGCTTGAGTGTCTCAAACAACTGTTTGGGAGGACGTGATGGCCTTGAAGACCCGTTTCACCGAGATGTTCGGCGTCGAGCATCCGGTCGTCCAGGGCGGCATGCAGTGGGTCGGCCGCGCCGAGCTGGTGGCGGCCGTGGCCAATGCCGGGGGTCTGGGCTTCATCACCGCGCTCACCCAGCCGACGCCTAAGGACCTGGTCAAGGAGATCGAGCGCTGCCGGTCGATGACCGACAAGCCCTTCGGCGTGAACCTGACCATTCTGCCGGCCATCAACCCGCCCCCCTATGCGGAATACCGCCAGGCGATCATCGACGCAGGCATCAAGATCGTCGAGACCGCCGGCAACAAGCCCGCCGAGCATGTCGAGGAATTCAAGAAGCACGGCATCCTGGTGATCCATAAGTGCACCGCCGTCCGCCACGCCCTGTCGGCCGAGCGGATGGGCGTGGACGCCATCTCCATCGACGGCTTCGAATGCGCCGGCCATCCGGGCGAGGATGACATTCCGGGCCTGATCCTGATCCCGGCGGCCGCCGACAAGGTGAAGATCCCGATGCTCGCCTCGGGCGGCTTCGGCGACGGGCGGGGGCTCGTCGCGGCGCTGTCGCTCGGCGCCGAAGGCATCAACATGGGCACACGCTTCTGCGCGACGGTCGAGGCGCCGATCCACGACAATGTCAAACAGGCCTATATCGACAATGACGAGCGCGGCAGCTTCCTGATCTTCCGCAGCCTGAAAAACACCGCGCGGGTCGGCAAAAACGCGGTCAGCGAGGAGGTCGTGCGCCGCCTTTCGGTTCCCGGCGCCACCTTCGCCGACGTGGCCGAACTGGTCAACGGCAAGGCAGGTCGCGAACTGCTCGAAACCGGCGACCTTTCCAGGGGCGTGTTCTGGGCCGGAATGGTCCAGGGGCTCATCCACGACATCCCAACATGCCAGCAACTCGTCGAACGCATCATTGCCGAGGCGGAGGACATATTGGATCGCCGGATCGCCGGATTTCGCGCCTGAGCCGGCGACCCGCTGGCGCGACGCCACGGCTTTGATCATGGTTCGATCCCGTCAATCACCGTAAGCGCTGTTCCGTGCCCACCTTGCGCGGTTGAAGCGTAGCGCCGAGTTTC
>CAZERE010000097.1:6471-12136 GCA_964515365.1 uncultured Phenylobacterium sp. | reverse complement strand
GGACGTTCTGCTGACCACCTCGGCCGGCCGCTGCATCCGCTTCTCGGTGGGCGACGTCCCCTTAATCGCCAGCCGCGCCTCCACCGGCGTGCGCGGCGTCCGCCTGGGTGAGGGCGACAGCGTCATCTCCATGGCCATCCTGCGCTCCGTGGACGCGACGCCGGCCGAACGCAGCGCCTATCTGCGCCACGCTAACGCCATTCGCGCGGCCGCGTCGGGCGAGGCTGAGGAGCCTGTCGCCCCCGAGGTCGTCGAAGACGAGGACATTGAAGGCGCCGATCTCAGCCTGCCCGTGGAACGCATCGCCGCCCTTGGCGCGGCCGAGGAGTTCATCCTCACCGTGTCGTCCGAGGGCTTCGGCAAGCGCAGCTCGGCCTATGACTTCCGCCGCACCGGCCGGGGCGGCCAGGGCCTGATCGCCCAGGATCTCACCAAGCGGGGCGGTCGCCTGACCGCCTCCTTCCCGGTCGAGGACGGGGACGAGCTTCTGCTGGTCACCGACCAGGGGCAGCTGATCCGCACGCCGGTGAGCCAGGTCCGTATCGCCGGCCGGAACACCCAAGGGGTCACCATCTTCCGCACCGCCGCCGATGAGCACGTGGTCTCCGTGGAGCGCCTCGCCGAGGGTTCGGAGGGCGCCGTCGCCGAGAGCGACGATGAGGCTGGAGACGATCCGGGCGCCGCCAGCGCCGATTAGGTCTTGCAATCGGCGGGCCGGGCGGCGAAAGCCGAACGAACTAGAACACGGGGAAGCGTCGTATGACCCGCATCGGGCTCTATCCGGGCACGTTCGATCCGATCACCAATGGCCATTCCGACATTATGGGTCGGGCGGTGAAGCTGGTGGACAAGCTGGTGATCGGCGTGGCCATCAACGCCGGCAAGGGGCCCATGTTCTCCCTCGAAGAGCGGGTGGAGATCATCAAGGCCGAGACCGCGCCCCTGGCCACCTCCATCGAGATCGACGTCCAGCCCTATGAGGGCCTGACGCTGCAGTTTGCGCGGCAGATCGGCGCCACCATGATCATCCGCGGCCTGCGCGCGGTGGCCGACTTCGAATACGAGTTCCAGATGACCGCCATGAACCAGCAGCTCGATCGCGAGATCGAGACCGTGTTCCTGATGGCTGATCCCCGTCACCAGGCCATCGCCTCGCGCCTGGTGAAAGAGATCGCCACCCTCGGCGGCGAGGTGGGCAAGTTCGTCAGCCCGCGGGTCAAGGAGGCCCTGCTGGCCAAGGTCCGCGGCTGATGCCGACGGGCGAGGCGTTCGCCCGGGCCTGGATCGAGGCCTGGAACCAGCACGACCTCGAGGCGATCCTGTCGCACTATGCCGAGGATATCGTCTTCACCAGCCCGGCGGCGGCGAGGATCACCGGCGACGCCTCGGGCCGGGTGGCGGGCAAGGCGGCCCTGGCGGCCTATTGGGGCGAGGCCCTGCGTCGGGTCCCCGACCTCCGGTTCACCCTGCACAGCGTGCTTGCTGGCGTGGATTCCGTGGCGATCCGCTACCACAGCTCACGTACGGACGCCGAGGTGGTCGAGGTGGTCCGGTTCGGCGCCGATGGGCTGGCGGTCGAGGCTTGCGCCTATTACGAGTGATCCCATGATCCGCATCTCCCTGATCGCCGCCCTCGCATTCGCGACGGCGGCCACGCCGGCCTTGGCGCAGCGCGCCGCTCCGCCGGCCGAGACTCCGTCCCTCGGGGCGCCCGCCGCTCAGGACTGGCGCACGCCCAATCCTGACGACGTCATGGTGATCGACACCAACAAGGGCGTGGTCTTCGTCGAGCTGTCGCCTGCGATCGCGCCCACCCATGTGGAGCGGATCAAGACCCTGACCCGCCAGGGCTTCTATGACGGGCGCAGCTTCTTCCGCGTCATCGATGTGTTCATGGCCCAGACCGGCGACCCCCTGGACAGCGGGGCCGGAGGGTCCGACCTGCCCGACATGACGGCGGAATTCACCTTCCGCCGCGGGGCGTCAGATCCGTTCGTCGCCGTTTCCGATTCCGGCTCCAGCCAGACGGGCTTTGTCGGCGTCGTGCCGGTCATGACCCAGAGCCCAATGCTGATGGCTATGACCGCCGACAACAAGATCACCGCCTGGCCGCTCTTCTGTCCCGGCGTGGCGGGCATGGCGCGGGGCTCGGAAGAGAACTCCGCCAACAGCCAGTTCTTCCTGATGCGCCAGGCCTATCCGTCGCTGGAGCGGCGCTACACCGCCTTTGGTCGCGTCATCGCCGGCCTGGAGGCCGTGCGCGCCCTCAAGGTGGGCGAGCCGGTGACCCCGCCGCAGGACATGATGGTCCGCGCCAGGATGCTGGCCGATATTCCTGAGAGCGAAAGGCCGGCCTTGCGCGTTGTGGACACCGCAGGTCCCTGGTTCGCCGCCCAGGTGGCGCAGATGCGCGCCGAAGACGGGGCCGATTTCTCGGCCTGCAATCTCAAAATCCCCTCCGAGGTAAAGTGATGGATTCCGAAAACACCCTGATCATGACGCTGGACGCCGGCCCGGTGACCATTCGCCTGCGCCCCGACCTGGCGCCCGGCCACGTGGCCCGCATCAAGGAACTGACCCGCGAGGGCTTCTATGACGGGGTGGTGTTCCACCGGGTCATTCCGGGCTTCATGGCCCAGGGCGGCGATCCGACCGGCACCGGCTCGGGCGGCTCGGACAAGCCGAACCTCAAGGCCGAGTTCAATCCCGAGCCCCACGTCCGTGGCGTCTGCTCCATGGCCCGCACCGCCGTGCCGGATTCGGCCAACAGCCAGTTCTTCATCTGCTTCGACGACGCCCGCTTCCTGGATGGCCAGTACACGGTCTGGGGCGAAGTGACCGAGGGCATGGAGCATATCGACGCCCTGCCCAAGGGCGAGCCGCCGCGCAGCCCGGGCAAGATCGTCTCGATGAAGGTCGCCGCCGACGCCTAAGGCTTGACTGCCCCGGCCGGCGAGCCGCCGGTCTGGGGCAGGGCCAGGGTCACCACGACCGGGAAATGGTCCGATCCCAGGGACGGGCCACGCTCTGCGCTCACCGTCCGCCAGTCCGACCCCGCATAGACGTGGTCGATGGCCAGGAAGGGCAGGGGCATGTGGATCTTCCAGCGCGAGAAGGCCATGGCCGGCCAGCTCAGCATGGCTTGGTTGCGCCGGACCAGACCCAGGGCCTCGTCCTGCCGACGCAGGGTGAAGGACCAGGGGGTCGAGTTGAAATCCCCGGCGATGATCAGCCGCTCGCGGTCATAGAGCCTGGCCATCGTCGTCAGGCGCAGGCTCTGCTGCTGCTGCGGTCCGGCCGGCACGGGCCAGGTGTAGTGGGCGCCGATCACCGTGAACTCGCCCCCGGGGGCGGCGAAGGTGGCGCGGGTGGCCGGGAAGTAGGCCCCCTCTCTGACCTGGGGTAGGCCCGCCGAGACGGGCGCAACCTTGCTATAGATGATGACTTCGCAGCGATCGTCGGGATCGCAGGTGCGGTGGTAGGCGGCGCGCGACTCCAGCGCCCGCTGGAACCTGCGGGTGGCCTCTTCGACCACGATGATGTCCGGGTCCTGGGCGACGACCCAGTCGGCGGTTTCGCCCAAGGTCTGGTTACGGCCGCTCCAGCTATTGATCTGGATGAGCTTGATCTGGTGGACGCCCGCCGTCTCGCCATCGGCGGCGCGGCCGGTCTTTCGGAGCACCTCGGGCAGGATCAGCACGCCGGCCAGGCCGATGGCGAGCGCCGCCATGCCCAGGGTGAAACGGCGCAGCTTGGTCGGTGGGGTCAGGGCGGCCAGCAGGGCCGCGATGACGGCGATGGCGATGAACACCACGGCGAAATGGGTGGCCACATCCAGATTGTCGCTGAACCGCCCCCCCTGGGCGGCCAGCATGGCGAGGGCCGCCAGCACCGCCGTCGCGGCGGCGATGTCCTCGAGAATGCGCGTGATGACGACTCGGATCAGGCCCATGGAACCGGCTCTAGCATGAGGCTGCGCTTGACGCGCGGGGTCTCGCATGGCCTGACGCAGGTCACATGAAGACTGCCGATTTCGACTTCGACCTGCCCGACAGCGCCATCGCCCTGCGTCCCGCCCAGCCCAGGGATTCGGCGCGGATGCTGCGGGTGGTCCCAGGCCAGGCCCTGGCCGACCTGCGGGTCCACGACCTCCCGGGCGAGCTGCGCGCCGGCGACATCCTGGTGCTGAATGACACCCGGGTGATCCCGGCAAGGCTGAGCGGCCGTCGCACCCGCGGCGAGAGCGTCGTCGCCGTCGAGGCCACCCTGCACAAGCGGGTGTCTCCCTCCCGCTGGAGCGCCTTCATGCGGCCGGGCAAGCGCCTGGCGCCCGGCGACCGGGTGAGCTTCGGCGAGACCGAGGATCGCGCCTGCCTGCTGGGCGCCCTGGACGCCACCGTGGTCGAGAAGGGCGAGGGCGGCGAAATCCTGCTGGCCTTCGACCTCGCCGGCCCGGCCCTGGACGAGGCGATCAAGGCCCGTGGGGCCATGCCCCTGCCGCCCTATATCGCCGCCAAGCGCCCCGAGGACGCCCAGGACCAGACCGACTATCAGACCATCTACGCCCAGGCCGATGGCTCGGTGGCCGCGCCGACCGCCGGCCTGCATTTCACCCCTGAACTGATGACCCGGCTGAGCGAAGCCGGGGTCGAGACCTGCTTCGTCACCCTGCATGTGGGCGCCGGCACCTTCCTGCCGGTCAAGGTGGACGACATCGAAGGCCACCGGATGCACGCCGAGTTCGGCGAGGTGAGCCCGGAGACGGCCGAGCGGCTCAACCGCGCCCGGGCCACGGGCGGCCGCATCGTCTGCGTGGGCACAACCTCCCTGCGGCTGGTGGAGAGCGCCACGGGCGAGGATGGCGTGGTCCGCCCCTTCGCCGACGACACGGCCATCTTCATCACGCCAGGCTAGCGCTTCCGGGCCGCCGACGGGCTGATGACCAACTTCCACCTGCCGCGCTCGACCCTGTTCATGCTGGTCAGCGCGTTTTCGGGCCTTGAGACGATGCGGGCGGCCTACGCCCACGCCATCGAGACCGGCTACCGCTTCTATTCCTATGGCGACGCCAGCCTGCTCTGGAGGGCCGACTGATGGCCGCCTTTCCCTTTGAGATCGCCGCCACGGACGGCGCGGCGCGCACCGGCGTGCTGAAGACCGCCCGGGGCGACATCCGCACGCCGGCCTTCATGCCCGTCGGCACGGCCGCGACGGTCAAGGCCCTGACGGTCGACCAGGTGGCCGCCACCGGCGCCGACATCATCCTGGGCAACACCTATCACCTGATGCTGCGGCCCGGCGCCGAGCGGGTGTCGCGCCTGGGCGGGCTGCATCGCTTCATGCGGTGGGAGAAGCCGATCCTCACCGATTCCGGCGGCTTCCAGGTGATGTCGCTCTCCAACATCGCCAAGGTGACCGAAGAGGCCGTGACCTTCGCCAGCCATATCGACGGCTCGCGCCATGTGCTGTCGCCCGAGCGGTCGGTGGAGATCCAGGCCGACCTGCTGGGCTCCGACATCGTCATGCAGTTGGATGAATGCGTCGCCTGGCCGGCGGAGGAGCCCCGTGCGGCCGAGGCCCTGCGGCTGTCAGCCCGCTGGGGCGCGCGCTGCAAGGCGGCGTTTGGCGAGCGAGAACACCAGGCCCTGTTCGGCATCCAGCAGGG
>CAZERE010000097.1:0-6386 GCA_964515365.1 uncultured Phenylobacterium sp. | reverse complement strand
ACAGCTTCAGGAGATCGGCTTCGACGGCTACGCCATCGGCGGCCTGGCTGTCGGCGAGGGCCATGACGCCATGTGCGAGGTGCTGGACTATGCGCCGGGTCTGCTGCCCGCCGACCGGCCGCGCTATCTGATGGGGGTGGGCAAGCCCATCGACCTGGTCGAGGCCGTGGCCCGCGGGGTCGACATGTTCGACTGCGTCCTGCCGACAAGGTCAGGCCGCCATGGCCAGGCCTGGACCTGGAACGGGCCGATCAACCTGAAGAACGCCCGCTTCGCCGAGGACGACACGCCCCTGGACGAGACCTCGTCCTGTCCGGCCAGCCGGGACTATTCCAAGGCCTATCTCCACCACCTGGTGAAGGCCGAGGAGATCCTGGGGCAGGTGCTGCTGTCCTGGCACAACATCGCCCACTTCCAGGCCCTGACGGCCGCCATGCGCGAAGCCATCGCCGAGGGGCGGTTCGAAGCCTTCCGTCGCGACTTCCGCAGCGCTCAGCGCACGGGGTAGCGGGGGCGCAGCTCCTGCTGGATCACTTCGGGCTTTACGCGGCCATGGTTGGGCGTCGCCGGCGGATTGCAGCCCCGCGCTTCGCCCAGGCCCTTGAGATACGCCCGGCGAACCCCGCCGGCGATGATGGCGCTCTGCACCGTCTTGTCGTGTCGCTCGGCCCCGCTCAGCTGGCGCACCCAGCCGCGAAACGGGATGACGTCCTGGGCCAGGCCGGCCACAGCGCCGAGCGCGGTCGTGCGCCCCTGGTCGAGCAGGTCATCCTCATCGACGGCCTCTTCGTCCAGGTCGGCGCCCAGGGCCTGGCTGAGCGGCCGAATCTCGGCGATCAGGCTCTCGCATGTCGCCGGGTACGGACGCCGATAGGGGTCGGCCTGGGCCTCCAGCAGGATCGGCGGGATCTTGGTCCGCAGCACATTGACGTCCCGCAGGGGCGAGGCGACGGCGCCTTGCACGCTTTCGCGGTTCGCCTCGGAGGAGGTCTGGATGCGCGGAGAGCCGTCGGCCCGGGTTGTGGTGCAGCCGGCGGCGGCCAGGGCTGCGGCGGCCAGAAGGGCGAGGGAATGGGTACGGGACATATCCCCATCCTACGCGCCCCCGATGAGCGCAGGAAGGCCAAGCCTCACTTGCCCGAGTCGGACCTGCGCCCTATGGTCCGCCCCCTTCGACCCGGCGCCCACTCCGCGCCGCGTCATGGGCCGGTAGCTCAGTGGTAGAGCATTCGACTTTTAATCGAATGGTCGTGGGTTCGACCCCCACCCGGCCTACCAATCTCTCAGCCGCTTCGCGGTGGCTGCGGGTTGGTGTCAGAGGTTGCGATCGGCGTCGGGAGCATGCCGCGCATCTGCGCCTGTCGGCTCGGCCGGTCTTCGCCGCGCCGCTTGGACTGAAGACCCGAAAACAGCCCTGTTCGGTGGCGGCCCAGAAATGGTTCGAACCGCGCCTCGCGGCCCGAGCCGAAGTTGACTGCCTAAGTAGGGTACCCACTTCGTTCCAGTCGAACCCCAGGGGGGCCTAGGCTGAACCTTCGATTTATCGAAGGGAATGCGGCGTGGAAGAGCGACGGCGTGAGGATTATTGGGACGCGGTACGCGGTCTCAGCATTATCGCCGTCATCGCGATACACGCATCAGGGCCGCTTAACACTACGCCGGTCGGTAGTGTTGAATATAAAACAGTTCTTATCGCACGGCAATTTCTGAACTTCGCTGTTCCGATGTTTCTCGGATTGGCGGGTTATATGGCAGGATCGCGGCCGATCGGCTCAATCAGAAATTTTTGGTCCGTAAGATTAGGCCGCCTTCTGCCACCATATCTGTTTTGGACCATGGCATACATAGTCCTGAGCAAGTTCTCGGATATCCTATCCCCCGTCGCCATCGCTAAGCACATATTGATGGGAACGGGAATTGGCGTAGGATATTTCGTCGTCGTCCTCGTCCAATTTATTATACTTACGCCTTTGATTGCGAGGATACGAACTGTCCGTGGACATCTGATCGCGATAGTTTGTGGAACTATCATCGGTCTGTCATGGACGTATCTGTTTAGTTACGTGTTTCCCGATCACCTGCTAGGTGAGTTTCCCCAGAACGCGCTGGCGTTCTGGGTCTGGTATCCCTTTTACCATCTGGGATTTGTTGTTTCTCGCTGGAAACTCCCCGAGCACGCCGGATTCCAAAGGGCGCTGCCCTGGCTGATCCTGGGCTGGGCGGTGTGCATTGGCCTCTCCATCTTGGAGGGATGGTTCCTCTCTGCCGACGGCCTGGTGAAGTTTGCGCTCTCACAGACCAAGGCGACCAGCATCCTCATGTCAGTTGTCGCCTTCGCCATGGTGCTGTCGGCGTATGGGCGGCTACGAAGCGCCCCAATGCGTGGGATGGCATGGCTCGGTCGCAGCTCGTACTTTGTGTATTTGACCCACCTCTTCGTCTTCGCAATTCTGAATCGCGTATTTGCACTGGCCGGTCTGCAGTTTTCATTGATCACGCATGCCGTCGTATTGGTGATCGTCACTACCGCCGTGTGTTCTGTAGGAATTTTCATTGGCAGACGTCTGCCTTCGAAAATGCAGGCGGTGGTATTGGGCTGACGCCTTTTGCCCCGCGGCGAAGACCATTCGATTCCTATGGCGAGGCGCAGGCCTCGGCGGCTTGCACAAACCTGTGCGCCCAGGCGCGAGGGATCACCTGGGCGCGGAGGTCTGGCGTTAGGGCTCCATGCCGTGGGGCGCTGAGCGGATCTGGGCGGTCACGGTGGCCGGCGGGGCTTTCTCGAAGTTCAGGGTCAGGGACAGTTCGCCGCCTTCGTCGAGGGCGGTCGCAGGCGCGATCAGCATCAGGTGCTCGGCCCCAGGCTTCAGCGCGACGGTTTCGCCGGCCGGCAGCGGCAGGCCGTCTTCCAGCTCGCGCATCCGCATGACGCCGCCGTCCATGGTCATGGTGTGGATCTCAACCCGTTGACCCGCGGGGCTCTCGGCGGCCACCAGCCGATCGTCCGCCGCGGAGTCGAGGGTCACATAGCAGCCGACCGCCCGCGCGCCGGCCACGGCGGGCCGGCACCAGGCGTCGCTGGCGGTGACGGCGGGATCGACCTGGGCCCTGGGGCTGCAGGCGGCCAGCAGGGCGAGGGGGGCGATCAGCAGGATGGGTTTCATGCATGGGCTCCTGGGGTAGGTGCGGCTGGCCGGGCGGTCAGGCGCTGAAGGACGAGGTCGATCGCCAGGCCAAGAATGAGCGAGGCGCCGACCAGGGGGAAGAGCAGGGCCAGCGGCGTCACCACCGCGGCCAGCAGAATGGAGCTGCGCCGGCTGAGGGGCCGGGGCGGGGCGCCGAGACGTCCCTTGGGTCGCCGGATCCACCACATGGCCAGGCCGCTGAGGGCCAGGATCCAGATGGCGACGCAGCCGGCCAGCATGATCCAGCGATTGAGCGCGCCATACTGGCGGCCCTGGTGGGTGGCGACGCCCCACTCGATGGCCTGGGCCGCAGGTCCGAAATCCCCATAGCCGATGTCAGCGACGACCTTGCCGGTCGGATCGACATAGAGCGTCCGCTGGTCCTGCGCCCTGGCCGCCATGTGCGTGACGCTCCACGCCAGGGCGGGGTCGTCGGACAGGGCGACGCTGAAGGGCCGGGGCAGGCCCCGGGCCAGGGCGGTCTGAACCACGGCGTCGAGGGTGGCGGCGCGGTCCACGGGGACCGGGGCCGAGCTGTGAGCCAAGCCCTCACCCTGCAGCGCCCAGGGCGCGGCGCCATGGGCGGCGTGCGCAGTGGCTGGGCCAGGCGTCCAGCCGCCGGCGGCCGGTGGCGCCTGCGGGCGGCCCCAGCCGGCGGCGTTGGTCAGGGCCCGGGCCTGCTGGCCCCAGACCGCCGACCAGGGCATGCCCGTCAGAGCCAGGAAGAGGATGACGGCGCCGGCGAAGGTTCCGGTCCAGCCGTGGACGCGACGCCACAGCCGTCGGGAGCCTCGCAAGAGGCCTTGGCTGCGCCGGGGCCACCAGAGGATCGCGCCGGTGACGACCAGGACGATGGCCCAACCCGCGGCCAGCTCGGGCAGCAGATTGGCCTGGGGACCCAGCAGGGTCAGGCTGTGGAGTCCCTTGACCCAGGCCATCGCCCCATCCGGCGGAGTCTCCCCGAGAAGGGCGGCGCTGGCCGGGTCCAGGTGGAGCCGGATCGGGTCACCCTCCGGACGACGCACCAGGGCCTCGGCCGAGCGGCCGTCGGCGGGCACGGTGATCCGGGTGACGACGCCGCCAGTCGCGGCGCCGGCCGCCGCCAGCCAGCGGGACGGCTGGATGTCCGCCGCTGCGGGGGCGCGGAGCACGTCGCCATAGACGGCGGAATCGATCTCGTCCTTGAAGAGATAGGCGCCGCCGGTGGCCGCCATCAGCATCAGGATGGGCAGCACCAGCAGGCCGGCGATGAAGTGAAGCCGCCAGAAGGCGCCATAGCCTCGGAAATCGGGTCTTGCAGACATGTGGGGCAGGTCTCCATGACGGCGGCCGGTGTCCCGGCCGCCGCCAGTCGGATCAGAAGTCGAGGACGAGGCCGGCGAACAGCGAGCGGCGGTCGCCGGGCCAGTAGGCGGCCGTGGCGGCGCCGGCGGCGATCACCGGCTGGACGTTGGAGACATAGGCCTCGTCGGTCACATTGCGCAGATCGACGAAGACGCTGAGTCCGGGACGGAAGGTCCAGCCGGCGTTGATATGGGCCACCGCATAGGACGGCGCGCGGGTCGTGTTGGCGAAGTCCACGAAGGCGCCTTGCGGCGTCCACTCCACCGAGGGCGCCACGAACCAGCCCTGCGGCGCCTCATAGCGCAGCTCGGCGCGATAGAGGTGTTCGGGCGCCACGGGCAGGCGGTTGTCGCCATATTGCGGATCATCCCGGAAGGCGAAGTCCGACCAGGCATAGGTCTGGCGCAGCCGCCAGGCCGGGGCGAAGCGCCAGTCGAGCGCCGCCTCGATCCCCCGGTGATAGGTCTCCTCGGCGTTGAAGGTGGTGGCCGGGCGGTCCTGGCTGACGCTGAACTGCAGAAGCTCCTTCTCCAGCTCAGCGTGATAGAGGGTCACATCCCAGGTGAAGGCCCCGCGGCGGCCCCGGGCCCCGGCCTCGTATGTGAGCGCC
Organism: uncultured Phenylobacterium sp.; assembly: GCA_964515365.1. Classification (GTDB taxonomy): domain Bacteria; phylum Pseudomonadota; class Alphaproteobacteria; order Caulobacterales; family Caulobacteraceae; genus Phenylobacterium. The sequence goes on along the minus strand of CAZERE010000097.1, from coordinate 1,247 downwards.
TCCTGCGCGTCCACCGGCGCGAAGCCGGCGTTGGTGGGGGAGAGCGACCCGAAGTTGGGCGGCTCCACCGAGCGGGTCACATTGGCGAACAGCTGCGCTCCGTCCGGCGCCTCCCACAGGAGGCCGATGCGCGGGGCGACCCAGTCGAAGTTTCGCGAGGCCTCCAGGTTGAAGGTCCCGGCGACGCCTGGCACGGCGCGGCTGTCATAGTCCCGCTCGGCGACGCCATAGGTCGCGCCGGCCACGATCGCCAGCTGGTCCGTCAGGAACAGGCGGCCTTCGCCGAACAGGTCCAGGGCGCGGGCGTTCTGGTAGGAGACCGAGCGCAGGTCGCCCCGCGATCCCGCGCGGTTGACGTAGAAGTGGGAGTCCAGGTCGCCCTGGCGCGCCCACAGGCCGCCATAGGCGTCGGCCCGCCGACCGGCGATCTCGCCGGCCCAGTCGAGCTTGGCGAAGAGGCCATAGTTGCGGCTTTCCTGGGCGATGACCTGGAAGATGGGGTGCTCCAGGTTCTTCCAGATTCCATAGGCGCCGGCGCTGAGCGAGAGGTCGCTGGCGATGTCCCAGTTCAGGGTCGCGGCGGTGCGCAGGGCGCGCACGTCGCGGGCATAGTCATTGGCGATGTTGCCCGCCGTCGCCTGATCGGGGTCGGCGTCGAACTGGGCGCGGGTCAGGGCCCCGGGGATCTCCTGCTTAATGTCGGCGCCGTTGAGGATCAGGCGAACCTCGGCGCGCTCGCCCAGGTCCCGGCCGAGATTGAGGCTGGCGAACTGGATGTTCTGCTGGCTCTGGGGGCGGGGACCCTGGCCGGTCTGGTTGGTCATGGCGACGAAGCCGTCCCAGGCGCCGGTTTCCCCGGCGGCGGCCACGTGCTCACGCAGCATGCCAAAGGCGCCGCCGTCCAGGCGCAGGCGCAGATCATAGGGGGCGGTTTCGCCGGTCGGCGTCACCATGTTGACGGCCCCGCCCAGGGTGGCGCCGCCGAACCGCAGGGCGTTGCCGCCGCGATAGACCTCCACATAGCGGGTGATCAGGGGGTCGGCGATCTGGCTGTCGCCATAGCCGTCGGCCTCATTGAGCGGGAGGCCGTCCTGGGCCAGCAGCAGGCCGCGGTTATGGTTGGCGTTGCCCAGGCCTGAGCCGCGGATGGAGAGCCGGATATCGCCGCCCCACTTCTTCTGGGCGAACACGCCCGGCGCGTCGCGCAGCATGTCGTCCAGGGCCAGCGCAAAGCGGTTCTCATAGGA
>CAZERE010000096.1:0-12216 GCA_964515365.1 uncultured Phenylobacterium sp. | reverse complement strand
TGTGATAGCCGTTGAAGGCGTCCCACAGGCCGTCCTTGATCATGGTGTCGACGAAGGCCAGGTCGCCCATCTTCTGGCCCGAGCGCAGATGGGCCGCATGGGGCGCCTGGCTCATGCTTTCCTGGCCGCCGGCGACGACGATCTTCGACGCGCCCTCGGCCACCTGCTGGGCGGCGAGCGCCACGGCGCGCAGGCCCGAGCCACAGAGCTGGTTCAGGCTCCAGGCCGGGGCCTCCACCGGAATGCCCGCCGCAATCGAGGCCTGGCGGGCAGGGCCCTGGCCGGCGCCGGCCTGCAGCACCTGGCCCAGGATGACCTCGTCGATGTCGGTGGGCGCCAGTCCCGCGCGGCTGATGGCCGCCGAGATGGCCACCTGGCCCAGCTCATGGGCCGGCAGGCTGGCCAGGGCGCCGTTGAACGACCCTACGGGGGTGCGGGCGGCCGAGACGATCACCACATCGGTCATAGGAACTTCTCCCTCAGTCTTCGCCGCTATCTATCAGGACGAGCGGGGCTTTGGGCAAGGGCGGCGCGCGCAGCGCCGTGATTTGCGATTTCCCTCGCATCCGCGATACTGCGCTGCAAAGCCGGACCCGCCGCCCAGGCGCGGCCCGAAGAAAAGGAAACGGGATGGCTGATACCCAGGACAGCGGCGGAAAGACCGGCGGCGGCAAGCCGGGCGGCGACCGCGTGGTCATCAAGAAGTATGCGAACCGGCGGCTCTACAACACCGCCTCCTCCTCCTATGTCACCCTCGAGCACCTGGCCGAGATGGTGAAGCAGGGGGTGGATTTCGTCGTCTATGACGCCAAGACCAATGACGACATCACCCGCACCGTCCTGACCCAGATCATCTTCGAGGAGGAGAGCCAGGGGCAGAGCCTGCTGCCGATCCAGTTCCTGCGCCAGCTGATCGGCTTCTATGGCAACTCCATGGAGGCCTTCCTGCCCAGCTATCTGGAGCTGTCGCTGGCCACCTTCGCCCAGCAGCAGGAGCGGATGCGCACCCAGTTCACCCAGATGGGCCAGGCCACGCCGCTGGGCGCCTATGACGACCAGATCCGCCAGAACCTGGCCATGTTCGACCGGGCGATGAAGATGTTCACCCCCTTCGCCTACGCCCCCAAGCCCGAGGACGCCGCGCCGCGCAGCGAGACCTCGGCGCCCGGCGAAGGCGGCGGCCAGACCGACATGCTCAAGACCCTCCAGGAGCAGATGGCCGCCATGCAGGCCCAGATCAACAAGCTGGCCTCGAAGGACTGAGGCGGGGGCGCCGGCCCACGGGAATCAGCCGTCAGGTCGGCCGCGTTCATCCTCAAGCACCTGCGGGCGCCACCGGCCCTCCTGGCCCATTCGCCGGCCAACCTCATACAGGCGTCGCCGTGAGGGATCGGAAAAGTCCGTTAGCGGAACGCTCAACCCGCTCGGGATTGAGATGACGCTGAAGGCGGCGCCGTAGCGAGCCGCCAGGGCGGCGTTCATCTGCAGGACCGTACGCATAGACGCCATCCCGCTGGTGTAGAGGCTGCGTTGCAGGATCGCGAAGGTCCCGGTGGCTGTTGACTGAGACGCGGGCGCGATCGAGATGTTGGCGATCATATAGATACGAAGCGGCTCCGAGGTGCGTGGGCTTGCCCCGCTCCGATCGGCCAGAGCTTCCGGAACCGCGTAGATGGGTGTGGCGACGCCGCCGTCGACATGCATCTCCGGGCCAGCGCCGAGGTTGATCATCACCGGAGGGAAGGCCCCGGGGATACTGGCTGAGGCGAGAACAACATCCCTGAACAGGACCCGCGCCGGCTCACCCCCCAGCCTGGCGATGGCGCCCATGTCCCACGCGACGGCGCGCTGCCGGTCAAGATCGGTTGTCACGACAATCAGGGTGCGCCCGCTCAGGCTTTCGGCCGCCACAGCGTCAACCAGATCCTGAGTGACGTAGGAATCGACCAGGTTCCGAAGTGGTTCGCCGCTGAAGATGGAGCTGGAAAACAGACCGGCCAGCAGCCGCCGCCGCATCAGGCGATCGACGCGCTCATCCAGATAGGCTTCCCGCAACGCCTCGTCCCAGGCGGATCCCAGGAAGGCGAAGGGCGCGATCAGCGCCCCGGTGGAAACGCCGGTGACATGATCGAAAACCGGCCGGTCGCCCCGCTCGCTCCACCCAGCCAGCACGCCCGCGCCAAAGGCCCCATTGGGTCCGCCGCCCGAGAGGGCGAGCACGTCAAACACCCCATCGTTCGGCGTCGGCCATTCGAGGGTCGTCAGACGTTCCGCCAGTTCAGCGTCGTCCGCATAGATTCGCAAACGCTCCGCTTCCGGGGCCGCAGCAGCGGACCCCAGGCCGACCAGGGTGAACATCGCCAGAAAGGCCGCAAATCGCCAAGACCGGCTGGACGTCGAGCGCCTGGTCATGGCTGGCGGTCCGCCGAACCCGCGGTCCCGGCCAAGAAGGAAGAGAGGGCGGCGTTGAAGGCGTCCGGCTGTTCGATCATCACCGCATGGCCGGTCGCCGGAAAGGAGAGGAACGCCGCGCCGGCGATGCCGGCTTGAACCGCACGGGCCTTGAGCGGCGAGATCGGCCGATCTTCCTCGCCCGAAACGACCAGGGTGGGCGCCCGGATGTGCTGAAGTTCATCGGTGATGGCCGGTCGATGCGCGGAGGCCGCCGCCGCGCGGTGCAGGGCGCGCGGCAGCGCCTGAACGACCTTGAGCCAGCGGCGTCGAACCCCGGCGGCCTCCGGGGCGCCGAGGAAGCTGTCTCCGAAGAGAATCTTCATCAGCTGGCCAGCCACAGGCCTTGGTCCGAACAGGCGGACGAACCGGATCAGGCGCCTGTACTTCGGCATGTTGGCTGGGTCCTCGGCCTCGGCGCTTGGGCCGATCAGGCACAGGGAGCGGACCAGGTCCGGACGCCGCGCTGCGACGCGCAGGGCGATGAAGGTTCCCATCGAGAACGCCACCAGATGGACCGGGCCCTGGGCCAGGCTTTCGATCAGGACGACGGCGTCCGCGGTCAAGCCATCGATGGTCAGACCCTCTGCGGTCTTCTCCGACGCGCCCTGACCCCGCAGGTCGTAGGTCAGGACCCGATAGCGGCCCTTGAGCGCCGCCACCTGAGCCCCGAAGGACTCGCTGGGCAGCATGAGTCCGTGAATGAAGACGACGGTCTCACCCGACCCCGGATACACGTCGTAGCGGATCGAAGCGCCGTTCACCTGCAGGTTGGGCATTCTCGGCTCTCTCAGTCAGGGCTGGACATAGGCGATAGTGGGATTGCGTTCTCGCCTACGCCTGTCGGGCTCGCATCAGCCCAAGGCCGGTGGCGACCAACCAGGCTGAAAGCCCCAGGAAGCCCGCGATCGTGGCGAGGGAGAAAATCTCGCCCCGCTGTCCAAGGGCGATGGCGAGGCCTTCGTGGGCGCCGAGCAGGAGGGCGGCGGCGCTGATCCCGCCCAGGCCGGCCGTCAGCCGTTGGCCGTCACCCCACTGAATCCTGCTGACCATCAGCGTGAAGATCACGGTCAGCACCTGTCCCAGGTGTTCTCCCACGGCGACGCCGCCGTACTGATTGATCAGGTCGAAGGTCTGTTGCGCCGCCTGCCGGGCGGCGGGGCTGGCCGTGGGCTCTGCATGGGCGCGGGCCAGGCCCGGAACCACGAACACCCACCGCCACAGCCCGATCGCCTGCGTCAGTCCGGCCAGAGATCCGGCGATCGCCGCGCCGACGGCGAGGGCTGGGGTCCTGGCCATAGCCCTGGGCGTCAGCGCCAGGGCGATGGAGAGTGGGATCAACAGCAGGGCGGACAGAGCGAAGGCGTGCCAGGTGAGAACCAGGCCAGGCCCTCCGGCGGCGAACAGGTCAAGCGCCTGGCCGGCAGGCGCCCGCAGGATGCCTGGATAGTCATAGGTGACGGCCAGAATGGCGTAGGGGACATTGAAGCCCACGCCGAGGGCGATCGCGAAGACGCCGGTCACGACATTGTCGATCCGCCTTGGCGCATCTGGGAACGGCATGGCTTCACCTCCGCCAGCCACGTTGTCTCCGGCCGGTGACATGTGAGATACCAGCCCATTCGCAACCGGGCAATGCAAAAGTCACCTGTCGGTGATATTTTCGAAGCGCTAGGGTCTCCCCGTGAGTCCCATCCGGGGCGGCGCCGATCGGGCGCAAGGGAGACGTCAGGATTGAACCGCGTGGGGAGCGCTAAAGGACGAGATCGGGAGGCGACTTCCAGGGCCATCGTCGAGGCGGCGCAGAGCGTGCTCGCAGAGGGCGGCTTCCATGCGTTTGGCGTGAATGCGATCGCGCGTCGGGCGAACTGCGACAAGCAGTTGATCTACCGGTATTTTGGCGGCCTTGAGGGTCTTGCCGACGCGATCGGCGCCGATCTGGCCGCCCGGTTCGCAGACCGCCTGGGTCTCCTGTCAAAGGCGCCGCCGCCCGCCACCTACGGGGCCATGATTGAGGCGCTGATCCTTCAACTCCTGGACCTCCTTCGCGCTGATGGGGTCATGCAGAAGATCATCGCAGGCGAGCTTGCCGGCGCCTCGCCTCTGGTGGATCGAATGGTCGCGGCCCGTGGGCGCCGTCTCGCCGCATGGATGCATGAGATGCGCGGCGACCTTGCTCCCCCCGCGCACGTGGACGCGCCGGCCGTCAATGGCGTTCTGATCGCCGCGACCCAGCAACTGGTGCTGTCGGCCAGCGCATCGGGTCGCTTCGCCGGCCTGCCCCTGGAGACCGAAGGCGATTGGGCGCGGATTCGCGCGACCTTTGTCCAGTTGGTCCGGAGCATCTATGGCGAGCCCGACAGCTGAGAAAATCGGGGTCCTTGGGCGTTCCTTAAGGATGGTGGCGTCAGGGTGGTGCGCCCTGGCCCCAGAAGGAGCGCGCGCTTGTCCTCGTCTGTCGATCCCATACGTCAGGTCGCCCGCCTGCGCCGGCTGCGTCGGCGAACCGACCAGACGCAAGGGAGCAGTCATGAAGAGCATCCGAACCTGCCGGTTCCGGCGGGCGGCCTGGAGCCTGCGGCGCCGCCGGCGCCCATCACCAGCGGCGGACCGGCCACCTTCACCGCCCATGTCATGGGGGCTGGCGAACAGCGGCGAGGCCTGCGCGGCGGGCCGCCGACCCTGAACGCCGCCCGCAACGCCTATAACCAGACCGAATTTTCCGGCAAGGCCGACCGGCGGGCCCGCAAGGGCGGCCTGACCCGCACCGACATCTAGGTCGACCGTCCCAAACCGCGGCGCCTAGCCCTGCCCGTTCCTGCCGAGCAGGCGGGCAAGATCGGCCTCCAGGGCGGCGACCTTCCGTTCCAAGGCTGTGATCCGCGCCTCAGGCCCCGCGCCGGGAACCGGCGTGGAGACCCCGGCCTGCCGGGCGATTTCAGCAGCGCTCACCCCCAGAACCTCGGCGAAGACGCCCACCTCGTCGGGGGAAAGCTCGCGCTGATCCTTATAGGCCAGGGCCAGATCGGCCTCGCTCATGCCGGCGGCGGCGGCCAGCACCCGCCGGCTCAGGCCCCGCTCGGCCAGGCGGGCGTCGAACCACTGGGCGTCGAAGAACAAAGCCAAGGCGTACCTCCAAGCGGGCCTCCGAACTGGCGCCGGTCTTGCTTAACCGAAGATGACCCTATGTGCGTCTTCCACGGTGCGTCCCATGCTGGCCCTGGCCACCCGCGTTTTCGACATCACCCTCGTGGCCCTGATCTTCACGGCCCTCACCTGAGCGGCGCTCGCGGCGTCAGGCGTCGCCGCCGGAAAAGTCGATGTCCCGCCTTGCCGCGACGATGGTCACGATGAAGCCCGCCAGCACGTCCAGCAGCACCATCACCGTGATCAGGAAATAGGTCGAGGTGGCGAAGGCCGGCGCCAGCAGGAACTGGATCAGGCAGATGATGAACAGGATCATCGACAGGGCGTGATTGATGATGGCCACCCGGCGGCTGGTGGTGGACTTCAAAAGCTCGATGAACAGCACCACCAGGGCCGCAGCCAGCAGCAGGTCGCCCAGGCTGACCGACCAGTCGATATTGGACGCCATGCGGATGGTGAACAGGGCCTCGGCCATTCGCGCATGGGCGTCGACCGCCGAATAGCCCCCGGTCAGGGTCAGGGCCACGAGGTTGTAGACCAGCACCGGCAGGGCCAGCAGCGGAAACGCGGCGAACATGCGCATTGGATCTCCCCCTCAGGCCAAGGTCGCCCCGGGCCGAACCAACCTTAACCCTAGCCGCCGAGGCGCGGGAAGCTCTGGCCCCTTCTGCGGGAGGCCCAGGCCTAGACTTCGTCCACCCCTTGCGGCCGACGCGAACGCGCCTGCAGCCACATGACGCCCAGAAGGTCCCAGGCCGAGGCCCAGAGGCGACCGAGATTGGTGTATTTCGACGCGCCCGTCTGGCGATGGCGATGACCCACCGGGCGGAAGGCCACCTCATAGCCCTCCCGCAGCATCAGGGCCGGGATGTAGCGATGGAGGTGGTCGAAATAGGGGAGCCGCAGGAAGGCCTCCCGCCGGAACGCTTTCAGGCCGCAGCCGGTGTCGTTGGCCGTATCCCCCAGCAGGCGCTTTCGCACCCCATTGCCGAGCCGGGAGGCGAGCTTCTTGGCGCGGCTGTCCTGGCGCTTGACCCGCTCGCCCCCCACCAGGGCGAGGTTCGGCCCGCCGGCGTTCAGGGCGTCCACCAGGGCCGGCCCGTCGGCGGGATCATTCTGGCCGTCCCCGTCCAGGGTGACGATCACCGGGGCGCGGGCCGCCAGGACCCCGGTGCGGATGGCGCGGCTCTGGCCGGAATTGCGCCGATGGCCGAGCACGCGCAGCTGCGGCAGCTCGGCCTTCAGCGCCTGCAGGCTCGCCCGGGTGTGGTCGCGGCTGGCGTCATCGACGAAGATGATCTCGACATTGCGGCCCTCAAAGGCGGCGGCGATTTCGCGGGCCAGGGTGGGCGCGGCGCCCTCTTCGTCAAAGACCGGCACGACCACGGAAATGTCAGGACTGGGGGTCATGCTTCTCCATAGCCGAAAAGCTGGCGAGCGAAAGGATCGTGCTATCACCGGCGCCATGACGTTCCAGTCCAGTCTCCAATGGGCGAGCCAAGGTTGGCGAGGCCCGGTTTTCGCGGCCCTGCTGGCGCTCCTGGCCGGATTGCCCGGCGTGTTCGCCATGCCGCCCCTGGACCGGGACGAGGCGCGATTCGCCCAGGCCACGGCCCAGATGCTGGAGACCGGCGACCTGGTGGTGATCCGTTTCCAGGACGAGCCGCGCTTCAAGAAGCCTGTGGGCATCCACTGGCTGCAGGCCGCCAGCGTCTCCATGGTCTCGGCCGTCGAGGACCGGGAGATCTGGGCCTATCGCCTGCCCTCGCTGCTGGGGGCCATGCTGGCCGCCGCCGCCTGCGCCTGGGGGGCTGCGGCCTTTTTCGGCGCGCCTGCGGGCCTGATGGCCGGGGCCATGCTGGGCTCGACCCTGCTGCTCTCCACCGAGGCCTTCATCGCCAAGACCGACGCGGTGCTCTGCGGCGCTGTCGTCCTGATGATGGCGGCCCTGGGCAGGATTTATGGCGCGGCGCGCGGCGGGCCGCCGGTGACCTGGCGCACGCGGCTGCTCTTCTGGCTGGGCCTGTCGGCGGCCCTGCTGGTCAAGGGGCCGGTGGGGCTGATGGTCGCGACCCTGACCAGCCTCGCCCTGATCGCCTGGGATCGTCGGATCGACTGGCTGAAGGGCCTGGGCCTCAGCTGGGGTCCCATCCTGCTGGTGGGCCTGGTGGGCCCCTGGGCCTGGGCGGTCACCGTGGCCACCGACGGCGGCTTCTGGACCACCGCCCTGATGAGCGACCTGGCGCCCAAGCTGGCCGGGAGCCATGAGAGCCACGGCGCCCCGCCCGGCTATCACCTGCTGGGCCTGAGCTTTCTGGCCTTCCCCATGACCCTGCTGATCCCCGCCGCCCTGGTGCTGGCCTGGGTCAAGCGCCGGGAGCCGGGGGTGCGGTTTGCGCTCTGCTGGCTGATCCCCACCTGGCTGGTCTTCGAGCTCGCCCCCACCAAGCTGGTTCACTACACCCTGCCGACCTATGGGGCCCTGGCCTGGCTGGCGGCCGCAGCCCTGCGCGAGGGCGTCGGTCCGTTCGCCCGCTGGGCGGGGGCCGTTCTGGCCGCCGTGTCGGGCCTGATCCTGGCGGGCGTCTGCTTCTATCTGGTCTCGGAGTTCGGCGGGACCGCCGACGTCACCGCCGCCGCCGCCGCAGGCGGCCTGCTCGCCGCGGCAGGGCTCATCGGCGGCTTCATGCTGGTCAGTCAGGCGCCGAAGGGGGCCATGATCGCGGCCATGGGCCTGGCCATCCTGGGACACGCCGCCCTGGCCGCCGGCCTTATCCCCGGCCTCGCCCCCCTGTGGAGCTCGGCCCGGGTGGCCCGGATCATGGAATCCGAACGCCTGCTGCCCCGCCAGGGCATGGCCGCCGCCCCCGTGGCCGTGGCCGGCTATGCCGAGCCGAGCCTGGTCTTCGCGCTGGGCACGCCCACCAGCCTTGAGGACGGCGCCCAGGCCGCCCAGGCCATTGGCGCCTTCCGGCCGGCCGTGGTGGACGCCTCTGAAGAGGCGGCCTTCCGCGCCGAACTCAACGCCCGGGGGCTGCAGGTCCGCCAGGTTCGCGAGGTCCGGGGCCTCAACTATTCCAACGGCGATCGCACCCATCTGCGCATCTATATGAACGCCGAGCCCCGGCCCGCCCCGGCCGAGGGTCGCGCCATCGGAGGCCGCCCATGAGCCGGAAGATCCAGATCGTCGAGGTCGGTCCGCGCGACGGCCTGCAGAATGAGAAGGTCCTGCTGGAGGTCGAGCAGAAGATCGATTTCATCGACCGGCTCCGCGCCGCCGGCGCCCGGCGCATCGAGACCGTGTCCTTCGTCAATCCGCGCCGGGTGCCCCAGATGGCCGGCGCCGAGGAAATCATGGCCGCCCGGCCGCCGGAGGGCGACTTCTCTCCGATCGGTCTGGTGCTGAACGCCCGCGGCTGGGAGCGGGCCGTGGCCGCGCGCTGCGCCGAGGCCAATGTGGTGGTCTGCGCCACCGACGGGTTTGGCGTGCGCAACCAGGGCGCCACCACAGCCGAGCAGATGGCCGCCCTGGCCGCCATCGTCGAGCGCCGCAACGCCGAAGGCGGGCCGGCCCTGTCCATGACCCTGTCGGTGGCCTTCGGCTGTCCCTTCGACGGCGAGGTCAGCCTCGATCAGGTGACGGCCCTGGCCGGAGAAGCCGCCCGGCTGGGGGTGGCCGAGATCGCCCTGGCCGACACCATCGGCGTCGCCGACCCCTGGACCGTGCGGGAGCGGATCGCCGCGGTGCGCCGGGTCGCGCCGGAGACGACCCTGCGCATGCACTTCCACGACACCCGCAATACGGGCCTGGCCAACGCCTTCGCGGCCGTCGAAGCCGGCATAGACGTGCTGGACGCCAGCTGCGGCGGCCTGGGCGGTTGTCCGTTCGCGCCCGACGCCACCGGCAATATCGGCACCGAGGACCTCGTCTATATGCTGGAACGGGCCGGGTTCGAGACCGGCTATGACCTGGACGGGCTGATCGCGACGGCCCAGTGGATGTCGGGCCTGCTGGGCAAGCCGCCCGCGGCCTCGGTCAGCCGGGCCGGCGGGTTTCTGAAGGTCTAGATCGCCCGACCGGTCAGCCGCCAGAGGAGCGGCCGGGCCACGGCGGCGCCCACCACCAGGGGCCAGAGCAGCCAGGCGGCCACGGCCTCACCCAGCCCATGGGCGCGCTTACGGAAATAGCGGGCCAGGCCCAGGCCCTTATAGAGTTCGACCCGCAGGGGACTGGCCCGGCTGGTATGACCCAGATGGATCACCTCGGCCTTGGGGTGGAACATGACTTCGCCGCCCGCCTCCCGCACCCGCCAGCAGAGGTCGATATCCTCCACGTGCAGGAAATAGCCCTCGTCGAAGCCGCCGACGCGGGCGTAGTCGGCCCGGCGCATGGCGAAGAAGGCGCCGGAAATGGTCGGCACGGGGCAGAGGCCGGCAGGCGCCGCCTCATTCTCCCAATGAACCTCGTAGCGGCGCAGGGCCTTGGCCCGGCGGGTCAGGCCGCTCAGGGACAACAGCGCCGCCACCGGCGTGATCTCGCCGCGGCGGGCGCCGCGCTGTTCGGTGCGATCGGCGTTGAGCACCCGGCCGCCCACCAGGCGCATGGCCTCGCCGTCGAGCACCGCCTTGGCCAGAGCCCGGGATCCGCCGGGCTGCAGGAAGGCGTCGGGATTGAGGAAGATCAGCACCTCGCCCCCCGCCGCCGCCGCGCCCAGATTGGCGCCGCGGGCGAAGCCCACATTGCCCTGGCCGCGCACCAGCCGCATCTGGGCATGGCGTTCGGCATAGACGTCCAGGACCGCCGCCTCGCGGGCGTCCGAGCCATTGTCCACGACGATGAACTCGTCCACCTGGGGATCGTCCAGGACGCAGGCGAGACTCTGCTCGAGAGCCTCGCCCGTCATGTACACGACCATGATCACCGAGATGCGAGCACCTTCGGCGATCCCATGCGGCGTCGGGGCGGTCTCGACCGCCACAAACGATGCGCCGATATCGTTCATCCAGCCTCCATGGCCTCGGCGGACCCCCAGGTATCCGCCTCGCCCCGAGCCTCCCTGGCAACATCGGGCGGAAGCGCCTCGGAGGCAAGCCGCAAGACGGCCTCCTCCAGGCTGAGAATCTCCTGGCCCTGGGATCCGAGGCGCCGCAGGGCGACCTTGCCCTCCTCGGCCTCACGCCGTCCGACGACGGCGATCACCGGCGCCTTGGCCAGGCTGTGCTCGCGGATCTTGTAGTTGATCTTCTCGTTGCGCAGGTCGGTCTCCACCCTCAGGCCGGCCGCCGCCAGCTTGGCCGCGGCGGCCCGGGCGAAGTCGTCGGCGTCGGAGGTGATCGTCGCCACCACCACCTGAGTCGGCGCAAGCCAGAGCGGGAAGGCGCCGGCATAGTTCTCGATCAGCATGCCGATGAAGCGTTCCATCGAGCCGGCGATCGCCCGGTGCAGCATCACCGGCCGCTGCTTGGAGCCGTCCTCGGCCACATATTCGGCCTCAAGCCGCTCGGGCAGGACGAAGTCCAGCTGCAGGGTGCCGCATTGCCAGGTCCGGCCGATGGCGTCGCGCAGGTGGAATTCGAGCTTGGGGCCATAGAAGGCCCCTTCGCCGGGCAGATGCTCGACCCCCATGTTCACCGCCTGGCGGGCGGCCCGTTCGAGCTTGGCCTCGGCGATGTCCCAGATCTCGTCGGTGCCGGCCCGCAGGTCCGGACGCAGGGCGAGCTTGACGCTGTGCAGCTCCACCCCGAAGTCGGCATAGGCCGAGTTGAGCAGGCGGACGAAGCGCTTCGTCTCCTCCTCGACCTGGTCTTCACGGCAGAAGATGTGGGCGTCGTCCTGGGTGAAGCCGCGCACCCGCATGATGCCGTGCAGGGCGCCCGACGGCTCATAGCGGTGGCAGGCGCCGAACTCGGCCATGCGCAGGGGCAGGTCGCGATAGGACTTCTGGCCGACATTGAAGATCTGGACGTGGCCGGGGCAGTTCATCGGCTTGACGGCCAGGCTCTCGCCCTCCTCCGTCTCGCAGACGAACATGTTGGCGCCGAACTTCTCCCAGTGGCCCGAGGCCTCCCAGAGCGAACGGTCCAGCACCTGGGGCGTCCTGACCTCCTGATAGCCGTCCTTGGTCAGGCGGCGGCGGATATATTCCTCCACCGCCCGATAGAGGGTCCAGCCCTTGGCGTGCCAGAAGACCATCCCCTTGCCCTCTTCCTGCAGGTGGAAGAGGTCCATGGCCTTGCCGATCCGGCGGTGGTCGCGCTTCTCGGCCTCCTCGATCCGCTGGATATAGGCCTCAAGGTCGGCCTCGGTGGCCCAGGCCGTGCCATAGATCCGCTGCAGCTGGGCGTTGCGGTGATCGCCGCGCCAGTAGGCGCCGGCCAGCTTGGTCAGCTTGAAGGCCTTGCCCACGTGGCGCGTGGACGGCAGGTGCGGACCCAGGCACAGGTCCTTCCAGCCGCCCTGCCAGTAGACGCTGATCTCCTCGGACTCCGGCAGATCCTCGATGATCTCGGCCTTGTAGGCCTCGCCGATGCCGCGGAAATGCTCCAGGGCCTGGTTGCGGTCCCAGACCTCCCGGCGGATCGGCTCGTCGCGCTCAACGATCTCGCGCATCTTGGCTT
>CAZERE010000095.1:0-12589 GCA_964515365.1 uncultured Phenylobacterium sp. | reverse complement strand
CGCGAACGATAAGACGCACCGGGGGGCGGCGGGTATGACGGCGACGGAAACAGGCGCAGACTCACAGGCCCCGCCTGGGCTTCTCACCCCGGGCCTGACCCCCATCCAACGGTTCAAGGCCATCGCGGGCGGCTCTGCGGGGAACCTCGTGGAGTGGTACGACTGGTTCGCCTACTCATCCTTCGCCCTCTATTTCGCCCCTCACTTCTTCCCCTCCGGCGATCCGACCTCGCAGCTCCTGCAGGCCGCCGCGGTCTTCGCCATCGGCTTCCTGGCCCGTCCCGTCGGCGCCTGGATCATGGGGCTCTATGCCGACCGGGCCGGGCGCAAGGCCGCGCTGAGCCTGGCTGTGGCCATGATGTGCGCAGGCTCCCTGGTGATCGCCGTGATCCCGGACTACGAGGTGATCGGCGTGGCCGCGCCGGCCATCCTGCTGCTCGCCCGTCTCTTGCAAGGCCTGTCGGTGGGCGGCGAATACGGCGCCAGCGCCACCTATCTCTCGGAGATGGCCGGCAAGGAGCGGCGGGGGTTCTGGTCCAGCTTCCAGTTCGTGACGCTGATCTCAGGCCAGCTGCTGGCGCTGGGCATCCTCATCCTGCTGCAGCGGGTGCTTCCCACCGAGGCGCTGGAATCCTGGGGCTGGCGCATACCGTTCGTCATCGGCGCCCTGCTGGCGGTCGTGGTGTTCTGGATCCGGCTGGGCCTGGAGGAGAGCGCCTCGTTCCAGAACGCCCAGGCCTCGGGCGCCGAGCGGGCGCGGACCATGATGCTGTTCACCCACCATCCGTGGGAGACCACGGCCATCTTCCTGCTGACGGCCGGCGGCTCGCTCGCCTTCTATGCCTACACGACCTACATGCAGAAGTTCCTGGTCAACACCACGGGCTTCACCAAGGAGACGGCGACCAACATCACGGCCGCCGCCCTGGTGGTCTATCTGTTCATCCTGCCCCTGTTCGGCTGGCTGTCGGACAAGTGGGGGCGGCGGACCAACCTGGCCTTCACCTTCGGGGCCGGGATGCTGCTGACCTATCCGATCATGACCACCATGGCCGGGGTCACCGAACCTCTGATCGCCTTCGCCCTGATGGTGGTGCTGATCGTGATCATCGCCGGCTACACCTCGGTCAGCGCGGTCACCAAGGCCGAGCTCTTCCCCGCCCACGTCCGGGCCCTGGGCGTCGCTCTGCCCTACGCCATGGCCAACGCCGTGTTCGGCGGCACCGCCGAGGCGGTCGCCCTGGGCTTCAAGGGCCAAGGCGTCGAGAGCGCCTTCTACATCTATGTCTCGGCCATTATGGGGGTGGCCCTGATCACCTCGCTGCTGCTGCGCGACAGTCGCCGCCACAGCCGCATCCTGGAGGACTAGGAGATCCTGCCGATGCCCGGCCTGCAGCTCTCGACCCTCGACACCGTGGCGCTCGCCGTCTTCGCGGTCGCCTGGCTGGCCTATGAGCCGCTGGTCAAGGCGGCCCTGGGCCGCCGGCACATGATCAATCTCGACATGGCGGTGATCCGCAGCGCCTGGATGGGGAATATGGCCCGGCGGGAGAGCCGGCTGATGGACAGCCAGTTGCTGGGTCACACCATCAACTCGGCCTCCTTCTTCGCCTCGTCCAACCTGATCCTGATCGCCGGCGCGTCGGGGGTGCTGTTTGGCGGGGAGTCGGCCTTCCGCAGCGCCTCGAGCCTGATGGTCATCGAGACCTCCACCCGGCTGCTGTTCGAGGTGCAGGTGGCCCTGGTGCTGGTCACCCTGGCCCGGGGCCTGCTGGACTTCATCTGGGCGATCCGCCAGCTCAACTACACCATCGCCGTGGTCGGTGCGGCGCCGGACGAAGCGGTGGGCCTGGCCGGCGTCTATGGCTCGGCGGCCGGGCGGCTGCTGAACCCAGCGCTGTCGGCCTTCAACGCCGGGGTGAGGGGCTATTATTTCGCCCTGGCGGCGGCCAGCTGGATCTTCGGATCCACGGCCTTCATCATCGCCACCCTCAGCGCCGTGGCCCTGCTGATCTGGCGCCAGCGCAGCTCGGCGGCCGCCCACGCCATCGCCGACATCCGCACCCTGATCGAAACGGCGCCGGAACGCCCGCCGGCGATGAATGAGCCCGTGAGCGACAAGCCCACCGACCCCCGCTGAGTTCAGCTAAAGGCCCAGCTCCCGACGCTGGGCGCGGGTGAGTTTCGCCACCACCAGGGCGTGGGCGGTGGCCAGCCATGCGGTGACCTCGTCGGGGTCAAGCGCGGCCAGATCGTCGAACCGCACCCAGCGCGCCCGGGCGAGATAGGGCGCAGGCCGGGCCGCGCCGCTTTCGATCAGGGCCTCATAGGCGATGTCGGTGGCCTTGAACGACAGGCCGCCCTCGGGACTGGCGACCGCGAACATCCGCCCGCCCACCTTGAACACACGCTCAGCGCCCCACTGGACGCTGAGCGTGGCGCCCGGCAGGGCCAGGGCCGCGGCCTCCAGCGCCTGGGGGCTCACGCCTCGACGCCGGTCCCGATCGGGCAGGTGACGCCCGTGCCGCCGATGCCGCAATAGCCGCCCGGGTTCTTGGCCAGGTACTGCTGGTGATAGTCCTCGGCGAAATAGAAGGGGCCGGCCTCGACGATCTCGCTGGTGATCGGCCCCAGGCCCTTGGCCGACAGGGCCTGCTGGTAGACGCCCTTGCTGGCCGCCGCGGCCGTGGCTTGGGCCTCATTCTCCACATAGATCCCCGAGCGGTACTGGGTGCCCACATCGCCCCCCTGGCGCATGCCCTGGGTGGGATCGTGGCCTTCCCAGAACACCTTCAGCAGCTGCTCATAGGTCACCACGCGGGGATCATAGACCACCAGCACCGCCTCGGTGTGGCCGGTGCGGCCGCTGCACACCTCTTCATAGGTGGGATTGGGGGTGAAGCCGTTCACATAGCCGGCCGCCGTCACATGCACCCCGGGGATCTGCCAGAACAGCCGCTCGACCCCCCAGAAGCAGCCCATGGCGAAGACCGCGGTCTCAGATCCTTCCGGATAAGGCCCTTGCAGGGGCTGGCCGTTGACGAAATGGGTCTTGGCGGTGGGGATCGGCTGGCCGCGGCCGGGCAAGGCGGTCTCGGCCGTGGGCATCTCAGCGGGCTTGCGGAACAACATGGCGACCTCGGACGGATAGGGATGGCTCTTGCCCCTACAGATAGGACGCCGCAGGCCAGACGAACAGGGCCGCTTGCCCCCGGCGCCCACCTCGCTATATAGACGCCCTTCCGCCGGGGGCCCGCCCCCCGACCGGTGTGGTGAGGTGGCCGAGTGGTTGAAGGCGCACGCCTGGAACGCGTGTATAGGGGAAACTCTATCGAGGGTTCGAATCCCTCTCTCACCGCCACCTGTCCCTGGCGTTTGTCTCCATTCTGACACTTGGCGTCCCCTGGGGCGGAGAATGTAGGGCCTGCTCAGCGGATTGGGCGTAAGCGCGGCGGAGACTTACCTGTCCGCCAACGACCTCGACGTTGCGGTCGGCGCAGCCGTCGCCACCCAGCCGCGGAATGACAAGGCGGCGTAGAAGAGCTCGACATCGATAAATCCGGCCTCCTGGAGCAGGCGCTCTTCGTCTGCGCACGAGCCAAGCGGCAGCCGCTCCGCCATCACCTTGGCGGAACCTCTGGCCTTCTCCCAGTCAAGAGCGCCGCGGTTGGCGAAGGCGGCCGAGCGCGCCAGCCAGCGTTCGGCGTCTCCCCCTGGCGCGGTGTGATGGGCGACGATCAGGCGGCCCCCCGGCTTCAGGCGATGATGGATGTCCTCCAGGGTCCGCCGTCGCTCGGCCGCCTCAAGAAAATGCAGGGTGAGCAGGCAGGTGGCCCCATCAAAGGGGCCTGGAGGCGAATCGGCCGCCACGCCCTCCACCCAAGCAATCCGGTCACCAAAGGGCTGGGTATGGGCGCGGGCGAGGTCCAGCATGGCGCGGGATGGATCGACACCGGTGAAGGTCCAGTCGCGGCGGGCCTCCGCCATCGCCTTCAGTTCCAGGCCTCCGCCGGCGCCGACCACGAGAATATCGGCGGCGTCCGGCGCCTGTTCGCTGAGGAGCAGCATCGTCATGCGATGGAGGTCAGCCAGGCCGGGGACCTTGAGGGGCGTGTCGTCGGCATAGGTCGAGACCAGGGCCGGGTCGGCGAAGGGGCTTTGGCTTTTCGTCATGGCGGGCCGCATTTCATGTATCTTCAATAGATACGAAACGAGCCGCCCTGGTCAAGACGGGCCGTCCTGGCGCCGGTCTCACCCCTCCGCCATCTCGCGCAGGTCAAGCTCGGCGGCGATGTAGCCGAAGGCGAAGCGGCTGCGGCCCTGCAGGATCTGCTCGAACACCGCCCGGGCGCGGTCGGTCTCGCCGTTGTAGAGATACCAGTTGCCGACCCCATAGCCCTGGGTGGCGTAGATGGTCTCTACGTCGTGGATCACCTGCGAGCCCTTGTCCGGGGTCAGCAGGTCCTCGGGCGCCAGCTCGCCGCGGTACATCCGCAGGCGGCGATAATAGGATGGTCCCTCGACGAAGGCCTCATCGGCCAGGCCCTCGGGGATGGTGGCCAGCACCGCCCCGGCGGCGGTCTCATCGCCTCTGCGGCGCAGGGTCATGTAGAGCCAGTCGTTGCAGGCGGTCAGACCGTCATAGTCATCCTCGCGCACCCACTTGATACACTGGCGATAGGCGGCCTCGGCCTCGTCCCACTCGCGCAGCAGATAGTGGGCCAGCGCCAGATGGTACCAGGTGTTGAACTGGATGCTGGTGGGCGGCACCGGCAGTTCGTTGTCCGGGCCGTCAGGCTCGATCCATTCGGCCATGCCCTCGATCAGCGCCGCAGCCCGGGCCAGGTCGGCCTTGCCCTCGGCGAACCGCCGGGTCGACAGATAGCGATGGCCCCGCTGGCGCAGCAGTTCGAAGGAGTCCGGAAACCGCTCCAGGCCTTCGCTGAACACCGCGATGGCCTCTTCGATCCGATATCGGAACCCCAGCACCCGCCCATACCAGACGCTGTTGGCCAGGGAGGGGTCGGCCTCATAACGGGCCTGGGCGCGCTCAAGGGTGCGGCGGGAACGGTCTCGGATGCTGTCTTCGCTCATGGAGACAGTAGGGCGGCCGATCTGCGCCTTGGCAAGCGGGGCCGACGGGCCCACTCGCTCATTCTACAACGGGCGTAGGTGTCGTGGTCCTGTCATTGAGGGAGCCGGACCAACCTATATTCCTGAAACGAGGATCGGCGTTCAACGCCGAGTTCAGTTGGGCCAAAAACGACGGGAAATTCTTGCTTCTCCAAAGCCCGAACGCTTCCTTGGCGTGGAGATGGCATTCATTCTCAAACACACGGGCGATAAAAAGCTCGTACTTGTATCGGCCGTCCCTGACATGGAGCCACCAACCATGGTCGTCCTGGATAGGCTCCGAGACCTCAAATCCCAGTGGCCTCAGGATTATCGTCCAGGCTTCGGCAATATTCTGGCCGGCAGGCACAATCTCTTCGAAATCAACCGACTCGTCGCCTTCGACGCCGTCATAGGGAAGTTCCGTTTCGAACTCTGCAAACGGCCTGATCTTCACCGTCCGTCCTCCTCGCCTTCCACCGATCGCCATGCGGCTCGCCCACCCGGCAGAGCTTGAAGAGCTTTGCACGACGACGGGAGGAACAAAAGAACAAGAAGAGAACTTTTCTCTCCCTAATCCCCCGCCAGCCGCCCGGCGATCCTCTTCACGCCTTCCGCATTGGGGTGGATGCCGTCGTCCTGGTTCAGGGCGGGGTCGAGGGCGACGCCGTCCAGCAGGAAGGGATAGAGGGGGATGTCGTGGTCGCGGGAGAGGCTCTCGAACACCGCGGCGAACTCGGTGGCGTAGGCGCCATAGCTGGGGGGCGCCTGCATGCCGGCCAGCAGGACCGGGATGTTGCGAGCCTGAAGCCCGGTGATGATGGCCTCCAGGTTGGCGCGCATCCGCGCGGGCTCGATCCCCTGCAAAAGGTCGTTGCCGCCCACGGCCACGACGCACAGGTCGGTGTCGTCCTGGATGCTGAAGTCCAGCCGGGCCAGGGCGCCGGCGGTGGTGTCGCCCGATACGCCGGCGGCCCGCACCCGCACGGGCGTTCCGGCCGCCGCCAGGGCCGCCTCCAGCTGGGCGGGCAGGGCCTCGCGGGCCGGCAGGCCGTAGCCGGCGGTGATCGAGTCCCCGAGAATGGCGACCACGGGCAGGTCCGCGCCGGCCCCCGGCGGAGGCGGCGGCTCGGCGGCGGGCGCATCCTTCGGGGCGGGCGGATCGGCCTGGCCGCCGCAGCCGGCGGCGCCAAGCGCCAGGGCGCCCAGCAGAAGGGTTCGACGGGAGAGCAAGGTTCGGGGTGCGATCATGGCTGAGGTCCCCCATATAGGTCGGCCGGGCGGGCAGGAAACGCTTAAGCCCGCCATCGGGAGCCCCATGACCGAAAACCTGCCTGCGCCGCCGCCGCTGACCCTCTCGGCCCTGACGCTCAGCCTGCCCTCTGCGGCGGGTCCGGTGAAGATCCTGCGGGGGGTGGACCTGACGGTATCGCCTGGCGAGACGGTGGCCATCATCGGCCCGTCGGGCTCGGGCAAGTCGTCGCTGATCTCGGTGGCCGCAGGGCTGGAGACGCCAACCGGCGGGACGGTGCGCCTGTTTGGCCAGGATCTGGGCGCCTTGGACGAGGACGGCCGCGCCCGCCTGCGCCGCGGCCGGGTGGGGCTGGTCTTCCAGAGCTTTCACCTGCTGCCCAACATGACGGCGCGGGAGAATGTCGCCGCCCCCCTGGAGCTGGCCGGGCGACGCGACGCGATGGCGCAGGCCGACGCCTGGCTTGATCGAGTGGGACTGGCGGCGCGGCTGACCCACTATCCGCACCAGCTGTCGGGCGGCGAGCAGCAGCGGGTGGCCCTGGCCCGGGCGCTCGCCGTGCGGCCTGAGCTCCTGTTCGCCGACGAGCCCACCGGCAATCTGGACGGCGCCAACGGCGCCATGGTGGCCGACCTGATGTTTGACCTGCTGGCGCAGGCCGGCGCGGCCCTGGTCCTGGTCACCCATGACGAGGCCCTGGCCGCCCGCGCCGACCGCATCGTGCGCATGGCCGACGGCCTGGTCGTGCCGGCGGCCGATGAGGCCCAGGCATGAGGCTCGCCCTGCGGTTCGCCGGGCGGGAATTGAGGAGCGGTGTCGCGGGTTTCCGCATCTTCCTGGCCTGCCTGGCGCTGGGCGTGGCGGCCATCGCTGCGGCGGGCTCCACGGCCGAGGCCTTCCGCCAGGGGCTGGCCAGCCAGTCCCGGGAGATCCTGGGCGGCGACGTGGTGTTCAGCATCGACCAGCGGCGCTTCACCGACGAGGAGCGGGCCGCCTTCGCCGACCTCGGTCCCAGCGTCTATTCCGTCCGCGCCAACGCCATGGCGCAGACGGCCGCCGGCCAGCGGCGTCTGGTGGACGTGCGCGGGGTGGCCGAGGCCTATCCCCTGGTGGGCGTGGTCCAGCTAGAGGGCGCAGCCAGCCTGTCCGCCGCGCTCGCCCCGACGGACGGCGTGGCTGGGGCCGCGGTGGAGCAGGCCCTGCTCGACCGCCTGGATCTGAGGCTGGGGGACATCTTCACGGTGGGCCAGACGCCCTTGCGGGTCGGCGCAGTGCTGATCTCCGAACCCGACCGGATCGGCCGCGGCTTTGCGCTCGGCCCCCGGGTGCTGACCGACGTGGCGACCGTGGAGGCCTCGGGCCTGCTGGGCGGCGGCGGCATGTTCGGCGAGGCTGTACGGGTGCTGCTGCCGGCGACCGCCGATCCCAAGGCGGCCGTCGCGCAGGTGCGCGAAGCCTTTCCCGACGCGGTGTTCGAGGCCCGCGACCGGTCGGAGGCCGCCGCCGGCGCCGGCCGGCTGATCGACCAGCTAGAGTACTTCCTGGGCTTCATTGGCCTCGCCTCCCTGGTGGCCGGCGGCCTGGGCGTCGGCGGGGCGGTCTCGGCCTATCTGGAGGGGCGCAAGGCCTCCATCGCCACGCTCAAGGCCCTGGGCGCCTCTGGGGTCCTGATCCGCGACATCTATCTGATCCAGATCGGCGTGCTGGCCCTGCTGGGCGTGGCCATCGGCCTGGTGATCGGGGCGGTGACGCCGCTGGCGATCGGCGCCCTGGCGGCCGAGCAGCTGCCGATCCCGGCCCTGTTCGCCGTCTATCCGCAACCCCTGATCCGCGCCGCGGCCTTTGGCGTGCTGGCCGCGGGCGCCTTCGCCCTCTGGCCCCTGGCCCGGGCGCGGGCCACGCCGCCCTCGTCTCTGTTCCGCCGCGAGATGTCGGGGCGCCCGAGGCTCGGACTGGAGAGCGTCCTGGCCAGCGCCGCGGCCTTGGGCCTGGCGGCCCTGGCCATCCTCACCGCCCCCAGCCGGGGCGCGGCGGCGGGCTTGATCGGCGGGGCGGCGGGCGCTTTCCTGGCGCTCAGCCTGCTGGGCCTGGCCGCCGCCTGGGGCGCCGGCCGCGCGCGCCGCCTGGCCCGGGGCGCGGTCCGTCTGGGCCTCGCCAACCTGGCCGGACCCCGCTCGGCCGCCCGCACAGCGACGCCCGCCATCGGCCTCGGCGTCGCTCTGCTCTCAGCCATCGTGCTGATCCAGTCGAGCCTGCTGGCCCAGGTGAGCGAGGTGGCACCCCGCACCGCGCCTTCGCTGGTGTTCACCGAAATCCCCGCCGACCGGGCCGACGCCTTCGACGCGGTGATCGCCCAGGCCCTGAACGATCCGGGCCCCGACCGCTACGCCCGCCTGCCGCTGATCACCGGCCGCATCACCCGCCTGAAGGGCCAGCCGGTGGACATCGAGACCATCGACCGGGGCGAACGCTGGGCCTTTGACGAGGATCTGACCCTGTCGGCCCTGGACGGCCCGCCGGAGGTTTCCGAGGTCACCGCCGGCGCCTGGTGGCCCACGGGCTACGCTGGCCCGCCCCTGGCGGCCTTCGAGCAGGACGCCGCCAAGGGCGCGGGCCTCGAGGTCGGCGACACCATCACCCTGCAGGTCCTGGGCCGCGAGATCGACGCCCAGATCGCGGTGCTGCGCGAGGTGGACTGGGGCGGCTTCGGCGCCAACTTCGCCGTCATCCTGAACTCAGGCGCCATCGAGGGCGCCAGGCCCCGCCACGTGGCCATCGCCATGGCCAGCCGCGCCGAGGAGGCCGCCGTCACGCAGGCCCTCGCCGCCGACTTCGCCGGCGTCAATGTCATCAGCGTCCGCGACCAGCTGGAACAGGCCGCCACCCTGTTCGACCGCCTGGCGCTGGCCATCCGTGGCGCCGCCGCCGTGGCCGGCGCGGCCGGCGTGCTGGTGCTGGTCGGCGCCATCGCCGCCGGCGCCCGGTTCCGCGCCCGGGAGGCGGCCACGCTGAAGGTGCTGGGGGGAACCCGGGGCCAGATCGTGACCGCCTATCTGGTGGAGTACGGCCTGGTGGGCGTGATCGCGGGGCTGGCCGGTGCGGCCCTGGGCGCGGCCGGCGCCTGGCCGGTGGTGACGCAGGTGTTCAACGCCACCTGGCGCGTGGACTGGCCGGTGATCCTGGGGATTCTCGGCGGGACGACGGCCCTGGGGGTGATCGGCGGCGCTTTCGCGGCGTTTGCGGCCCTGTCGCGCAGGCCAGCCGCCGTGCTGCGTGAGGCGGGTTGAGCCTCGGTCTGCGGCCGGCTGAGCGCAGGCGCTTGCGCTCTGGCCGCCGCGTCTAGTTTGTGAAGAGGGGTATGATGAGCCGGAACGCGGCGACGACGACCGTGTCCGCTGCGCGATCACCCCCTGGATATCTGATGATCTGCAGATCCGGCTGAAGGGTGAAGCGACCGACCGTGTCTGAATAGGTGATCTCCAGACCATCCTCCCGCTTCGCCGGGTCTATCCCGGCGTCCCGGGCGTTGAGGCGCGCCTTGTCGGACATCACGCCCTGGTGGACCCCGACGGAAAAGGCGCTGTTGGGCCGGGAGGCGAAGGGGTGCAGGACCAGCAGTCCGGCCTGCCAGCCGCCCTTGAAGTCGCTCGTATCGCCGTCCGACAGTCCAGACCGAACGAAGGCCGAGGTTACGCTGTGCGCGCCACGGTGGATGTCAGCTTCGCCCAGGACATAGACGCCCTGCGACGTGGCCAGACGCGGATCGCCCGACGGACCCACGGAGCGGATATCGTCCTGCTTCTGGTCATAGCGCCAGGCGCCGAGCGCCAGCCGGGCGGGCCCGGTCCAGCCCGCCTCGGCCAGCCAGAGCACGCCATCGTCGAAACCGGTGTCCACCCCGTCAGGATCGCCGAAGGTGCTGGCGTTGGCGTTCACGGCGGCGGCCTGAACATGGAGCCCGTCCAGGTCGCCGATCCGCACCCGTGTGGCCAAGGCGGTCGACGGAAAGATGGAGGGACCGTTCCTCCCGGTGGCGGCGAATTCGGAACCGATGCCGAAGGCCGGGGCGATCAGCAGGCCGGAGGACTCCGTCGCATAGAACTCGCTGTTGACGTCATAGAGCCCGGCAAGGACCGAGGCGCGACCGTCTGCGAAGCTCTGCTCGATCCAGGCCTCGAAGAGCCTCACGCCCGGGTCGGCGACCTCGATATTGTCAACGCCCTGCAGAGTCCCAGCCAGATCGTTGGGTTGACCGCCTCCGTTGGCCAGGATCGCCACATGCAGTCGGGCGCCGCGCCAACCCGCGATCTGAGCGAGATCGCCGTCCACGACGACATCTAGATTGTCCAGGTAACGACCCGCCCGGCTGGCCGTCCCGTCCACGACCCCGGTCACGTCCGCCGTATAGACGACGCTATGGCTCCAGGCGGGATCAGATTGGGCGGCCGCGGACCCGGCCCAGAAAGCCGAAAGCGCTAGGGCCGCAAGCATCGCTGGCCTTGCGGCCTTGGTCTTGGCTGACGTCATCAAATCTTCCCCCAGGTATCGTGGAGGAAAGGATAAGGTCGGGCGCTGAAGTTGCGGTTAAGGTTGGCTTCTTGACCTGCGACACAGTGTCCTTGTCGAGTTCAGACAAAATAATCCCAAAACTCACTCTGAGGTTGAGGCGGTTCTGAGAATAATAGGCCATGAGGCGCCGGCCGAGTCAGTCTCGACTGACGCTCTGGTCTCCAGGGATTTGGCCGTACTTGAGGTGTTCGGAATCCAGATGAAATACACCTTAGGCGAGTGAAACATAACCAGGCCTTGGGCCGAAGTTTCAGACGAAGTCTTTCTTAACCAAATTCGCGGTACCGGTTGGCGTCTTTGGGGGGCTGCGCGTGCTCAAAACTATTCGGTCGAAAGTCGTCGCCGCCGGGCTTGCCGTTCTGGTGTTGAGCGGAGCCATTTCCGGCTTGGGCCTCTGGACGACGACGGAACTCACCGACGCCCTGGGCGGGTCGAGCCGATCGGCTGAGATCCTGCGCAATCACATGCAGGCCGATATGATGCACGACGCTCTGCGGGCGGACGTGCTCTCGGCCATTCTCGCCAGCGATCCCTCGGCGGGCGTCGATCTCGCCAGCGTTCGCACCGAAACCGCCGAACACGTCGAGTCCTTCAAACAGGCCATGGCCGCCAACAAGAGCCTGGCTGGCGAGGGCGACATCCGGGCGTCGCTCGACGCGGTGGAAGCGCCGTTGGAGGCCTACATGCTTTCGGCGCAGCAGATCGTTGCGCTGGCCGCCCAGGACCCGGAGGCCGCCCGCGCCGCCCTGGGCGCCTTCAAGCAGGCCTTTACGGACCTCGAAACCCGGATGGAGGCGGTGTCCGACGACATCGAAGCCTCCGCCGCCGAGGAGAAGGCGCGCGCCGATCAAGGCGCCGGCCTGTCCCGAATATTGATGATCGGGGCCCTCGCTTTCAGCCTTCTGTTCAGCCTGGGTCTTATCGTCGCCTCGCTGGGGATCATCGTTCGGCCGATCCGCATGTTGGCCAGCGAGATGCGCACCCTGGCGTCGGGTCGAACCGATGTCGATCTGACCAGCGCCACCCGTCACGACGAGATCGGAACCGTCGGAAAGGCGGTGGACGATCTGCAGGTTCTGCTCGCCGAACGCAGTCGCGAAGAGGCCGCGGAGGCCGAGCGACGGCGCGACGATGACGATGCGCGTCGCGCCCAGTCTCAAGAGGTCGCAGACCTCGCCGCTCGGGAACAGGCCGCCGTCGTCAGCGCCCTCGCCGAGGGTCTCGATCACCTGACCAAGGGCGATCTGACCTACAGCCTGAGCCAGTCCTTCCCCGGCGAGTACGGAAAGCTGAAGGAGGACTTCAACACCGCCATCGGGCAGCTGAAGGAAACGATCACGACGGTGGTGGCCAATGTCTCGGCCATCCGCTCCGGCTCGGGGGAAATCAGCCAGGCGGCCGATGATCTGTCCCGCCGCACCGAACAGCAGGCCGCCAGCCTGGAGGAGACCGCCGCGGCGCTGGATGAGATCACCGCCACGGTCAACCGGACGGCCGCAGGCGCCCGCCAGGCCGCTGATACGGTCCAGGCGGCGAAGAGCGACGCCGAGACCGGGGGACATGTTGTCCGTGACGCGGTCACCGCCATGGGCGCGATCGAGAAGTCGGCCCAGGAGATCAGTCAGATCATCGGCGTGATCGATGAAATCGCCTTCC
>CAZERE010000094.1:0-12650 GCA_964515365.1 uncultured Phenylobacterium sp. | reverse complement strand
CAGGCGGCTGGTGACCGTGTCCCAGTGGGCGTCAAAGAAGATCCAGGTGACCGCCACCTGCATCAGGGCCACGGGCAGGACGATGATCAGCAGGGAACGGCCGAACAGACTGGTCGGCAGCTGTCGCTTGATCAGCCGGGCGAGATATCGGGGCGTGACCCTAAGGCGCATCAGTCGGGCGCCAGCATGTAGCCCACGCCGCGAACGGTCTGGAGGTAGCGGGGGGCCTTGGGGTCGGTCTCGATCTTGCGTCGCAGGCGAGTGACCTGCACGTCCACGGCCCGGCCGGAGGGATCGACGGTGTCGCGGGCGAGCTCAAGGCGATCGACAGGTTCGTGCGGCGTCTGGGCCAGGCGCTTGAGCAGGGCGGCCTCGCCCTCGGTCAGGCGGACCGGCGCGCCGTCCTGGCTGAGCTCGCCGCGGGCCGGATCGAAGACGCAGAGGCCAAGGGCCAGCGCGCTGCCGCCCGGCGCCCGTTCGGCGGTGCGCCGCAGGATGGCGCCGATGCGCAGCAGCAGCTCCTGGGGCTCGAAGGGCTTGCCCAGATAGTCGTCGGCGCCGACCTGCAGTCCCTCGATCCGGTGCTCGGCCTCGCCGCGGGCGGTCAGCATCAGGACCGGGGTGCGGCCGGCCGCGCCGCTGCGGCTGCGCAGCCAGCGGGTCAGGGATACGCCGTCCTCGCCGGGCATCATCACGTCGAACACCGCCAGGTCGAAATCCAGGCTCTCCAGCAGCCGGCGCGCGCCCGCGCCGCCAGACGCCGTGGTCACGCGATAGCCTTCCCGGCTGAGGAAGGCCTTCAGGAGATCGCGGATGCGGTCGTCGTCATCGACCACCAGCAGATGGCGGGCTGGGCCGGAGGCTTCGGCGAGGCTCATGCGCAGGCGGGCTCCCCGTTGAACGCGGCGATCAGGATAGGCCGCCCGCGGGCGCGCCGCCATGCCGAGGCGTGGCCATTTCGTTTGACGAGCGCGGCCTGCGGCGCTGTAAGGGGAGCGCATTGAAAGGAGGCTTTACGCCTATGTCTCTCGTTCCCTTTGACGATCGCGATGGATGGATCTGGCTGGATGGCCAGTTCGTGGCCTGGCGCGAGGCGAAGGTGCACGTATTGACGCACGGCCTCCATTACGCCTCGGCGGTGTTCGAAGGCGAGCGGATGTATGGCGGCGAGATCTACAAGCTTACCGAACATACCGAGCGCCTGTTCAAGTCGGCGGAGATCCTCGACTTCGAGATCCCGTTCACGGTGGCCGAGATCGATCAGGCCTGCAAGGACACCTGCGCCAGGAACGGCCTGACCGACGCCTATGTCCGCCCCATCGCCTGGCGCGGCTCGGAGATGATCGGCGTCTCGGCCCAACAGACCAAGATCCATGTGGCCATCGCGGTGTGGGAGTGGCCCAGCTACTTCTCGCCCGAGGAAAAGGCCAAGGGCATCCGCATGTGCTGGGCCAAGTACAAGCGGCCTTCGCCGGAGACCGAGCCGGTCCACGCCAAGGCCACCGGCCTCTACATGATCTGCACCATCTCCAAGCATGCCGCGGAGAAGGACGGCTACACCGACGCCATGATGCTCGACTACCGCGGCTATGTGGCCGAGAGCACCGGGTCGAACGTGTTCTTCGTCAAGGACGGGGTGCTGCATACGCCCACCCCCGACTGCTTCCTGAACGGCATCACCCGCCAGTCGGTGATCGCCCTGGCCAAGGCCAAGGGCTTCGAGGTGGTCGAGCGCCACATCTTGCCCGAGGAGCTGGCCGGCTTCACCGAATGCTTCGTGGTCGGCACGGCCGCCGAGGTGACCCCGGTCTCGCAGATCGGCGAGTACAGCTTCACCCCGGGCAATATCTCGCTCAGCCTGATGGATGACTACGCCAAGATGGTCCGCCGGCAACTCCAGCCGGCCTGATCGCTGGGCCCCACGCTTCGAAACCTGTCGCCCTCGTCGCATCCGCGACGGGGGCGATTTTCGTTGGGGCTTCAGGCCAGGATGCGGGCTTCCAGCTCTTCCAGCCGCTGGCGGGTGCTGGCCAGATCCGCGCCATAGCGGGCGGCGTCGCCCTGGGCCAGTTCGGCGGCCAGGGCCTCGCTCTCGCGATAGAGATCCAGGGCGCGGCTGCGATGGCCCCGGTCTTCCCGGGCGTCGGCCAGGCGCTCCAGGGCCACCGAGAGCGCGCGGCGGGCCTCGGCGGTTCCGGCCGCCTGGGCAAGATCGCGGCGCAGGGCGACGGCGGCCTCATAGCTCCCCACGGCGGCGTCCAGGCGATGCTCCTCATAGGCCATGTCGCCCACATTGATCAGGGCGTCGGCGATCAGGTCCGGCTGGCCGGTCATCCGGGCATGGGCCAGGGCCAGGTCATAGGCCTCGATGGCGTCATCGGACTTGCCCTGGGCGCGGGCGAAGTCACCGGCGTCCTGGGCGGCCAGGGCATGCTGACGATCATCCTGCGCCAGGGCGCCGACCCGCTGCAGGGCCAGGGCCGCCGGGCCCCAGGCCTCGTCCTGGGCGTGCCGTCGCAGGGCGTCCCGCGCCGCATCGAAATCCTCAGGCGGCGGCTCTGCGGCGACCGCAGGCTCGGGTGCGGCCGGCACGGCGACGACCTCGGGTTCGGGCGTGGGCGCGAGTTCGGCCTGGGCGAGGACCGGCGGAGTCGGTTGTACGTCTGAGTCCAAGGCCAGGGGGAAGGGCGCGGGTTCTGCCTCAAGGGCCGGCGCCTCAAGAGGGGCCGTGGCGCTCGGCGCCGAAAACGGCAGGGGTTCGTCCGACGGATCGAGCCCCGCGGATTCGCCCTGGTGGAGGTCGATCAGCGGCGCCAGCCGGTCCCGGGCCGGAGGCCGTTCAGGCGCGCGCATCAGGGCGGCGGCGGCCAGGGCCGTCCCCAGCAGGCCGGCGGCGATCCCGAGGCCCAGGCGGACGCTTTCAAAGGCGCCCAGGCCTACCGCGGGGACCTGCCCGCCGAGACCGCCGGGATTGAGGATCACATAGGCGCCGCCCCAGAGGGCGACGGCCAAGACAAGTCCGACGATCCGACCCAGCATGCGTTCCCCCTCAGGTCCAGCTCCGACAAGGTCAAGCTTGCCGGTCAGGCGGCCCTGGCCTCAAGCCGTTGCAACCCGTAGGGGGCGCAAGCCGGCGCCTAGGGCGCGCCCGCCGCGCCCCTGGGCGTCCGGCGCCTCTAGATCAGCCAGTTGTAGGGGCGCGGATAGGCCTCGCCCCGGGCCAGATAGATGACCCCCAGGACGCAGCGGACGGCGAACCAGACGCCCACGGCCCCCATGATGAACACGCCCAGCATCACGGCGGGAATGCCGATCAGCACGATCGAGAGGGGAATGCCGAACAGCATCATCACCAGGCCGATGATGAACCAGCCGATGGACAGCCAGAAAGTGCGGATCTGGAAGGTGTAGTGGCTGGCCATCACGGGGCCGGCCCCGCTGCGATTGGCGTAGGCGATGACGAGGCCGATCAGGATGGTCAGGCCGTTGGCCAGGCCAAGCAGATAGAGCCCATAGACCACCGCAGGCATGGTGCGGTCCTCTGAGGGGGCGGCCGGGGGAATGACGTCGCTCATCGTGGGCTCCTTGAGGCGTTGGCGGCGATCTTGAGGCGCCAGGCGCGCGGGAGCACCTTAATTCGGCGTTATACGGCGTCCTTGCTCGATCCAGGGCAGGGCTGCGGCGGCCAGGATCAGCACGAAGACCAGGCGCGCGGCGAGCGCCAGGCCGAGCGCCCAGGCGCCGATCAGGCCGGCGGCCCCAAGCACCGCCACCGCGCCGGCGCCGCAGAGGGCGATGGTCCAGACCACCATTTCGCCCGCCTGCGGGCGGGCCTGGCCCAGACGGACCTGCGGCGCGGCGTCCGTCGCCTGCGCGGCCAGGGCTTCGGTCAGGGCGATGAAGGTGTCGTCGTGGCGCTCCAGCCTCAGGCCGGAGACGAAGCTGCGGGCGGGAATGCGCGCCCGGCCCCGGACGAAGTCCGCCCGCGCCAGACCTTCGGCGATGGTCAGCCGGCGAAGGTCCGACAGGGGAAAGCAGCGAACCCGCGCGCCGCGGCGCTCGACCAGTTCGCCATCCTCAAGCGTCCATTCGGTCGGGGGCAGGAGCGGGGAGATGCGCGCCCTGTGGACCGTGGCCATGGGTTCAGGACCGGACGAGGACGACCTCGACCCCGGCGCTGGCCGCGTGCGGGGCGAGCGCCATGGGCTTGTCCACCCGCACCCGGGCGCGGCTGACCCTGGGGTCGGCCAGGCAGGCCCGGGCCAGCTGTTCGGCGAAGGTTTCGACCAGGCCGATATGGCCGCTGGCGACCAGGGCGCGGGCGGCCTCGGCCACCAGTTCGTAGTTCACCGTCTCCGACAGGTGCTCGGCCCCGGCGATGGCGGCGTCCAGCTCCACATCGATGATCAGGGGCTGGCTGCGCCCGCGCTCGTGGGCGTAGATTCCCACAAAGGCGTCCACCTTCAGGCCGGAGACGAAGATCTTGCTGGCCACCACCCGGGTGACGCCGGCGTCCTGGGGCTGGTCGGGTTCGGTGACGGGCGACAGGGCCAAGGGCGCGCCCTCCAGGGCATTGCAGCGGGGTCAGGCCAGGTGCTGACCGGAATCTATGGCGATCATCTGGCCCGTCACTGACGGAGCGTCAATGAGGTAGCGCAGGGCCTGGGCGATCTCGGCGGGCTCGACTGCGCGGGCGAGCAGGGTGGCGGCCGCTTCCTGCGCAAAGTCATCGCTGTCCTGGTGGATGGAGGGCAGGACCGGCCCCGGGCCGATGCCGTTCACCCGGATCTGCGGCGCCAGCGCCTGGGCCATCATGCGGGTCGCTTCCCACAGCGCGGCCTTGCTGAGGGAATAGGAGAAGAAGGCCGGCCGGGTGCGCAGCACCCGCTGGTCCAGGATGTTGACGATCAGGCCGCGGCGCGCGCCGGTGATCCGCCGGGCGAAGGCCTGGGCCAGCACCAGGGGCCCGCGGAGATTGGTCTCCATGTGCAGGTCCCAGGAGTGGCGGTTCATGGAGGCGAAGGCGTCCTCCTCGAAGACCGAGGCGCAGTTGACCAGCAGGGTCACCGGGCCGAGCTCGGCCTCGACGGCGCTGATCAGGGGCGCGGTCTCCGATTCCTTGCGCAGGTCGCTGGTGAACAGGGCGGCCTTGCGGCCCTTGGCGCGCACCTGGGCGGCGACGGATTCGGCGTCGTCGTCGATCACCCGGCAGTGGATGGCCACGTCGAAGCCGGCGTCGGCGCAGCTCAGCGCCAGGACCCGCCCGATGCGGCGCGCCGCCCCGGTGACCAGGGCCGCCCCGCGCGGGGGCTCAACCAAGTCCCGATGCTCCGGCGCGGGTCATCCGATCAGTCCAGCCGGCCGAACTCGTAGACATTGATCGCGCCGATGACGACCAGGAAGACCAGGATGGTGAAGATGGCGACCATCGAACAGCTCCGGAAACGAAATGGGTCCGCAAGGACCAAGACAGGACCAAGACCCCTGGGGCTTTAACGAGGCCCACGCCCCCTCGCAAGCCAGGGCGACGCAGATCGGGACGCGAAAGGCGCCGGGCATGGTTGCGGGCGGGCCTCAGGCGGGCCACCTTGGGTCTGCAGGCACGGCGCGGACCCCGCGCAGCCGGATTGATGTTCCCTTGGTGAACGTCGATCACTAAAATGCTTGTTTGAAACGGCGCGCCGCGGAGCCGGCGCCTGATAAATCTAGGGTCCAGGAGGACGGCATGCGCGAATATCTCAAATTCTATATCGACGGTCAGTGGGTCGAGCCGGTGGCGCTCAAGACCCTGGACGTCATCAATCCGGCCACTGAAGAGGTCGCCGGCAAGATCGCGCTCGGCGGCGAGGCCGATGTGGACAAGGCCGTGAAGGCCGCCCGCAAGGCCTTCGCCAGCTGGTCGCAGACCAGCCGCGAGGAACGCCTCGACGTCATGCAGCGGGTCCTGGCCGAGTATCAGAAGCGCTTCGGCGACCTGGCCGAAGCCGAGACCGAGGAGATGGGCGCCCCCGCCTCCCTGGCCCAGCGCGCCCAGGTGCCGTCCGGCATGGGCCACCTGGCCACCGCCATCGGCATCCTCAAGGACTTCAAGTTCGAGGAAGACCGCGGCGCGACCATGATCGTCAAGGAACCGATCGGGGTCTGCAGCTTCATCACCCCCTGGAACTGGCCGCTCAACCAGATCATGTGCAAGGTGGCGCCTGCGCTGGCCACCGGCTGCACCATGGTGCTGAAGCCGTCGGAAGTCGCCCCCTTCACCGGCCAGATCTTCGCCGAGATCATGCATGAGGCCGGCGTGCCGGCCGGCGTGTTCAACATGGTCCACGGGGACGGCCTGGGCGTGGGCGTGCCGCTCT
The DNA here is from genome assembly GCA_964515365.1 of uncultured Phenylobacterium sp. Lineage (GTDB taxonomy): Bacteria > Pseudomonadota > Alphaproteobacteria > Caulobacterales > Caulobacteraceae > Phenylobacterium. Next base: position 6,294 of record CAZERE010000094.1, on the reverse strand, counting down.
CGACCCATCCGGAAGTGGACATGGTCTCCTTCACCGGCTCCACCCGGGCCGGTATCGAGGTGGCCAAGAACGCCGCCCCGACCGTCAAGCGCGTGCACCAGGAACTGGGCGGCAAGAGCCCGAACATCGTCCTGGACGACGACGTCTTCGCCAAGAGCGTGGCCGGCGGCGTGCGCCAGATCATGACCAATTCCGGCCAGTCCTGTAACGCGCCGACCCGCATGCTCGTCCCGTCCAAGCGCATGGACGAGGCGATCGCCGTGGCCAAGGAAGCCGCCGCCCAGGTCACGGTGGGCGACCCCACCGGCAACGCCATGCTGGGCCCGGTGGTCTCCAAGACCCAGTGGGACAAGATCCAAGGCCTGATCCAGAAGGGCATCGACGAGGGCGCCACCCTGGTGGCCGGCGGCGTTGGCCGGCCCGAGGGCCTGGACAAGGGTTACTATGTGAAGCCCACCGTCTTCGCCAATGTGAAGCCGGAGATGACGATCTCGAAGGAAGAGATCTTCGGTCCCGTCCTGTCGATCCTCGGCTATGAGGACCTCGACCAGGCCATCGCCATCGGCAACGACACCGAATACGGCCTGGCGGCCTATGTGAACGGCGCCGACCTGGCCAAGGCCCGCGAAGTCGCTTCCAAGCTCCGCGCCGGCCAGGTGTCGATCAACGGCGCCTCGGACATGACCGCCCCCTTCGGCGGCTTCAAGATGAGCGGCAACGGGCGCGAGTGGGGCGACTTCGCCTTCCACGAGTTCCTCGAGGTCAAGGCGGTCATGGGCTACGCGCCCAAGGAAGCCGCCGAGTAGGCTTCGGCTCGAAAGACCAGCGGCCCCCGGCGATGTCGGGGGCCGTTTTTGTGATCGCGCCGGCAAGAGCGCGACGACCGCTCAAGAGGATTCCCCAGGAGGATGACGCCGATGATGGACCCCCACTTCCAGGCCATGCTGGAGGCCCAGGCCAAGGCCGCCGAGGGCCAGGCCCCCCCGCCCCTGGACGCCCTGCCGCCGGACATGGTCCGCGCCGGCTATCGCATGCAGCGCCAGGCCGCCGACCAGAATGCGCCCAAGGATGTCAGCGTCCGCGACCTGAAGGTCGACGGGGCGGCCGGCGAGATTCCGGCCAGGCTCTACACCCCGGCCGGCGCGCCTTCGACCACCGGCGGCCTGGTCTATTTCCATGGCGGCGGCTTCGTGATCGGCGACCTGGAGAGCCATGACGGCCACTGCCGGCGCATGGCGTCGCTGGCCGGCGTGCGGGTGCTGTCGGTGGACTACCGCCTGGCGCCGGAAAACCCTTTCCCGGCCAGCCATGACGATGCGCTCGCCGCCACCCGCTGGGCCTTCGACCATGCCGCGGAGATCGGGTTCGATCCGGCCCACATCGCCGTGGGCGGGGATTCCGCCGGCGGCAACCTCGCCGCCTCGGTGGCCGCCGACCTGAGGGATGATCCCCAGCGCCGGCTCGCCTTCCAGCTGCTGCTCTATCCGGGCATCTGGCCGGAGACGGAGACCGCCTCCCGTCAGGCCCTGGACGGCCCGCTGCTGACCAAGCAGGCCATCGCCTGGTTCGACAAGTGCCTGGCGGCCATCGGCCACCCCCAGTCCCATCGGGCCATGCTGGGCAAGGTGGATTGCGCCGGCCTGCCGCCGGCCCTGGTGGTCACGGCGGGCTTCGATCCGCTGAAGGACGAGGGCCGCGACCACGCCGAGCGCCTGAGGGCGGCCGGCGTCAAGGTCGAGCACGTCGAGTACCCCAACCTGATCCACGACTTCTACATCATGGCCGACGTCTCGCCCGCCGTGGGCGAGGCGGCCAAGGCCACGGCGGCGTCGCTCAAGGCGGCCCTGGCCTGAGGCCTTGCGATTCAGATCGTCTGGGCGGGCGCCCGGACGATCTGTTCGATCTCGCCGGTGACCTCGTCCCAGGCGGTCTGCATGGCCGGCGTCCAGGTCTCGCCGGCGATCTCGGCGAAGGCCTCGGCCATGGCTTGGTAGAAGGCGGGGAAGATCTCGGCCGGCACGCCGATGTCGTCGTGATTGCGCAGCTCCGCCCGCAGGAAATTGGCGGCGAAGGCGTGGGGACCCAGATAATCCAGCAGGGTCTCGACGGCCTGGCGCAGCATCTGCCCCCGGGCCGCCCCGCGCTTGTCGCCGATGAACAGGGCCTCGGCTTCGGGATGGCGGGCGAACAGGCGCTCATAAACCTGCGGCGCAGGGTCCTCGCTGCGTTCGGCGACGAGGTCGAGGCTGTCGAGAATGGCCTGGGCGTCCATGGGCGAGAGCCTAGCCTGCGGTGGCGGGGGCGCCCAGCACGGTGGCGATCGCGCCGGTCAGCTGCGCCAGCTCCGCATCCGTGGTGACGAAGGGCGGGGTCAGATAGACCACCTTCCCCATGGGCCGGATCCAGCAGCCCAGCTCGGCGAACTGCTGGCAGAGGCCGCCGGCGTCGACCGGGGCCTCGAACTCCACCACCCCGATGGCCCCCAGGGTGCGCACATCCACCACCCCCCTGGCCTGACGACAGGGCTCCAGGCCCGACCTCAGGGCGGCCTCGATCCGCGCCACGTCGGCCTTCCAGCCGCCGGCTTCGAAGAGGTCCAACGACGCGCCGGCCGCCGCGCAGGCCAGCGGATTGGCCATATAGGTCGGCCCGTGCATCAGGGCCGCGCCGGCCTCGTCCGACCAGAAGGCCTCGAAGACCCGGCGGCTGGCCACGGCGGCCGACAGGGGCAGGGTGCCGCCGGTCAGCGCCTTGGAGAGCGTGATGATGTCCGGCGTCACGCCCGCGCCCTGGCAGGCGAACAGGTCGCCCGTGCGGCCAAAGCCGGTGATGATCTCGTCGAAGATCAGCAGCACCCCATGCCGATCGGCGATGGCCCGCAGGCGGCGCAGCACCTCGTCGTCGTGGATCAGCATGCCGCCGGCCCCCTGGATGCGCGGCTCGACGATCAGGGCGGCGATCTCGTGGCCCTTCTGCGCCAACAGGGCGTCGAGCGCCGCCTCGCTTTCGCCGTCCCGGGGCAGGGCGACCACATGCTGGCTGGGCATGACGCCTGCAAACAGGCTGTGCATGCCCTCTTCCGGGTCGCAGATGGTCATGGTGGCGAGCGTGTCGCCGTGATAGCCGCCGAGGAAGCTGACGAATTTGGAGCGGCCGGCGCGGCCCTGATTGATGTGGAACTGGATCGCCATCTTCATGGCGATCTCCACCGAAACCGAGCCGCTCTCGGCGAAGAAGACGTGGTCGAGATCGCCGGGTAGCATCGCCGCCAGCCGCCTGGCCAGGTCATAGGCCGGCGCATGGGCCAGGCCGCCGAACATCACATGCGGCGCACGGGCCAGCTGGTCCGAAACGGCCCTGGCGATGTGGGGATGATTGTAGCCGTGGCAGGCGGTCCACCAGCTGGCGATCCCGTCCACCAGCTCGCGCCCGTCCTCCAGGATGATGCGCGCGCCTTGCGTCCGGGCGACGGCCAGGGGCGCCGGCGCGGTCTTCATCTGGCAATAGGGCCGCCACACATGGGGGGCGCCGCGTTCGAGCCAGTCGGTCATGGGGGCCTCCTTCGCCAAGGAAGGGCGCTTTAACGCGGGCGCGGCCTCGTGCATACCGCGCCCCGTGACCGACAGCCTCTCCGCCTTCGCCGCCGCCAAGCTGGCCGACCTGGACGCCGCCCAACTGCGCCGCCGGCTGACGGCGACCCATCGCCTGGACGGTCTGTGGGTGGAGCGGGACGGCCGCCGTCTGCTGTCCTTCTCCTGCAACGACTATCTGAACCTGTCGCACCATCCCGCCGTGATCGAGGCCGCCGCTGCGGCCGTGCGCGCCTATGGGGCCGGGGCGGGGGCCTCGCGGCTGGTGACCGGCGACCATCCCCTGCTGGGCGATCTCGAGGCGCGGCTGGCCGCCTTCAAGGGGACGGAGGCGGCCTGTGTCTTCGGCTCCGGCTATCTGGCCAATGCCGGCCTGATCCCAACGGTGGTGGGGCCGGGGGACGGCGTGTTCGTCGACGAGCTGGCCCATGCCTGCATCTGGGCGGGCGCGCAGCTTTCGGGGGCCCGGATCATTCCCTTCACCCATAACGACATGGCTGACCTTGCGGCCAAGCTCGCGGCCGAGCGCGCCGGTCTGCGCCACGCCCTGATCGCCACCGATGGGGTCTTCTCCATGGACGGGGACATCGCGCCGCTGGATGCGATCAGCGACCTGGCGCGGCGTCATGAGGCCTGGCTGCTGGTGGACGACGCCCATGGGCTCGGGGTGGTGGGGCAGGGGCGCGGGACCGCCGCCCTGTTCCCGCAGGCGAAGATCGACCTGGCCATGGGCACCTTCTCCAAGGCGGTCGGCGGCTATGGCGCCTATGTCTGCGCCAGCGCACCCATCGTCGATCTGCTGCGCACCCGGGCGCGGACCTTCGTCTATTCCACCGGCCTGCCGCCGGCCAGCGCCGGGGCGGCGCTCGCGGCCCTGGACATCATCGCCGGCGACGCAGATCTCACCGCCCGCCCCCTGGCCAAGGCCCGGCGGTTCACCACGGCCCTCGGCCTGCCGGACGCCCAGAGCCCCATCGTGCCGGTGGTGCTGGGGGAGGCTGGCCGCACGCTCGGCGCCATGCAGGCCCTGGAGGCGCAGGGCTTCCTGGCCGTGGCCATCCGTCCGCCCACCGTGCCGGCGGGAACCGCCCGCCTGCGGCTGGCCTTCACCGCCGGCCATGACGACGCCGACATCGACCGTCTGGCCGAGGCCGTCGGCGCCCTGATGGAGACCGCCTGATGCGCGCCCTGTTCGTCGCCGGCGCCCACACCGATGTGGGCAAGACCTATGTGGCCTGCGCCCTGATCGCCGCAGCGCGGGGGCGGGGTCTGTCGGTCGAGGCCTTCAAGCCGGTGGTCAGCGGGCTTGACCCTGCGGACTGGGGCGACAGCGATCCGGGCCGCCTGCTGGCCGCTCTGGGCCGTCCCCTGACGCCGGCCAATCTCCAGGCCATGTCGCCCCTGCGTTTCGCGGCCCCCCTCTCGCCGCCCATGGCCGCCCGCCGCGAGGGCGCCAGCCTGCGCCTGGAGACGCTGATCACCTTGTGCGATCAGGCCCGCGCCCAGGCCCATGCGGACCTGATGCTGATCGAAGGCGCCGGCGGGGTCATGTCGCCGATTAGCGAGGACGCCACCAACCTCGACCTGATGGTGGCGCTCGGCTTGGCCGTCGTCCTGGTGGGGGGATCCTATCTGGGGGCGATCAGCCACACGCTGACCGCCGCCGAGGTGCTGCGGGCGCGGGGATTGAAGGTGGCCGCCCTGGTGATCAGCCAGGACGCCGACCCGGCCGCGCCGGACTTCGCCGAAACCCTCGCCGATGTGAGACGCTTCTCCTCCGGGGCCCGGGTCATCGCCGCGCCCCGCGGGGGCCAGGCCTGGGCGTCCGACCTGCTCTGAACCTCAGCCCCGCCGATGGGAGCCGACCATGCCGATCTCGTCCGCCTACCAGCCCGATCCGCAGTTCGACGCCCTGGGGCCGGACTTCGCCGACGCCGTCACGGCCGCCGACTTCCCCCAGACCCTGCTGCGTTATCGCAACGACCGGGCGGCGGCGGGCATAGGCCTGGCGGGACTGACGGACGCCGAATGGATCGCCCATTTCGGCCGGTTTTCGCCCCTGCCGGATAATCTGAGCCGGCCCTTGGCCATGCGCTATCATGGCCACCAGTTCCGCACCTACAATCCCGAGCTGGGCGACGGTCGCGGCTTCCTGTTCGCCCAGATGCGCGAGGCCGGAACGGGGCGCCTGCTGGACCTGGGAACCAAGGGCTCGGGCCAGACCCCCTGGTCGCGGTTCGGCGACGGCCGCCTGACCCTGAAGGGGGGCGTGCGCGAGGTGCTGGCCACCGCCCTGCTGGAGGCGCTCGGCGTGCCCACGTCACGCTCTTTCTCCCTGATCGAGACCGGCGAGGCGCTGGAGCGCAATGACGAGCCCAGCCCCACCCGCGGGGCGGTGCTGACGCGGCTGTCGCACAGCCACATCCGCTTCGGGACCTTCCAGCGCCACGCCTTCGAGGAGAGCCCCGAGCGGATCTCCGTCCTGATCGACCACGTGATCGCCCACTACTATCCGGCGCTCGAGGGCGCGCAGGACCGGCCCGCGGCCCTGCTGGAGGCCGTGGTCGGGCGCATGGCGCGGCTGACGGCGGCCTGGATGGCGGCGGGCTTCGTCCACGGGGTGCTCAACACCGACAATATGAACATCACCGGCGAGAGCTTCGACTACGGTCCTTACCGCTTCCTACCGCACTCCGACCCCAAC
>CAZERE010000093.1:0-12672 GCA_964515365.1 uncultured Phenylobacterium sp. | reverse complement strand
CCAGGGCAATCTGCAGCACTCCGCCGTGCTGCCGGCCCGCGGCCTGCACTGGGTCAGCCGCCTGCACATGGCCAGGGGCATCCTCTCCTACGCCACCTCGCCGCTTTGGCTGGGCTTCCTGATCCTGGGCGGGCTGGTCTGGGCCAACCAGCGCCACGCCCCGGGCGCCGAGCCCTCGGCGGCCCTGGCCCTGTTTGGCGTCACCATGGCGATGCTGATGGCGCCCAAGGCCATGGCCGCGGCGATGACCCTGAGCCAGGCCGGAGCGCGCCGCGCCTATGGCGGGACCGGGCGGCTCCTGGCCGGCGTCGCCGCCGAACTCGTGCTGTCGTCCCTCATGGCGGCTTCGATGATGCTGATGCAGAGCCGGGCGGTGGTCGATGTCCTGCTGGGCCGCGACTCCGGCTGGAACGCCCAGACGCGGGATGACCCGCAAATCTCCCTGGCCGACGCCTGGCGCAGGCATCGTCGACACACCGCCATGGGCGTTCTCTGGGTGGCGGTCGCCGGCGCTCTGGACCCCATGCTGCTGGCCTGGACCAGCCCCCTGGCCCTGGGCCTCGTCTTCTCCGCCCCCCTGACGGTCTGGACATCCCGCGCCAATACGCCGGGCCGAAGCGGCCTTTTCCAGACCCCGGAAGATGTCGCGCCGCCCCGGGTGATTTCCCGTGCGAACGCCCTGCGGCTGCGGCATGAAGGCGAGCGCGCCGCGCGGCTGGAGATCGACCGGTTGATGTCGGAGCCCGTGCCGCCCCACATCCCCGCCGCCGCGCGGGTTCGACCCCGACGCCAGGAGGCTGATGTCACCTCATGAGTGATGCATCCGAGATCATCCACCAGGGCGGCTGCCTCTGCGGCGGCGTCCGCTACGAGGTGAGCGGACCGCTGGAAGACATCCAGCTCTGCCATTGCAGCCTGTGCCGCCGGGCCCAGGGGTCAGCGTTCGCCGCCAATATCCCGGTGGATGAGGCCCGGCTGCGCCTGATCTCCGGCGATGATCTGTTGACCCGGTTCGAGTCCTCGCCCGGCAAGCTGCGGGTCTTCTGCGGGCGCTGCGGCTCGCCGCTGATGAGCCAGGCGGCCGCCAAGCCGGGCGTGGTCCGGCTGCGGGCCGGGACCTTGGACGCGCCCACCGGCGCCCGCCTGGGCTTTCATATCTTCGCCGACTCCCACGCCGACTGGTGGGCGCTGGACGACGAGCTTCCCCGCTATTCCGAACGGCCGCCGGCCTGAACAGCCTCGTCTGGGCTCGGGATTATGTCCTGGCGCGGATTGAGGCGGGCGGATGCGTCGTGGGGCAGGACGACCTGGAAGGCGCTGAACCGCTGGTCCGGCGTCATGTAGTCGGTCGAGACATACTGGGCGCCCGATGCGAAGGCCGCCTCCCGCCGGGCGGGATCGTTCTGACGGGCCTCGACCGTATCGGCGTCGGCTCGGGTGCGGACGATCAGACCCGCAGCGACGGCGGCTGCGATCCGCTCAGCCTGCTCGGCCGGCGAATTGAGGGTGATATAGGCCGCGGCGTCCTCATCCTCCTCGATATTGACGAACAGGACCCGGCCTTCGAGCGAGGCCCGCGCGCCGCGATAGAGATCGACCTGCGAGCGCGGCGCATCCAGGGCGAACATCACCTTGCCCCGGGCTTCGCCCAGGCTTGGCCAGCCGCCGGACGCCACGGCCTGGCGCAGGGTCGCGGCCTCGCCGCGCACCAGGTCCGGCGTGATCAGCGCCTCCGGGGGAAAGACGCTGCGGATTTCGGCGTCGATCTGGTCCATGGCCGCGGCGTCGAAGGGCGCCGGCGTCACGGCCCCGGGCGCCGGCAGGGCCGCGCCCTCCTTCAGGTTCATCAGGATCAATAGCGGCGCATGGTCGGGATTGGCCCGGGACCAGGCGGCCACCTGCGCCAGACACTCGACAAACAGGGGACAGGAGCTGCGATAGTCCACGTCCTGGACGTGCAGCACCTTCAGCCCCGGCCGCTGCAACGGCGCCAGATCGTAGGGCTCAGGCTCGGGGACCAGCCGCCGGGCCAGGGGCTGGGCGTAGCGACCCGGATCCGGGTCGTTGAGGACGTCGATCTCCAGCTGCCGGGCGCCGGCCTCAAGCTGCTCGGTCAGGGGGGCGTGGGCATAGTCCAGGGTGCGCGCCATGTCGGGCGCCATGGCGCTGAGCAGGGCCATCTCCGCCGCCGGGATGGCCAGCTTGTAGGAGTTGTGCGTACCCACCGCCTGGATGGCGTTCATCGGCAGGGCGTCCACGGCCGCCCGGGTGCAGCCGTCGCGCCCGTGCGGCGCCTCCAGATCGCAGTCGGCGGGGAGCGAAAGGGCGGCGGCGAGGATAAGGGCGGAGATCATGGGCGGGGCTTATCTCGTCTCGACGTCGTTTGGATGACGGCAGGCCTGCGCCAACTTGCCGCAAGATTTCGGCGAGCGCCATTACGCCACATTAAACTTGGCTGTGCAGGATGTCGGCAGATCCGGAGCGCCCCGTGACCCTGAATCCCAAAAGCCTTCTGGGCTTCGCCTTCGCCTCGGCAGACCTCCTGATCGAAGTGACGACCGATGGCGAGATTTCGGTCGCCCTGGGCGCCGGCGAGGCCCTCGCCGGGTCAACAGATCGAAACCTCAAGGGCGCGCGCCTGGCCGATTTCGTCGCTGCGGAGGACCGTCAGCTTGTCTCGGTTCTGCTCGGCGGCCTGGAGGAGGGGCGGCGCGGCGGCCCCGTGGTGGTCCGCCTGCACAGCCAGTGCGGCGACGGCGATCGCGCCGCCAGCCTTTCGGCCTTCCGCCTGCCCGGCCACGGCGGCGCGGTGTCCTGCGTCCTGTCGCGGGCGAGCCCGCCCCGGGCGCCGGGGCCCCATGGCCTGCACGATCGCGCCAGCTTCGAAGGCGCCGCCATCGCCCTGATGGCCCACGCCGGCGAGCGGGGGCTCGATATCGACCTGGCGCTGGTCGAGCTGGCCGGCTTTGAGGCGGTCGCGGCCGTCGCCGGCGAGCCGGAAGCCTCGGACATGCGCGCCCACCTGGCCGCGGTGATGCGCGCCGAATCCTACGCCGGCGCCTCAGCCGCCCAGATCGGCGATGATCGCTTCGCCCTGTTGCGCGAAAGCGGCGAAAGCGGCGAAACCCTGGCCAGCCGCATCGCCCGGCTCCTGGCCCTGCCCCCCGAACAGGACGTCCAGCCGGTCGTCCGCGCCCTATGCGCCGATCCCGACATCGCCGCCGACCAGATGCTGAGGGCCATCCGCTATGCGATGGATGACTTCGTTCGCGACGGGGCGAAGCCCTCGCCGCCGGCGACCCTGGCCGAGGCCTTCGAGATGTCGGTGGCCCAGACCCTGAGCCAGGTCGCCACCCTGGGCCGGCGGGTGGAGGCCAAGGACTTCGCCCTCTTCTACCAGCCGGTGGTCAACCTGGATGGCCCGGCCAGCCTGCACCACTATGAGGCGCTGATCCGTTTTGGCGACCAGGGCGCGCCCTTTCCGATGATCCGCATGGCCGAGGAGATGGACCTGGTCTGCGCCCTCGACGCCGCCGTCGTGGACAAGGCCCTGGACAAGCTCGCCCGCACCCCTGGCCTGACCCTGGCGGTGAATCTCTCGGGCCGTTCGATCAGCAAGGACGCCTTCCTCAGCCAGATCAAAGGCCGCATCATGAGCTATCCCCAGCTCAAGGGCCGTCTGATGTTCGAGCTCACGGAGAGCGCGGCGGTGGCCGATCTCGACGCCGCAGACCGGCGGCTCCAGACCCTGCGCGCCCTGGGCTGCGAGATCTGTCTGGACGACTTCGGCGCCGGGGCCAGCTCGCTGGCCTATCTGCACCGCCTGGGCGTGGATGTGGTGAAGATCGACGGGGCCTTTATCCGCGAACTGGAGCACGACAGCCGCGGCGCGGCCTTCATCGGCCAACTCGTGCGGATGTGCGGCGAAATGAAGATCGCCACCCTGGCCGAGATGGTGGAGACCCAGCTGGTCGAGGACGTGGTCCGCAAGGCCGGCGTCCATATGGGTCAGGGCTGGCTCTATGGGGCGGCGGCGAGAGAGCCCGTCCCCTTCCCCCTCCCCCTGCCGACCGCCCCCCCGGCGCGACGCCGGGGAGCGGTGGACAGCTGGGGCTAGGCCCCAGACGTAGAAGGTCAGGCCCGTCGCGCGGCGATGTGGTTGTCGATCACCGCCTCCAGCACGGTCAGCGGCATGGCCCCCGACAGCAGGCCGGCGTCATGGAAGGCGCTGAGGTTGAATTGGCCGCCCAGCTGGGTCCTGGCCTTTTCGCGCAGACGAAGCCAGGTGAGCTTGCCCACCATGTAGCTGCAGGCCTGGCCCGGCCACACGCAATAGCGCTCGATCTCGGTGGTCGAGGACGAGGTGGGTGAGCCGTCGATGGACGACATGGTCTCGATGGCCTTTTCGCGGCTCCAGCGCTTGGCGTGCATGCCGGTGTCGACCACCAGGCGCGCGGCGCGGAACAGGGCGGCCTGCAGATAGCCCAGCTCGCCCAGCGGGTTGTCCTCATAGACCCCCATCTCCTTGGCGAGCTCCTCGGAATAGAGGGCCCAGCCCTCGCCATAGGCCGAGATGAAGGTCGCCCGACGGATCATCGGCAGATCGGCCTCCTGCTGCAGGGCCAGCTGCATGTGATGGCCCGGCACCGCCTCGTGATAGGTCAGGGTCGGCAGGGTCCAGGTGGGGTTCTCGGCCGAATCCCGCAGGTTGATCCAGAAGATGCCCGGCCGTGAGCCATCAAGCGTGGGCTGGTTGTAATAGCCGCCCGGGGCGCCGGCCTCGATGAACTTGGGCACCCGACGGACCTCCACCGGCGCCTTGGGCAGGGTTCCGAAATACTCCGGCAGACGCTTGTACATGGCCTCGGTCATGACATTGAGCGAGGCGATCAGCTCCTCCTTGCCGGCGTCGGTATTGGGGAAGTGATACTTCGGATCCTTGAACAGGGCCGCGATCCGCTCGCCCACCGAACCTTGGCTGTAGCCTTCGGCCTTGAGGATGACATCGGCCCGGGCCGACAGCTGGCGGGCCTGGTTCAGGCCCATCTGGTGGACCTCTTCGGCGGTCAGGGTGGTGGTCGTCGAGGCGCGCAGGGCGTGCTCGTAATAGGCCTCGCCGTCGGGCAGGCGCCAGACGCCCGCGTCGTGGACCGCCTTGGGGGCCAGCTCGCCCATCAGGGCGATCTGGCGCTCGAGGGCCGGCAACACCTTGTCGGCATAGATGGCCTGGGCCTGGCCAGCATAGTCGCCGGCGATCCCCTTGGCCGCCGCCCGCTCGGCCACCGAGGTGACCAGGGGCGACTGGCCGGGCTCGGCCCGCAGGCCGCTCATCTGGGTCAGGGTCCGCTCGATCACGAAGTCCGGCGGGATGACGCCGAGATCCACGTCGCGGCGCACCCGCTCGATCTCCTGATCCATCACCGTGGCGAAGGCCTCGAGCCGCGAGAGATAGGCGTCGGCGTCGGCCTTGGTCTCGATGACGTGCTGGGAGCCCAGGAAGTCGGGCACGCCCTGATAGGCGCCGGTGAGCTGGGAGATCACATAGGGCTGGCCGGCCCCCTCATCCCCGTAGACGAAACTGCGGTTGGCCGCGTCGTCGGTCTCCAGGCCAAACCGCACCGCGTCATAGTTGACGGCGTCCATGCCGGTCAGCTCGCCCCGGGGAATGGCCTTCAGGCGGGCCAGCTGATCGGCGGTCTTGGCGCGGTCGGCGGCAAGCGCCGCCGTCGAGGCCGGGCTGAGCTGGCTCTTGGCGGCGGCTCGGGGGCCGGAGTCCAGCCCCAGGCGGGTGACCAGCTCGGGCACATCGTCGAGAGCCTCCTCGTAGAAGGACTCCAACAGGGCGTCGAGGCGGACGTCGGCGGCGGTCTGGGCGAAGGCGGTCGAGGCGCGACCGACGCCCCCGGCCAGGGCCAGGGCGCCGGCGGCGGTGAAGAGCATCTGACGACGGGTCTGCAAGGCGGACTCCTCTTTCGGGACTGTTACCTGTGTTACCGGCCACGCTACGGCGCGTGACCGGTCAGGAAAACCCGAAAAGGCGCGATCAGCCCCGCAAAACCACCGTCAGTCGTGGTCCTTGCCGGCCTTCCTGTCCCCGCGGGCCAGCTTGAAGACCACGCCGGACAATAGGGCCAGGGCCACCAGGTTGGGCAGGGCCATGCTGGCGTTGGCGATATCGCCCATGCGCCAGACAAAGGTGATCTCCTGGAACGAGCCCACGAAAATCATCAGCACCCAGAGAAGGCGGAACGGGATGGCCATCCTCTGCCCAAACAGGTGGGTGGTGGCCCGTTCCCCGTAATAGCTCCAGGTGATCAGGGTGGTGAAGACGAACAGGATCAGGGCCACCGACGCGATCAGAGCGCCGATGGAGAAGCCGAACACCTCGAGCGGGAAGGCCGCCGCATAGGCCGCCTCGGTCATGGCGAAGCCGTTGAGGTCCGAGGACCAGACGTGTTCCTGCATCGTGGTCACCCCGTCCGCCCCGGTGGCGGGGAAGGCGCCCTGGACGGTCAGCAGGACGAGACCCGTGGCCGTGCAGATGATGATGGTGTCGATGAAGGTGCCCATCATGGCGAAGCGGCCCTGGCGGGCCGGATCCTCGGTCTGGGCGACGGCGTGGGCGATGGCGGTGGAGCCCTGGCCGGCCTCGTTGGAGAACAGGCCCCGGGCCACGCCGGCTCGGATGGCCACGATCATGCCCGCCCCCAGGAAGCCGCCGACCGCGGCATGGCCGGTGAAGGCGCTCTCAAAGATGGTGGCGAAGGCGCCGGGCAGGTCTTCGATGTTCAGGATCAGGGCGACGAAGGCCATGGTGAGATAGGCCAGCGCCATGGCCGGCACGATCTTTTCGGCGATGGCGCCGATCGACTTGATGCCGCCGATGATCACGGCGAACACCGCGGCGGCGATGATCAGCCCCGCCAGCCATTCCGGCGCCCCGGTCAGGCTGTGGATCGAGTCGGCCACGGAATTGGCCTGGATCATGTTGCCGGTGGTGACCGAGGAGAACAGGGTGCCGATGCAGAAGAGCACGGCCAGCCAGCCCCACTTCTTGCCCAGGCCGCGGCGGATATAGGTCATGGGGCCGCCGCGATAGGCGCCGTCCGGCCCCTGTTCGCGGAAGCGGATGGCCAGGGAGCCCTCGGCGAAGGCCAGGGCCATGCCGATCAGGGCGGTGACCCACATCCAGAACAGGGCGCCCGGGCCGCCCAGCGTGATGGCCGTGGCGACGCCGGCGAGATTGCCCGTGCCCACCTGGCCCGACAGGGCCGTGGAGAGGGCGGCGAAGGGCGAGATCTCACCCTTCTTGCCGTCGCCTTCGGCGTCCGCTTCCTTCTCGCTCTTGAACAGACCCACAAAGGCCGAGCCCAGATGGAGGATCGGATAGAAGCGCAGGCCGATCATCATCCACAGACCGACGCCCAGCAGGGCGATGACCATGGGCGGGAAAGGAATGACCGCGACCCCGTTCCAGGAGCCCCCCCAGATGAAATCGCTGACGTTCGTCACCTGGTCGTAGAAGGCCTGAATGGCGCTGGTCTCTTCCGGCATGAATGTCCCCCTAGACAGGCGCCCGACGCGCGAAGTCGCGAACCTAGACTCGGCCGTGCGGATTTGACCAGAGGCGACGCATCGGCGAGCCTTCGATGGCCCGTGCGGCGAAACACCTGTGCGCAGACGAAGCGATCAGCGCATCATGGCGCCTGACTCACAGCCACAAGCCTAAAGAGAGAGCCTTCGGATGCCCCTTCGAGACCGCCTCGCCCCCGTCCTCGCCGGTGTTTCCGCCGCCTGTGTGCTGGCCCTGGGCGGCGGCGCGCTGGCCCAGGAGACGCCGGTTGGCGCCATCGCCGGCGGCCCGGCTTTCAACGCGGCCAAGGCCCAGCTGGCCAGGGATTTCGACAGGACCGTGGCCGATATCATCACCCTGACCGAAATCCCGGCCCCGCCCTTCCAGGAAGCTGAGCGCGGCAAGGCCTATCTGGCCATGCTGGAGGCGCACGGCCTCACCGAGACCACCACGGATGCAGAAGGCAATGTCATGGGCCTGCGGCGGGGTTCGGGTCCGGCCGGCGGGCCGGTGGTCGTGGTCTCGGCCCACCTCGACACCGTGTTTCCCGCCGACACCGATGTGAAGGTCCGTCGGGAAGGGACGCGGCTGATGGCGCCGGGCGTCGGCGACGACACCCGCTCGCTCGCTGTGCTGCTGGCCTATGTCCGGGCCATGGACGCCGCCATGATCGTGACCGACAAGGACATCCTGTTCGTCGGCACGGTGGGCGAGGAAGGCCCGGGCGACCTGCGCGGCGTGCGCCACCTGTTCACGGAAGGACCCTACAAGGACCGGGTCAGCGCCTTCTTCTCCTTCGACGGCTCCGACCCCTCGCGGGTGGTGACGGGCGCGGTCGGCTCCAAGCGCTATCGCACCTTCTTCCGCGGCCCCGGCGGGCACAGCTTTGGCGCCTTCGGGATCGTCAATCCCATGGCCGCCATGGCCCAGGCGACGGCAGGCCTCTATCAGATCGAGGTCCCGCAGACCCCGCGCACCACCTATTCGGCCAGCGTCACCGGCGGCGGCGTCTCGGTGAACTCCATCCCGGCCGAGGTCTATACCGAGTACGACATGCGCTCGGAGAGCCCTGAAGAACTGGCGAAGCTGGAGGCCCGGCTGCTGGCGATCTTCGACGAGGCGGCTGCGGCGGAGAATGCGGCGCGCTCGGTGGCTGAAGGCGAGATCACCGTCGAGCCCCTGGTCATCGGCGATCGCCCGGCCGGCGGCACCGATCCGGACAGCCTGCTGGTGCGCAGCGTGGTGGCGGCCATCGAGACGCAGGGTTTCGAACCCCGGCTCTCGGCCTCGTCCACCGACTCCAATATTCCCATGAGCCTGGGCGTGCCGGCCATCACTATGGGCTCGGGCGGCGCCGGCGGGCGGGCCCATGCCCTGGACGAGTGGATCGATGTCGAGCCGGTGGAAAGCGTCCGCGGCATGAGCGTCGGCCTGCTGGCCATCCTGGCGGTCGCTGGCGTCCAGTGAGGCGCCAGGGCCGCAATGGCGACAAACCCGTCTGCTAAGGCTTCCGTGCGGTAGCCGGTCAGGGACGTAACGGCGTACAATGGGGTTGAAGGAAGAGTATCGTGACCAGCCAGACGCCCAAGCCGCCGCGCCACTATCCGACCCCGTCGGCCAAGTGCGCCGACCTGTGCGTGCACATCATCGGCCTGACCGCGGCCCTGATCGGCGGCGGCGTCCTGGTAGGCCTGTCGATCTGGCGCGGTTCGCCGGTTCTGACCACGGCCGTGGTCATCTATTCGGCCGGTCTGCTGCTGATGCTGGGCTGTTCCACGGCCTATAATTTCGCGCCGGCCCGCCACCGGCCGCTGCTGCGGCGCCTGGACCATGCCGGCATCTTCATCATGATCGCCGGCTCCTACACGCCGTTCACCGTGGCCGGCCTCAGCGGGGCCTGGGCCATCGCCATGACGGCGGCCATCTGGGGCGTGGCGGCCCTGGGCGTCGCAGGCAAGCTGTTCCTGAGCGGCCTGGACCGCAAGCTGTGGGTGGTCATCTATCTGGCGCTCGGCTGGGCGGTGGTGGTGGCCCTGGGGCCGCTCATGGCCGCCCTGCCCCGCTCGTCCCTGCTGCTGCTGGCGATAGGCGGCCTGGTCTACAGCGTGGGCGTCATCTTCTACATGATGCGCAGGCTGCCCTTCCGCCGCGCCATCTGGCACGGGCACGTGGTGGGCGGCGCCGGCGTGCACTATGCCGCCGTGCTGGTGGGCGTCGTCTTCGGACAGCAAGCCGCCAGCTGACTCCCCTGGCCCTTCGGGCCTGCGTGGACCCTGGGCCACAAATCGCGGCTTTTCGAACATCGCCTCTCGCAGAGGGGGTGCAATTTCCCGCCAGGGCGTCCATTTGAACGCCACACCTCAACCGCAGCCTGCAGGATCGACCGTGGTCGACGCCGTCCACCGCTTTTCCGACATTCTCGCCGGCCTGGCCGCCCGCAAGGAGGCGAAAGTGACGGTGGCCGACGTGCTCGACGCCTTTGGCGATCGGGCCTTTGGCGCCCTGCTGGCGGTGTTCGCAGCCCCCCTGGCCCTGCCCATGCCGCCCGGCGTGTCGGCCATCCTCGGCGCGCCGCTGATCTTCATCGCCTTCCAGCTGATGATCGGCCGCCCGACCCTGTGGCTGCCCAAGGCCCTGATGAACCGGTCCATGCGGCGGGCGGAGTTTCAGACCATGGCGGTGCGGCTCGCCCCCCATCTCCAGCGCCTGGAGCGGCACCTGCGCCCGCGCTGGCGCTTCCTCTATGGACGGGTCGCCGACCGGCTGATCGGGGCGGTCTGCGTGATGCTGGCGGTGATCGTCTTCCTGCCGATCCCGTTCGGCAACATGCTGCCTTCCTTCGCCATCGCCGCCTTCGGCTTCGGCCTGCTGGAGCGGGACGGGGTGGCGGGCCTGGTGGGCGCGGTCGCCGCGGCGGCCAGCGTCATCATCCTGGCCCTGATCTGGAACGCCCTGCTGCTGGCGGCGGTGACCTTTGTCGGCGCGCTGGGCGACTCCTTCGAACGGGTGATCGGGCTGTTCTGAGCCGAGGCGGTCGCAGGGCCGGTCAGCGTTCGACGATATTGATGTCGCCATTGCGCTCCAGCGCGGCGGACTCGACGTCCTCCAGATCCTCCAGGCCGACGGACCGGGCCGCCATCCGCAGATCGCCCTCGCCGATGCCGGCCCGCCGCATGGCGTCCTCGTCCGCAACGCCATCCTTCACCAGCGCCACAGAGCTTCCCTTGGTCAGGGTGCTGAGCCACGACCACCGGGCCGAAGCGCTGGCCAGCGCCCCATGCAGGCCGAGCAGGGCCGTCGTGGCGATGATGGTCGGCAGGAAGGGCGCGCCGCCCGTGATGGCCCGGCTGAGGTTCGAGCCGACGACCACGGCCAGGATGATGTCCAGGGCGCTCCATTTCCCGAAGGCCCGGGTCGCGGCGAAGCGCACCATGAGCAGGCCCAGAACGAAGATCAGGGCCGCCCGCAATGACATCTGCCACCAGGTGATGTCATCGCCCTGAGCGCCGATCAGTGCGTGCAAGGTATCCATCAGCCCCTCCTGCCAAGCCATCGCAGAGGTCGGAACCGCGGGGGACGGCGGCGGTTCCGCCGCCCGCAGCCGGGCCGGGGCGCCAGGGCCGCCCTAAGCCGCCTTTTGCAGCTCCTGCTTCACCCGCTCGGCCAGGGTCTTGATGTCGATCGGCTTGGGCAGGAAGGAGATATTGGCCTCCCCCTCCAGCAGGTTCGAGAACTCCGCCTCGGCATAGCCGGAGATGAACATCACCGGCGCCCCGGCCAGATACTGGCGGGCCTGTTTCAGCAGGTCAGGCCCCTGCATGCCGGGCATGACCACGTCGGAGATCATCAGGTCGATCTCGCCGGCGTGCAGTTCGGCTAGCTCCAGGGCCTCTTCGCCAGACGCGGCCTCGATCACCTCATAGCCCCGGGCGCGCAGCAGCCGGGCGGCCACCCCGCGCACGGCGTCTTCGTCCTCGACGAACAGGATGCGGCCGGCCCCGGACAGGTCACGCGCGACGGTCTTGGCCTTGACCAGCGGCGTCGGCGCCGCCACGCCCACCGGCGGCGCATAGACCGGCAGGAAGATGCGGAAGGCCGAGCCCTCGCCCGGCTTTGAGGCCACCGCGATCCAGCCGTCGGACTGCTTGACGATGCCATAGACGGTGGCGAGGCCCAGCCCCGTGCCCTCGCCCACCGGCTTGGTGGTGAAGAAGGGGTCGAAGATCTTGTCCAGCACCTCGGGCGCGATGCCGGGGCCGTCGTCGGACACCTCGATCATCGCCTGGTCGCCCTGGGCGCCGGCATAGCCGAGCGCCGCAGCCTCGGCTTCGGAAACCCGGGCCGTGCGAATCCGCACCGTGGTGCCCCCATAGGCGCGCACCGCGTCCCGGGCGTTGACCGCCAGGTTCATGACGGCGGTCTCGAGCTGGCCCCGGTCGACCCGCACATGGGGCAGGTCGCGGCCATATTCGGTGTCGACGGTGACGTCCTCGCTCAGCACCCGGCGCAGCAGCACCTCGAACTCGCTGATCAGTTCGCCCAGCTCCAGGATCTCCCGCTGGACGGTCTGCTTGCGGGAGAAGGCCAGCAGCTTGCGCACCAGGTCGGCGGCGCGGTTGGAGGTCTGGCGGATTTCGTTCAGCCCCTCATAGGAGGGATCGCCGACGGGATGGCGGGCCGCCAGGCTGTCGAGCTGCATCAGGATGGCGGTGAGCAGGTTGTTGAAGTCGTGGGCCACGCCGCCGGCCAGCTGGCCGATGGCCTGCATCTTCTGGCTCTGGGCCAGCTGCAGCTCCATCTGCTTCTGGTCCGACACGTCCACCAGATAGGCCACCCAGCGGCCGCCGGTGCGCGACAGATAGAGGTGGGCGATCTTGCTCGGGTCCCGCGACAGACGGACCTCCAGGGCCCCTTCGGCGCCCTGGGCCATGCGCTGGGCCGCGTCCTGGCGCGAGGCGGTCTCGATCAGGTCGCCAAAGGCCTGGCCGCGGGCATAGGGACCAGCCATGCCAGCCAGGGCGGGATTGGCCTCGATGATGACGGCGTTGAAGGGGTCTTCCCCCTCCAGCAGGGCCGCGCCGAACGGCGAGGCCGCGGCG
>CAZERE010000092.1:11145-12716 GCA_964515365.1 uncultured Phenylobacterium sp. | reverse complement strand
GCCACGTCACCGGCTTCGCCAAGTACATCAAGGCCCGCTGGGGCCGTCCGGTGGAAGGCGGCCCGACGCTGAAGACCCTGCTGGTCGACATCATCGGGTCCCCTGAGGTCTATAAGAAGATCATCGGCATGCAGATGCTGGTGGAAGGCCTGGCCATGGGCGCCTTCGCCACCTTCTTCAACAATATCAACGATCCGACCGGCAAGAAGCTGCTGCAGCTGGTGATGACCGACGAGGCCTTCCACCACAAGTTCGGGAAGATCTGGGCCGACCGGACCATCCCGCACCTGAACGCCGAAGAGCACGCCATCATCGAGGACTGGGCGGCCCACTGCTTCCAGACCCTGCTGTTCAACCTGGTCTCTCCCAGCCAGCAGCGCGACCTCTATGAGGAGTTCGGCCTGGATCCGGACAAGGTGATCGCCGAGATGGCCGAAATGGTCACCGACGAGACCCGCCGGGAGAATATGAAGGAGCAGACCAACATCTTCCGGGTGCTGGTGAAGACCCTGCTCAACGCCGGCATCATCACCGACCGCACCCGCGCCTTCTACGCCATCTATGTGGACATGGATGAGCTCAAGGCCGAGGGCGACCGCATGGTCGGCGACGACATCGCCGAGGAGGGCATCAAGTACCTCCAGGAGATCAACTTCAAGGACCGCCACGCCGCCCCGGTGACCATCGCCGCCGAATAGGCCCGGGCGTCCTCTGCGACCTCGAAACGCCCGTCGGATTCCCGGCGGGCGTTTTTTGTGGCCGGGCGCCGCAAAATTGACGCCGGCGTCACGTATTCCTTTGACGAACACCGGTCTGAGGAGTCAGGCTGTTTTCAAAGCCAGAGAGACGTCCGCCGAGCGTAGATCGGAGCAAGGGCGCCCAAGCTTTCCCAAACCCCAGGAGGAACGAATGGCCGCTGACGGCAACATCACCAAGGACATGATCTACGACGCGGTCGCGCCGGACGACTTTGAGTCCATGCTGCACCTGGACCGCTACAATTCGCGCTCCACGGCCTTCGACAAGATCATTTCGGCCACCCACGACCATTTCTGGGATCCGCTCGACAAGAAGTACATCGACTTCGACGAGCCCTGGGACATGGACAATGACGCCCTGGTGCCCGAGGACCTGGTGGTGGCCCTGCAAACCGAATATGTCAGCAACCACCTGAGCGATCCGAGCCTGCGGGCCCAGTTCATCAACAAGTCGCTGCTGCGGTCCTTCTCCTCGATCCTGCACGGCGAGCAGGGGGCGCTGAACCTGTCGGCCAGTCTCTGCCACGTCCTCTACGACCAGGGCGCGCAGGAATACGCCGCCAACCAGACCCGCGAAGAGGCCCGCCACGTCACGGCCTTCGCCAAGTACATCAAGGCCCGCTGGGGCCGGCCGGTGGAATGCACCAAGGTGCTGCAGGACCTGCTGGTCGACATCATCGGCAGCCCTGAGGTCTACAAGAAGATCATCGGCATGCAGATGCTGGTGGAGGGCCTGGCCATGGGCGCCTTCGCCACCTTCTATCAGAAGCTCAACGACCCGCTGGGCCGCAAGCTGATGCAGCTGGTGATGAC
>CAZERE010000092.1:0-11135 GCA_964515365.1 uncultured Phenylobacterium sp. | reverse complement strand
CCACCACAAGTTCGGGAAGATCTGGGCCGACCGCACCATCCCCAAGCTGACCCCGCAGGAACACGAGATCATCGAGGACTGGGCGGCCCACTGCTTCCAGGTGCTGCTGTTCAACCTGGTCTCCCCCAGCGAGCAGCGCGACCTCTATGAGGAGTTCGGCCTCGACCCCGACAAGGTGCTGGAGGAGATCCAGAAGCTGGCCACCGACGAGGCCCGCCGCGAGGACATGAAGGAATCGACCAACATCTTCCGGGTGTTGATCAAGACCCTGCTGAATGCCGGCATCATCACCGACCGCACCCGGGCCTTCTACGGCATGTATGTGGACATGGATGAGCTCAAGGCCGAGGGCGACCGCATGGTCGGCGACGACATCGCCGAGGAGGGCATCGTCTATCTGCAGGCGATCAACTTCAAGGAACGCGCCCTGAAGCCGGTGACCATCGCCGCCGAATAGGCCTCGCTGACCTTTGATTCTCCGACGCCCGCCGGTTGTCCCGGCGGGCGTCCTTGTTCCGGGCGCATTGTTTTCTTAGGTTTGCGCCATGCAGACCCGTCCTCTCCGCCGCGCCGCCGGCCGTCTCGCCCCCGTCGCCGCCCTGGCCGCGGCGGTCCTGGCCCTGGCTGCGCCCGCCGCAGCCAAGGCGCCCGAACCCGCCAACCGGGTCGAGCTGACCAGCATGACCGGCCGCTGGTACGAGGTGGCCCGCACCCCCAACGCCATGCAGAAGGCCTGCGAGGCCGCCACCGCCGACTGGACCCGCTCGGGCGCCGGCTATTCGGTGGTCCAGACCTGCCGCCGCGGCGCGCCGGACGGTCCGAAGAAGGAATGGAAGGCCAGCGCCACCCCGGTCGATCCGGTGAAGAACGCCAAGTTCAGGCTCAGCTTCTTCGGCGGGGTGATGAAGCAGGAATACTGGATCCTCGACCACCGCGCCGACCAGGGCTGGCTGATCATGGGCACGCCCGGCGGCAACTATGTGTGGCTGCTCTCCAAGGCGCCCCAGCTGAGCGCCGCGGTCCGCAACCAGGCCATCGCCCGCATCAAGCAGCTGGGCTACGACCCCGCCTCCCTGGAATTCCCGCAACAGGCCAGGTGAGCCACAGGCCCCTTGCCTTGGGAACGAAGCCCGAACATTGTGGCGGGATGGATCTGGTTCTGACCACCTGTGCGCCGGTTTCGCGGCCCGAGATCACCCAGGCGGTGACCCGCGGGGCGGCGCGGCTGCTGGCGGCGCTGGGCTATGCGCCGCTGACGGAGGTCTGCCTGCCCAATGGACGCCGGGCGGACCTGATGGCGCTCGGCCGGCGCGGCGACCTCTTCATCGTCGAGGTGAAGTCGAGCCTGGAGGACTTCCGCACCGATCTGAAGTGGCGAGAATATGAGCCCTATTGCGACGCCTTCGCCTTCGCCGTGGCGCCGGAATTTCCCAAGGAGGTCCTGCCTGACGATCCGGGCCTGATCGTCGCCGACGCCTTTGGCGGGGCGGTGTTGCGCGAGGCGCCGGTGGCCAGCCTGGCCGGGGCGCGGCGCAAGGCGCTGACCGTGGCCTTTGGCCGACTGGCGGCCCTGCGGGCCGGCGCGGCCCTGGTTCTCTAGGGACGCGCCGCGGCGGGGTTCAGCGGGGCGCGCGCTTGGCCAGGATCCGCTGCAGGGTGCGGCGGTGCATGTTCAGCCGCCGGGCGGTTTCCGAGACATTGTGGCCGCACAGCTCATAGACCCGCTGGATATGCTCCCAGCGCACCCGGTCGGCGCTCATGGGGTTTTCCGGCGGGGCGGCCACGTCGCCGGGCAGGGCCAGCAGGGCGCGGGCCACGTCGTCGGCGTCGGCGGGCTTGGACAGATAGTCCACGGCGCCGGCCTTCACCGCGGCCACGGCGGTGGCGATATTGCCATAGCCGGTCAGCATGATGATCTTGGCGTCCGGGCGGGCCTCGCGCACGGCCTCCACCACCTTCAGGCCCGTGCCGTCCTCCAGCCGCATGTCCAGGACGGCGAAGGCGGGGGGATAGACCTTCACCGCCGCCAGGGCCTCAGTGACGCTGGCGGCCAGCACCGGCTCAAAGCCCCGGCCTTCCAGGGCGCGGCCGAGCCGGGTTCGAAGGGCCGTATCGTCATCCAGAAGCAGCAGGCTCTTGTCTGGCAAGGCCTCGATCTGGGTGCTCAAGTCGATCATGAACCGCCACCCGCGCGTGCGGGCCTCCCTCCGTGCGTGCATCGATACTGGGCTGCACTGGCGCCGAACTGCAAGTCCCCAAAGGTTTTGGCTCAGGCGTGGTCCAGCTCGATCCGGCTCCGCGGCCAGCGGACCGTGACCACCGCCCCCCGGGGCCGGCCGTTCTGGAAGGTCACCACCGCGCCGGTGCGCTCCAGAAGCGTCTTGGAAATGAAGAAGCCTAGGCCCATGCCGATGTGGCCGGTGCGCGATCCTTCCGCCCCCGGACGGCTGGTCACATAGGGTTCGCCGAGGCGGGCCAGGATCTCCGGGGCGAAGCCCGCGCCGTCGTCCCGGACCTCCAGGGCGACCGTGTCGGCGTCGAAGCGGGCGGTGACCAGCACCTCGGAGGCGGCGAAGTCCACGGCGTTCTCGACGAAGGAGCTGATGGCGTGGATCACCTCCGGCATGCGGGCCAGGCCGGGCTTGCGCACGCCTGGCGCGCCGGTGACGATGGCCTCCAGCCGCACGCCCTTCACGTCGCGATGGGGCTCGATCACCTCCTGCAGCAGCTGCAGCAGGCTCATGCGCTCATGAACCTCGTCCGACGCGTCCGGCGCCTCGGTCAGCCGGGCGAGGATTTCGCGGCAGCGCTGGGCCTGGGCCATCAGCAGGTCGGCGTCCTCGCGGATCTGCGGGGTGGTCGCCTCGCGGGCCATTTCCTTGGCGACGATGGCGATGGTGGCCAGGGGGGTGCCGAGCTCATGGGCCGCTGCGGCGGCCAGGCCCCCCAGGGCGGTCATGCGCCGCTCGCGGGCCAGCACCGCCTGGGTGACGTCCAGCGCCAGGGCGCGCCGGGCGGTCTCCTGGGCAGCCTCGCGCACATAGGCCGCCGTCACCGCCAGGCCGAGCAGCAGCGCGGTCATGGCCCCCAGCCGCCAGCCCAGGGGCCAGGCGGCGACCGGCGTTTCGGCGCCGGGCAGGGGCAGGGCGAAGAAGCTCAACACCACGCCCAGGCCCATGGCCAGGACGCCCAGGGCCAGGGTCGGCGCCAGAGGCTGGGTGGCCGCCGCCAGGGTCAGGGGCGGGATCATCAGGATGACGAACGGATTGATGATGCCGCCGGTCAGGAAGACCAGGGCGGCGATGCGGATGATGTCGAACCCCAGTTGCAGGGTGGCCTCGCCCGGATTCAGCAGCCGCTGGCCCGGCGTGGCGATGCCCACCAGAAGATTGACCCAGGCGGCCAGGCCCACCAGGCCAAAGCAGATGGCGTAGGGGGCGGGCAGGTTCAGCAGGACGGCGCCGACCGCGAGCACGGCGGCCTCGCTGGCCACCATCACCCAGCGCAGGGTGACGACGGTGCGAATCCGCAGCCGGCCCTGCTTGAGGACCGCCTCGTCCCAGGCGAGCTCGCCTTGCAGCAGGGCGGTGCTTTGCCTATCGAGACCCAGGGGGTCCTTCAGGCCTGCCGATCCGTCATTCTTGAGGGCCATTGCGCTGAAGATCACCGAGATCGATGGTCCTGGCGAGCCCCAAACGATATTGCACGCCCTGCGCGAGGTCTGACCATGTCGAAACGTTCTCTGATCCTCATCGCCCTGGTGGCGGTCCTCGGCCTGGCGCTGGGCGCAGGGCTGTTCTGGCAGATGGGCGGCCGGCAGGGCGCGGGCGACGGCGCCCAGACGGCGCAGGGAAATGTGGGCGGCCCCTTCCAGCTGGTCGACCAGGACGGCCGGCCGGTGGATGAGAGCGTGCTGGAGGGCCAGTGGAACATCGTCTTCTTCGGCTTCACCTACTGCCCCGACATCTGCCCCTCGACCCTGCAGGCGATCGACGTGGCCAAGCAGCAGCTCGGCCCCCGGGGGGATGACCTGCAGACCGTCTTCATCTCGGTCGATCCCGAGCGCGACACCCCTGAACAGCTCAAGACCTACCTGTCCCTGGACGCCTTCCCGGACAATGTCATCGGCCTGACCGGCACGCCCGAGCAGGTCGCCCAGGTGGCCAAGGCCTACTACGTCTATTATCGCAAGTCCGGCGAGGGGCCGGACTATACGGTCGACCATTCCACGGCGGCCTATCTGATGGACCCCCAGGGACGCTTCAACCGCGTCCTGGCCTTCGGCATCGCCCCCGACGAGATGGCCCGCCTGATCCGCACGGCGATGCAGGAAGGCTAGCCCCCGGCGCGACGGGGCGGCGCAGCCGCCCGCCTGGAACGACCAAGGCTGGACTCCGTTAAGGCGCAGCGTGATATGTTGCGGCGCACAAGGACGTTTGGCAGATGCTCTACACCCTGCACGAGACCGGATATTACGGCGCGACGCCCCTGCGCCTGACCGCCCTGGCGACCCGGGATTTCTGGAGCTCCCCGCTCAATCCCGCCAAGGACACCGACCTGGGCCGTCGCCTCTATGCGACGGCGGATCTGTTCTCCAACCTCACCCGTCGCTACCGGCGCCCCGAATGGGGCATCGATTCCGTCACCATCGATGGCGAGAGCGTCGCGGTGCGGACCCAGACGGTCTGGAGCTCGCCCTGGGCGAAGCTCACCCATTTCAGCCGCGACATGACCGACATGCGCCGGGCCGGCCGCACCAAGCTGGAGCCGCCGGTGCTGATCGTCGCGCCCCTGTCGGGCCACTACGCCACCCTGCTGCGCGGCACGGTGCAGGCCTTCCTGCAGGACCACGAGGTCTACATCACCGAGTGGGAGAACGCCCGGTCGGTGCCGGTGATGGAAGGCCGCTTCGACTTCCACGACTATATCGACCACATCCGCGAGATGCTGCGGTTCCTGGGCCCGCGTCCGCACGTGGTGGCTGTCTGCCAGCCGGGGCCGCCGGTCTTGGCCGCCGCCAGCCTGATGGCCCAGGATGACGAGGCTTCCCGCCCAGCCTCCATGACCTTCATGGGCTCGCCCATCGACGCCCGCTTCTCGCCGACGGTGACCAACAAGCTGGCCGAGGAACGCCCCTTCGCCTGGTTCGCCTCGAACATGGTCTATACGGTCCCGCCGCCCTATCCGGGCATGGGCCGCCGGGTCTATCCAGGCTTCGTCCAGCTCTATTCCTTCATGTCGATGAACATCGAGCGTCACCAGGAATCGCACCTGCGCTACCTCGAGGACCTGATGCGCGACGACGGCGACTCCGCCGACAAGCACCTGGAATTCTATGACGAGTATCTGTCGGTCCTCGACCTGACCGAGGAATTCTATCTCCAGACGGTGGACTACGTCTTCCAGCGCTACCTGCTGCCCAAGGGCGAACTGGTCCACCAGGGCCGGCTTGTGGACCCCGGCCAGGTCAAGGACATCGGCCTGCTGACGGTCGAGGGCGAGAATGACGACATCTCCGGCATCGGCCAGACCCAGGCCGCCCACGACCTCTGCGCCAACCTGCCGGGCGACCTGAAGGTCGACTATGTGCAGCCCCATGTGGGCCACTACGGCGTGTTCAACGGCCGTCGCTTCCGCGAGGAAGTCTATCCCCGGGTGCGGGACTTCATCGCCGATCATCAAAGCCGCTTCGACAAGTCGGCGAAGCCTGCCTAAATCAGGGGGACATGAGTCCCTTTGGCCGCAGCTTCGCCGATGGCGACCGGATCGAGATCGCCGGCGCCGTCATTCGCCTGAAAGTGCATGCGCGGGCGCGCCGGGTTTCCCTGCGCCTGGACCGCAGCCGGCGTGAGGTGGTGGCCACCGCGCCCAGCCCGCGACGCCTGGGAGAGGCCGCGGCCTTCGCCCGCGACCGCATCGACTGGATCCTGGCGCGCCTCGCCGAACTGCCCAGCGCCCAGCCGCTTGCGCCGGGCGCCCGGCTGAGCCTGTTCGGCGCCGAGGTCGTGCTGGGCGAGGGGGCCGGCCGGGCCAGGCTGATCGAGGCCGACGTCGACGGGCCTGGCCTGATCCTCGCGCCAGGGGCGGGCGAGCCCTATGCCCGGGCGGTGCAGCGGGTGGTGAAACGCCATGCCCTGGAGGAGCTCACCTCCCTGACGGCGATCCACGCCAAGGCCCTGGGCGCAGCTCTGCCCAAGGTCGCCCTGACCGACGCCCGGTCGCGCTGGGGCTCATGCAAGCCGGCCGTGGGCGCCCAGCCGGCGGTGGTCCGCTATTCCTGGCGCCTGGCGCTCGCCCCGCCGGAAGTGTCCGACTATGTGGTCGCCCATGAATGCGCCCATCTGCGCGAGCTGAACCACGGTCCGCGCTTCTGGGCCCTGGTGGAGGCGCTGGTGGGCGATCCGGCGCCCCACCGGCAGTGGCTCAGGCTCCACGGCGCGCGTCTGCACGCCGTCGGCGCGGCGGCTGAGGCGCAATAGCGCCGCTGCGGCTCAGTAGGGGATCGACTCTGGATTGGCGGGCGCGGTCGGCTGGGGCGCCGGATCGCCGCCGATCATGCCGCCCACCCCGTCCAGAAGATCGCCGATGGGATCGACGGCGGGCGTCAGGGGCGGGGGGTCGATCGTCCCACCGGGGATGTCCTGGGCGTTCAGCCGGGGGAGGGCCGCGGTCATGAAGTCCTTCCAGATCCGGGCCGGCGCGCCGCCGCCAGAAACCCGGCGCATGGCCGAATTGTCGTCCTTGCCGACCCAGACGGCGGCGACGAAGCCGCCGGTGTAGCCGACGAACCAGGCGTCCCGGTAGTCGTTGGTGGTGCCGGTCTTGCCGGCCAGGTCGTAGTCGGGAACCCGGGCGGCCGTCCCGGTGCCGTTGGCCACCACGCCGCGCATCATCTGGTTCATGTACTGCAGGGCCGGCGAACCGATCACCGACTGGCGCTCGGGCTTGTCCACATTGTGGTCATAGAGCACCCGGCCGTCGGAGGTGCGGATGCGCTCGATCCCATAGCCCCTGGCCTTGAAGCCGCCATTGGCGAAGGGGGCGTAGGCCTGGGCCATCTGCATGGGGCTGACCTCGACGGCGCCCAGCGCCATGGAGGGGTCGAGCTGGATATTGCCGGTGATGCCCAGGCGTCGCGCCGTAGACGCCACATTGCCGGTGCCGACCTCGCTGGCCAGCCGGGCGGCGACGGTGTTGGTGGATTGGGCCAGGGCCTGTTCCAGGGTCATTTCCCCGCGGAAGTCGCCGCTATAGTTGCGCGGCTCCCAGTCGCCGATGCGCAGGGGCTCATCGACCACGCGGACATTGGGGGTGCGCCCCTGCTCCATGGCCGTCAGATAGACGAAGGGCTTGAAGGCCGAGCCGGCCTGGCGCCGGGCCATGGTCGCCCGGTCGAACTGGCTTTCCTGATAGTCGGCGCCGCCCACATAGGCCCGCACCCGGCCCTCGCCGTCGAGGGCCACCAGGGCGCCCTGGCCGATGCCCTGGTCGGCGCCGGCGGCGACGCCGCGGCGCAGGGCCTGCTCGGCGGCGGTCTGGATCGGCAGGTCCAGGGTGGTTTCGACCACGAGGTCGTCGGTGGGCTCGCCCACCAGGGCGCGGACCTCGTCGTCGATCCAGTCGACGAAGTACTGCGCCCGCTGGTTGGCCAGGGTGGGATTGACCCGCACCGGATTGTTGAAGGCCTCGGTCCGCTCTTCCGGGGTGATGGCGCCCAGGCGGACCATCTCGTCCAGCACCACGGTGGCGCGGCGGGCGGCCCGCTCGGTGGCCGAGACGGGACTGTAGCGCGAGGGACCCTTCATCATGCCGGCCAGCAGGGCGGATTCGCCGATGGTCAGCTCTGGCGCCGGCTTGTTGAAATAGCGCTGCGAGGCGGCCTCGATCCCATAGGCGCCGCCGCCGAAATAGACCCGGTTCAGATAGAGCTCGAGGATCTCCTTCTTGGAGAATTTCAGCTCCAGCCAGACGGCCAAGATCAGCTCCTGGGCCTTGCGGCGATAGGTCTGGGCCGGCGTCAGGAAGAGGTTGCGGGCCAGCTGCTGGGTGATGGTCGAGCCGCCGCGCAGGGGGCCGCCATCATTGGTCATGTTGTAGTATTGCGAGCGGATGATGCCCCACGGGTTGAACCCCGGGTGCCAGTAGAACCAGCGGTCCTCGATGGCGATGAAGGCTTTCGGCACATGCTCGGGCAGGGTGTCGAGATCCACCGGCGGGGCGTATTGCGAGCCGCGCACCGCGATCAGGGCGCCGGAACGGTCCAGATAGGAGATCGAGGGCTGGCGCTCGACATCATAGAGCTTGGAGGTGTCGGGCAGGTCGACGGCGAAGACGGCGAAGAAGGCGGCCACGAAGATGAGGCCCCACACGCCGATCACGGCGGTCCAATAGAGGAAGGCCTGCAGCGGCGTGCGCCGGGCGCGGCCGCGCCGGTCCGAGCGGGGCGATCCTGGCGGTTGCGAATTGGCCATCCGTCGTCCTAGCCGTTCTATAGAGAGAGTGTGTGCGTCTCGGCGCCTAAGCTTGGCGCGATCCTTTATCCGAAGCCCACAAAACGCGCGACAGGGTTGATGGGGGATGAACAGGGCGATTCCACGGCGTCGGCGGCCTTGGGAACGCAGCGTCAACGCCTCGCGTCTTCAAACCTGCATAGCCGTCCAACGCAAATGGGCGGTTGCGCCCGATCTTAACGCCGTTATCTTAGCGTTGCTTAGTTCGAGGCGCCAGGCGATGGGGATAGTCGCAAGGGGTTTTCGGACCGGCCGGCGCCGCCGCTTCGCGCCGCTTCCTCCCCAACCCCGGAGTGCGACCCATGATGATCCGTAACACCGCGGCCGCCGCCGCGGCCTTCCTGACGCTGGCCATCGCCGGCCAGGCCGCCGCCGCCGAGCAGGTGGTCACCGCCAAGCTTGAACAGCCTGTGGCCGAGCGCACCAAGCTGGTGGCCGGCGGCGCCGTTTTCTGGTGCGAAGGCGCCGAATGCATCGCCAACACGACCAACTCGCGCACCTTCATCACCGCCACCTGCAAGGACCTGGCGGGCAAGTTCGGGGCGATCGCGGCTTTCACAGACAGCCGCAAATCCTTCGACGCCGAGCGTCTCAGCACCTGCAACGAAGCGGCGCTGCCCAAGACGCAGGTCGCCAACCGCTAACTTCGGCCTCCCAGCCGCCTGTTGTCGAGCCTGTCAAACTGGGGCGCCGGATGTCCGGCGCCCTTTTTCTTTTGCGCGTTGCGCCTTAAAGGGGCGCGGCCATGAACGCATCCTCCCCGACCTCCAGCGCAGCCGTGTCCTCCGCCGCCGCGCCCCTGATCCATAGGGCCCAAGCGCCCGCCGGCCCGGCGCCGGCCGCCGCCCTCCTCGAACCGGCCATGGCCGGCGCCATCGGCGAGGCCGCAGCCCCGGTCTCCCTCACCCTCGACTACGGCGCGGCCCTCATTGCGGGCGAAGCCGTCACGGTCGAGAGCTGGGTCGAGCGGGCCACGCGGACCCTGGTCTTTGTCCACGGGCGGGTGCTGAAGGGCGACGGCGCCCTGGCCGCCACCGGCTCTGCGGTGTTCCGCAAGCTCGATGCGACCGCCCCGGCTTAGGCGAAATGGCCGATTTCCCAGACGCCGGTTTGGTTGCGGCGCCTAAAATCGCGTGCTATCAGGCGCGCGGCTTAGGGTCGGGGGGTGGACCTCCTCTTTCGGCGCCGTGCTTTTTCAAGCGCTTTCAAGCCTTTAGCTGTGGCGGAGATTCTTCTGTCGCGGCTTTTGACACGCACCGGGCGGACACATAGTGGCGGACGATTCCAGGACTTCGAATGTGGGCGGCAGATATGCTCAGGCCCTGTTCGATCTCGCGAACGACGAGAACAAGATTGCGGCGGTCGAAGCCGACCTCAAGTCGCTGAAGGCGATGCTGGCCGACAGCCGCGACCTGCGCGTCCTGCTGGCCTCGCCGGCCTTCGGCGCCCAGGACAAGGGCAAGGGTCTGGCCGCCGTGGCGGCCAAGGCCGGATTTGATCCGACCACCCGCAAGTTCCTCGGCCTGATCTCGGCCAATGGCCGGGCCTCGGCCATTCCTTCGGTGATCACCGCGTTCCAGGCCCTCTCGGCCGAACGTCGCGGTGTGGTTTCGGCCCACGTGACCACCGCGCTTCCCCTGTCTGCGGACCAGGCCCGGGGCGTCTCCGCCGCCCTGCGCCAGGCCCTCGGCAAGGATCCAGAAATTGAGACCCACGTCGATCCGTCGATCCTTGGCGGCATCAAGGTTCGGGTCGGCTCCCGTCTGTTCGACGCTTCGCTGGGTACGAAGCTCGACTCGCTGAAATTCGCCCTCAAGAGAGCGTAAGACCATGGATATCCGCGCCGCCGAGATTTCGGCCATTCTCAAGTCGCAGATCGCCAATTTCGGCGAAGAAGCCGACGTTTCCGACGTCGGCCAGGTTCTGTCCGTCGGTGACGGCATCGCCCGGGTCTTCGGCCTCGACAACGTCCAGGCGGGCGAAATGGTCGAGTTCCCCAAGGCCGGCGTGAAGGGCATGGCCCTGAACCTGGAACGCGACAATGTCGGCGTCGTGATCTTCGGCGACGACCGCGCCATCGGCGAGGGCGACGAAGTCCGCCGCCTGGGCGAGATCGTGGACGTGCCGGTGGGCAAGGGCCTGCTGGGCCGCGTGGTGAACCCCCTGGGCGAACCCATCGACGGCAAGGGCCCCATCGTGGCCACCGAGCGTCGCCGCGCCGACGTGAAGGCGCCGGGCATCATTCCGCGCAAGTCGGTGCACGAGCCCGTGCAGACCGGCCTGAAGGCCATCGACGCCCTGATCCCCGTCGGCCGCGGCCAGCGCGAGCTGATCATCGGCGACCGTCAGACCGGCAAGACCGCCGTGGCCATCGACGCCATCCTGAACCAGAAGGCGATCAACGCCACGGGCGATGAGAGCCAGAAGCTCTATTGCATCTATGTGGCCATCGGTCAGAAGCGCTCGACCGTCGCCCAGATCGTCAAGACCCTCGAAGAGCGCGGCGCGCTGGACTACACCATCGTCGTCGCCGCGACGGCGTCGGAACCCGCCCCGCTGCAGTTCCTGGCCCCCTTCGCCGGCTGCGCCATGGGCGAGTGGTTCCGCGACAACGGCATGCACGCC